>CAKSSH010000024.1 GCA_934488695.1 uncultured Oscillospiraceae bacterium
GCAAGCAGCGCGACAGGCAGAGCGGCAGGCGGCGCGGCAGGCGGTGCAGCAGGCGGTGCGGCAGGCGGTGCAGCAGGCGGTGCGGCAAGGCGGTGCGGCAGGCAGAGCGGCAGGCGGTGCGGCAAGCAGTGCGGCAGGCGGTGCGGCGGGCAGTGCGACGGGCAGTGCGACGGGCGGTGCGGCAAGCGCCGGCAAAAAGCCCCGCCGCCGGAAAGCGGCTTTGCCCCGTCAAGAGGCACGCCAAAGCACACGGCGCGCGGAGGGCTTGCAAACAACCCCCCCGTTTTGGGTCAAGACGAGCGCATACAAAAAAGCGCCCCGGGCAAGGCGGCAAAGGCCTTGCCCGGGGCGCTTCTTTTTTCTTTTTTGTAAAGCCGCTAAATCGCCCGGGCATCTGCCCCGACAAGCGTCGGCATTTTTGCGCCGGTGCCTTTTACAGCGCCAAAATTCGGCAGCCCTTTTGCTGCGCATACCGCACGGTGTAGGCCGTTCCGCCGCTTTGCCGGCGCAGATAGCTCACACAAACGTCGCTGCCGTTTACCATGGCCTGATTGCGCTGGAGCATACACTGCCGCGTATACTCCTTGGACACGCACAAAATCTTATCCGCCGCCTGAATTTGACGATGGTATCGGCTCTTTTCCTCGACGCTGTAAAAACGGTCCTGCTGCATACAGGGCACATAAATATGGACCTTTAGCTGTGGGTTTCCCTCCCGCAGCCCGAAAAGCTCGTCCGCAGCCATCATATCAAACCCCAGCGCACCCCCGACCCGAAACTCGGTAACGCCCTCCTCCAGCAACTGCACAACCGCCTGCCGAATCGCGGCGCGCAGCGTTTTCTCGTCCTCCTTGGCGATGTTTCGGTGCCCGGTAAAGCAACAAGTTTTTCCCATTTTTATCCTTCCTTTTGCAAGGCTGTCTGTGGCTTCGGAATCCGAATGGTGTACTCAATAAAGTCCTCGTTCTCCCCTCGAACCGCCCGCGCCATGACCCCGTTGCGGCGCATGGTCTCAACAGCCATCTGAATGGTATTGGTAAAAATCCGCAAATCCTTAAAAACCAGCCGGGTCTTGCCCCGGTTTTCTCCGGCAATCAGTCGCTCGACGTAGCGCTCGCTTTGCGCCACTCGAAGCCGATTTGACGCAATATACCGCAGCGCCGCCAGCCGGCTCTTTCCGTCCGGCAGCCGCAGGACCGCCCGGGCGTGCCGCTCACTAAGCCCGTTTTCGATAACAACGGCCCGCTCGGCCTCCCCCAACTGCAAAAGCCTCAATTTATTGGCCACCGCCGACTGTGATAGTCCCAGCCGTTGTGCCGCCTCGCTCTGGGATACCCCCCAACGGCTAATCAGCCGGGCAATTCCCTCGGCCTGTTCAAAAACGCTCAAGTCCTCGCGCTGAATATTTTCCAAAATCGACAGCACCGCCGCCCGCTGCTCGCCGGCCTCTATTCGGATACAGGGTGCGCACGCGCACCCGAGCTGCTGCAGCGCCCGAAGTCTCCGCTCTCCGGCAACCAGCTCATATTGCTGCCGACCGATTTGTCGAACCGAAAGCGGTTGCAGCAGGCCGTTTTGTCGAATGCTGTCCGCCAGACGCGCAATCGACTGCTCATCAAAAACGGTACGCGGCTGTCCCGGCCCGACCGTTATTTCCGAAAGACGGATCATTGAAATTTTATTTCCCGAGAAAAGCTGCGTTTGTACGTCTTTTTTCATTCTACTTCCCCCTTTGAGGTGTTTTCCGTTTTCAGCATAACACACTCAAAAGGCTTTTTCCAAGCATTTTCGGTCGCAAAATACGACCGTTTTCTCGTTTTTTAAGGCAAAATCAAAGGGTTTTTCGCAATTTTTGCCGAAACCCGTGGAAATTGCGCCGGTGTTGTCGACGTCTTTTGAAAAATCACCAGGCTGCGGCCGCTGCCGTCCGGCAAGGAAAAGGTGTCTACGCGCTCAAAGGCTCCGCCCAGTTTTTCGGCGGCGTATGCCGCCTGCGCAATTTCCTCCTGAGGATCGGGTCCCTTCATGGCAATCAATCGGCCCCCGACCTTTAACAACGGCAGCGCATACTCGCACAGCAGATACAGTCGTGCGACTCCGCGCGCGCAAACTGCGTCAAACTGTTCTCGCAGCCGTGCCTGTCTGCCGGCCTCCTCGGCTCGCAGGTGCAGCGCTTCATAAGGGACACCGATTTTTTCGGACAGCTGCCGCAAAAAGGTCACGCGCTTGCCCAAGCTGTCAATCAGCGTCCAGGACAGGTCGGGCCGATACACCGCGACCGGAACCGACGGAAACCCCGCCCCCGCCCCGATATCGGCGATTCGCGCGCCCTTTGGCAGGTCGGCGCGCAGCAGCGTCAAGCTGTCTGCAAAATGCGTTACGGCAACCCCGTGCGGATCCGTCACCGCGGTTAGGTTGACCTTTTGGTTGTACTCGGTCAAAAAGTCGTAATATGCTGCCAACCGGTCGGTTTGCTCCGGCGTCAGCGGAAAGCCGACAGCGGCCGCCGCCTTTGTCAAAAACGCCCGGTCAAACGGTAAAAGCTCGGCATTACGCATCCGTCGCCGCCTCCTTTTCGGTGTAAATGATCAAAACCGCAATGTCCGCCGGGTTGACCCCCGAGATCCCCGCGGCCTGGCCGATAGACAGGGGTTTTACTTTTTGCAGCTTTTCTGCCGCCTCCAATCGCAGCCCGCTGATTTTTCGATAATCGGTGTCCGGAGACAAAAGCCGCTTCTCCAGCCGGTGCAGCTGCTCGATTTGAGCCGTTTGTTTTTTGATATATCCCTCATACTTCAGCGCTATTTCGGCCTGCTCCCAAACCGCGGCCGGCAACGCCGGCCGCTGCAAATCAAACGGGGCCAGCTCGGCATAGGTTACCTGCGGCCGGCACAGCAATTGGGCCAGCGTCGCTCCGTTTTGCAGCGGAGATGTTTCACGTGAAACCAAAAAAGCGTTGAGCTGTTCGCTCGGCGCAAGGCCGGTTGTCCGCAGTCGCTCGATCTCCTCGGCAATAGCCTCTTTTTTTCGGCAAAAGGCGGCGTACCGCGTCTCTGAAATCAGTCCGATCTCATGCCCAAGCGGGGTCAGCCGCAGGTCGGCGTTGTCCTGCCGCAAATACAGACGGTATTCCGACCGCGAGGTCATCATCCGATACGGGTCGGAGCAACCCTTAGTGACAATGTCGTCAATCAGCGTGCCGATATAGCTTTGACTGCGCGGAAAAATCACCGGCGCTTTGCCCTGGACCCGGCGCGCCGCGTTGATCCCGGCCACCAGCCCCTGGGCAGCAGCCTCCTCGTAGCCCGAGGTGCCGTTGAACTGTCCCGCCCCGTACAGACCGTGAATCTCTTTAAATTCCAAGCTTGGGAACAGTTGGGTCGGGTCGCAACAATCATATTCGATTGCGTAAGCGTTTCGCATAATTTCGACGCGTTCCAGTCCCTCGATCGACCGATACATGGCCTCCTGCACCTCTACCGGCAGCGACGAAGACATTCCCTGCAGGTACATTTCCTCGGTGCTCTCTCCCATCGGCTCAACAAACAGCTGGTGTCGGGGCTTTTCGGAAAATCGGACGACCTTGTCTTCAATACTGGGGCAGTACCGCGGGCCGACGCCGTGAATCCGCCCGGAATACAGCGGCGACCGATTCAAGGCCCCGCGAATGATTTCATGGGTGCGCGCATTGGTATACGCGATATGGCATAGGACCCGATTATGAAGAGGCCCCTCGGTTTCAAACGACATCGGCACCACCGGCTCGTCCCCGGCCTGCACCGCAAGCTTGTCGAAATCAATGCTGCGCCGATGTACCCGCGCCGGCGTCCCGGTCTTGAATCGACGAAGCAGCACGCCGGCTGCCGCAAGACTGGCCGAAAGGCCGTTTGCCGCCAGGTGCCCGTCCGGGCCGCCGTCATAGCTGGCTTCCCCAACATGAATTTTTGCTTTTAAGTAGGTGCCGGTCGCCAAAATGACCGTCTGCGCCGTGTAGCGCTCTCCCAAGGCGGTGCAAAGACCCGTCACCCGGCCGTTTTCAACCGTCAGCTCCACAATTTCGGCCTGAATCAGGTCCACATTTTTTTCCTGTTCCAAAACCGACTTCATATAGTCATGATACCGCACCCGATCCGACTGAACCCGCAGACTATGCACCGCCGGCCCTTTGCCGCGATTGAGCATACGGCTTTGTAAAAAGGTGGCGTCCGCCGCCTTGGCCATCTCGCCGCCCAGCGCGTCAATTTCCCGTACCAAATGTCCCTTGGCCGTCCCGCCAATAGACGGATTGCAGGGCATATTGGCAATTGCGTCCAAATTCATGGTAAAAAGTGCCGTCCGAACGCCCAGCCGCGCAGCTGCCAGCGCCGCCTCGGCGCCGGCATGCCCCGCGCCGATAATTGCCACCTGATAATTTCTCATATGATTTCCCCTTTATTTGTCGCTGTTCGCAGCGTCTTTTCCGGCATATTCCTAATTGCACCGACCCGGGGCACGCGCGGCGTGCCGCGGGGATCTCCTCCCGGCTGCGCGGGGGCTTCTACGCCCGGCCGATTTGGAGCCCTTACTCCTGCCGCGCAGGGTCTTCGCGCCCGGCCGATTTGGAGCCCTTTCTCCTGCTGCGCGGGGGCTTCTACGCCCGGCTGCGCAATGGTTTTCTCGACACCCCCGGAGGATTGCGCATAGCGCGCCGTTTTTTCGGTGCCTTGTTTGCTGCCGTTGCCGTTGTTGCCGTTGTTGCCATTGCTGCCGTTGCCGCCATTGCCGCTGCCTCGGTTGCCGCCGTTGCCGTTGCCTCGGTTGCCGCCGTTGCCGTTGCTGCCATTGACGGCGGCGCGACAGCGTTCTCAACGCAGCCCGGGGCACGCGCGGCGTGCCGCGGATACCTCCTCCCGGCTGCGCGGGGGCTTCTACGCCCGGCCGATTTGGAAGCTTTGCTCCTGCTGCGCGGGGGCTTCTGCCCCCGGCCGATTTAGAGGCCTTTTTCCTGCTGTGCGGGGGCTTCTGCGCCCGGCCGATTTGGAGCCCTTACTCCTGCCGCGCGGGGGCTTCTGCCCCCGCGCGAGTGTTTTACCAAGAAAAAGCCGCCCTTTGACGCAGCTATCACGCTGCGCCGGGCGGCGAAATTATTTGCCGACACAAAACTTTGAAAAAATTTCATTGACCACCGCGTCGCTGACGCGGGTACCGCGCAGCTCGGCAAGACATTGCGCCGCCTGCTCCAGCAAAATGCCGACCATGTCCGGCGTCTGCCCTTGGCAGACCGCCTGCGCAGCCTGTTCAAGCTCGCCGGCCGCACGCCGAGCGCAGTCATACTGCCGTTCATTGACCAGCAGTCGCGCGTTGCCGCTCAGATGGTACTGCTCCAGACAGGCAGCAATCGCCTGCCGAAGGTCCTGCGACCCGGTGCCCTTTGCCGCCGAAATGCGCACCGTCCTTTCAAAGCTTTGTTCCAACAGCGCCGTGTCTGCCGCCACCGGAAGATCCTCTTTATTCAAAATGCCCAGCGCATTGCGTCCCTTCAGACTGCCGAGCAGCGCATGGTCCTCTGTTGACAGCGGCCTCGACAGGTCAAACACCGCCAAGACCAGCGCCGCCTGCCGCAGCCGACTCCGCGCCCGATCGACGCCGACCGCCTCAACACGGTCGTCCGTATTTCGCAAGCCGGCCGTGTCGGAAAGACGCAGCTGAAAGTCCCCGACCGAAACGGTATCCTCCACAATGTCGCGGGTAGTCCCCGCAATGTCGGTGACAATGCTCTTTTCATAGCCTGCCAGCAAATTCATCAGCGTCGATTTGCCAACGTTGGGACTGCCGACAATCACGGTATCTACGCCGTGCGCAATAACGCTGCCGCGGTCAAAACCCGTCAGCATTTCATCCAGCGCCGCCCGGACGCCGTCAATCTCGTCCTGTAGCGTTTCACGTGAAACATCAACGATGTCCTCATCGGGATAATCGCAATAGGCGGCAATTTTCCCCAACAGCACAATCAGCCGGTCGTACAAGCCGTCTATGGTTTTGGAAAGACGCCCGTCGCAAACCTCCAGTGCGGACAACGCCTGCTGCTGCCCCTCGGCCGAAATCAGCGCGCCGACAGCCTCTGCCTGCGTCAGATCCATTTTGCCGTTTTCAAAGGCGCGCCGGGTAAATTCACCGGGAAGCGCCAATCGCGCCCCGTTTGCAAGCACCGCGCGCAGCAGACGCCGCACGAGATACGGCCCGCCGTGCACCGTGATTTCCGCTACATTTTCGCCGGTGTAGCTTTTCGGCGCTCGAAAAACGGTCGCGACCGCATGGTCAAAAACGCCCCCCTCGTCCCGAACGCTGCCATACAGCGCGCAATACCCCGAAAGGGACTCAAGCCGTTTGCCCGACTGCGCAGAAAAGACCCGATCTGCAACCTGAAGCGCCGCCGATCCGGAAATGCGAATCATCCCGACGGCTGCCGGCGAAAGCGCCGTGGAAATTGCTGCAATCGTCTGTTCCATAACGTCCCCTTTCTTGTCTGCAAACAAAAACGGCATATCCGTTGATATGCCGTTTGTGCTGCTTGCTATGAACAAGATGTTGTGGAAAAACAGCAAAAAAGATTGCTGTTCTACTTGATTTAGTCAAGCTCCACCTTGGTATAGAGCGGCAGTGCGGCATCCCGAAGCGCTTTTTCTTTCTTCATGCCCTCAATGGTTGAGCTGGAGGTCAGAAAATCGTCCTGTATCAGACTGTCGCTGTTTTGCTGACGGCGCGGCTCCGCGCTGCGGCTGCGATTGCGGCCGCCCCGGTCTCTGCGCCCGTCCCGACGGTCCTCCCGCTGCGGGCGCGGCTGATCGCTTGAAATCACCACACGACGATTGGGCTCTTCTCCGACGGAGGCGGACTGTGCATGCTCCACCTGCTGCACCGTTGCATGAATAATGCGACGCTCATACGGCGCCATCGGCTCCAGCGTAACGCTGCGGCCTGTCCGAACAGCTTGTCCGGCCAGCCGGCGCGCCAAAGCTTCCAGCGTTTTTTCCCGTTTTTCGCGGTAACCGTTGATGTTCAAGGTCACCCGGCAATACTTGTTTTCGCCGTTGTTGACCACCAGTCCGGCAAGATATTGCAGCGCATTCAGGGTTTCGCCGCGACGGCCGATAAGGTAGGACGCGTCTTCGCCCGAAACCTCAATACGAAGAACCTGATCCTCCTCGGAAACCGAAACGCTCACGCCCTGCAGCGGAAAGTGCTCCACCACCGCCTCCATAAACTGTTGCGCCCGTTCTTTGCGCGCATCCGTCAAAATGCGGATAACGGCATCCTGTCTTGAAAAAAGACCCTTGTGCCCTTCCTCCAGCACCTCATAACGGACCGCGTCCTGCGCAACGCCGAGGTCCTGGGCAGCGGCTTCAATTGCCTGCTCGATTGTTTTACCACTAAAAGTAAGTTCCTGCATCTTCTTCAACCTCTCTCGCCGACGACTGCCGGCGCGTATTTACAGCCCCTGCTCCGGCAGAGGGCGCTGTTTCCTATTCCGAAAAATCGTCCCCGTATTTTTCCGCGTACCGCCGACGCGCCTGCGCAAGCTTTTCCTTGTCGGACAGCTCCTGCCGCTTCCGGTCCTCCGCCAGGGCCTTTTTTTCTTCCTCCGAAAGAGTCTCTTCCTCCTGGGAGGCGCCGCCCTGTGCCAGCGCGGCCTCCTGTGCCTGCAGCATTTTGCTCATAAAGCCGGACTTTTTGCGAGCCTTGCCCGCCGCCCGGTCCTTTTCCATTTGAGCCGCAACCTTTTCCGGCGTGATGATCTTCCGCAAAACAATGCTCTGTACGCAGGCGACGATATTGGAAATAATCCAATAAAATCCGACGCCGGCCGGCACCACAAAGGAAAAATACGCCGACAACAGCGGCATGCCGAAAACCATGCCGAACATACAGCCCTTGCTCTGGGTATTGCTTGCGTCCTGGGTCATCTTCATGGAAATGTAAAAGGACCCCATGGCCGTTATCAGAGAAAAAATCGGAATCAGCAGCAGGAGATTCCATGCCCAGGTCGGCGTTGCGCCGAGGTCCATCCCGAACAGGTTAAGGTCCAGGCTGCTCATTTTATCGTAAACGCTCTGACCGACTCCGGCAACCACCTGCTCCCGGTATTTCGGCAGGGCATGCAGCATTTCCAGCTGAATATTCATCGACCGTGCAGAAGAAGCCTCCCAGCCCGCGCCGGTCATGATCTCCTGCACCTGCGTGATCAGGCTGCCGGACAGCCGCAAAAGATGGGTCATCGGACGGTAAACCACGTCAATCAATCCGTAAATAACCGGCAGTTGAATAAACATGGACGAGCAGCCGCCGAACGGATTGTAGCCTTCGCGCTCGTACAGCTTCTGCGTCTCCTGCTGCGCTTTTTGCGGGTTGTTGGCGTACCGTTTCCGAATTGCGTCCACCTTGGGCTTAAACAGCGCCATATGCGCCGAGTTTTTTTGCTGTTTTATCGCCATCGGCAGCATGGCTGCCCGCGTCACAATCGTGAAAAAGATCAGGGCGATCGGGTAAATCGGAATGACCTTGTAGGCCAGCCACATGACCCAACCTAACGGATACCCGATGATATGCATAATTTCATTCATAATTTTTCTCCTTTATTTTGCCTGCGCGGACGGCGGCAAAACACATTTTTCCCGATCGCACCGGCTGCGATGCTCGCAGCGGTCACACACCGACGGCTCCTCATATCGTCCGACGCCGCTGCGCAAACAAAAGTGCTCCGGCACCGGGTCATACCCCGGACGACAAAACGGATTGCAGCGCAAAACACGTGCAACCGCCATCAGCGAACCGCGCAAAGCGCCGAACCGCTCCACCGCCTGCAGCGCATAGGTCGAACAGGTCGGCCGGAATCGACAGCAGGCCTTTTTGTGCGGGGAAATTGCCCGCCGATAAAACCGGATGAGCGCCAAAATCAGCTTTTTCATGAGTTTTTGCCCGTTTTTTCGGGAGTTGTTTCGTTTTTACCCGCTTTTTCATCTGCCAAAAAGCCGCTGCGCGAAAGCATTTCACACAGCTCCCGACAGGCGCGCGTGCTTTTGATATGCGGCGTTTTTCCCCGTGCCACCAACAGCATTTCACAGCCCGAAAGACCTTGTGCCGCCGCGGCCCGAGCCGCAACCCGCAGCACACGCTTAGCGCGGTTTCGCTGCACGGCGCCGCCGATTTTTTTGGACACCGTAAGCCCCAGCGCAATGCCGGGACGCCCGGTGCGCCGAATATAGCAGACAAGGCAGGGCGAAACCAGACAAAGGCCTTTTTTATAAAGCCGCTGAAACCGGGCGTTTTGCTTGATACTGACAATCGTTTTCATTTTTGTCCTCAAATAACAAAGGCATTTCAACAAACCGGGGTGCCGCTGAAAGAGAAAAAGACCACTTATAAAAGCAAGTGGCCTTGGCTTTCTTAATAGCTCAGACGAGCTCTGCCCTTTGCGCGACGCCGGGCTAAGACTTTACGGCCGTTTTTGGTAGCCATTCTCTTCATAAAGCCGTGTTCTTTCTTTCTCTGAAGCTTTTTGGGCTGATAAGTTCTCAGCATGGTATTTCCTCCCAATTTTTTCTACGGATCATACTGTTTTATGCAGCCGAAAAGGCTGACCGAAAATAATCCTTATGCAATATAGCATTATATCGTAATCGCAAAAGAAAGTCAATCATTTTTTTGTAAATTTCCTTTTCGTTTGCCGGGAGGTTTTTTTGAAACCCGCAAGCAAATGGGTCTTTTTTTGTTTCCCTGGAGGTTTTCCACAAGATACGGGAAAGCCCGTGGAGAAAAAATTTTTGTTTTACAAAAAAGGTTTCCCGTCCATGGGGGCCTTTTGGCTGGTCTTTGACGGTTTAAACAGCTAAAAAACGAAAAAATCCTTCTTATTAGAAATATATCCCCGTTTGGACTTGAAATTATCTACAAAAAATGCTATAATAAAAATACTTTTAAGGACAAAAAAATCGGGTCCGGCATGCGGACCCCGGAGGGAATTTATGGATTCGTTCGGAGACGTTTGGCTGCTTGTTTTGCAGCACATTCAAAATGAGTATATTGAAAATCAACGGCTTTCCCGCGTGGCTTATAATCTTTGGATTGAGGTGCTGCAGCCGGTCAGTCTGGAGGACGGGGTCGTTACGTTAAGTATTCCGACCGTTTTTCAGAAAAAAACCATCACCGAGCAGTACTCCAAGCTGCTGCGGGACGCTTTTTATGAGGTTTTGGGCTTTGACGTTACGGTCGAGATCGTCTCGGAGGACGGGCTTACCGAGCCGCCCTCCCGCTACAAGCGTCTGCCGCCGGCACAGCTGCGTGCCGGAGAGGACAATGAGGATTTCTTTTTAAACGGCGGATACAAGTATACCTTTTCTTCTTTTATTGTCGGCCCGTCCAACAAGTTTGCTCATGCGGCCTGCGTTTCGGTTGCCACCAATACCTCGCAGACCTACAATCCTCTTTTTTTGTACGGGGACTCGGGGCTTGGCAAAACGCATCTGCTTTATGCCATTTTCAACGAAATCAAACGGCGGCGTCCCCGCACGCGGATCATTTATACCAACACCGAGCAATTCGGCGCCGAGCTGATTGAAGCTTTACAAAAAAACAAGCAGGATCATTCGTTTACCGATCATATTGCCTCTTTTAAAGAAAAATATCGGTCGGCCGACGTACTGCTGATGGACGATATACAATTCATCATCGGCAAACCGCAAACCGAAGAGGAATTTTTTCACACCTTTGATTATTTGTACCGTGCCGGAAAGCAAATCGTCTTTACCTCGGATCGGGCGCCCAAGGACATGGTTTCGCTGACCGAGCGGGTGCGCAATCGCTTTGAGATGGGTCTGCTTGCGGACATTCAGCCGCCCGACTTTGAAACCCGGATGGCCATTTTAAAGCGCAAGGCCGAGCTTTTGAACTTTGAAATCCCGGACGAAATCTGTCAATTTATAGCCAATCACCTCAAAAGCAATATCCGGCAGCTGGAGGGCGTTGTGAAAAAGCTGCAGGCCTATCACCTGTTTGAAGGGCAAGAGCCGTCTCTGGTGCTGGCTCAAAACGCCATTCGGGACGTTATGCAGTCCGACCAGCCGGTTTCGGTCACGGTGGATCGGGTCATCAGCGAGGTTGGCAAAACGTTTAATATTGACCCCGATGATATCCGTTCCAAAAAACGGAACGCCGAAATCACCGAGGCGCGGCATATTGCCATGTACATCATGCGGGAAACCACGCAGCTTTCTCAGTCGGCCATCGGCGCGGAATTCAGCGGTCGGGATCATACCACGGTTATTTTTGCTCTTTCCAAGGTTCGGGACTTGATGCAGGCCGATCCGCATAAAAAACGGCTGATTTCCGATATTATCAATAATATTCGCGGCAGTTAACGGCGGTTTTTCACCTTTTCCACAAGGTTTTCCACAAGGTTGCAAAGGTTTACATAACATTCATGTTTTTCCACAAGTTATTCGTTATTAACCTCCGGTTTTTAACACCGCAAAAACGGGCCGTTTTTTTCACCGGAATTTTCAACTTATTCAAAATTTTTAAACCTCGCCGGATGAATAACTTTTTTGCGGTTTTTGGCGGCGCTATGCCAAATAAAAAAGTTGTCCACTTTTGCACCCCCTCTATTACTACTAATACTAATATATTAAATACATACACACAAAAGAAAGGACGATCTGCCTTGAAAATAATCTGCGATAAGGAAGAGATGAAAGCGGCAGTCACCCGGGTTATCGGCGCAGTCAGTCAGAAATCGACCATTCCGGCGCTGGAGGGCATTTTGCTCAAAAGCTTTGGCAATACGCTTTTTTTGGCGGGGTACGATTTGGAAATCGGCATTACCGCGACCATTCCTGCAAAGGTACAGCAAGAGGGAGATATTATTTTCCCGGCCAAGCTGCTTTTGGAAATGCTGACGAGGATGGACGGGCAAGAGGTTTCCTTTGATGTTGACGACAAATTTATGAGCACCATTCGGAGCGGCAAAGCCGAGTTCAAGGTCATGGGGATGGACGCGACAGAGTTTCCGGATTTGCCTTCTTTGAGTGTGGACAATCAGTTTACACTGTCTCGCGGAGAGCTGCGGGAAATGATCAATCAAACCTTTTTTGCCATTGCGCAGACCGAGCAGCGCCCGGTGCACACCGGCTCTAAATTTGATTTAAAGGACGGATATTTTAATCTGGTCTCGGTAGACGGCTTTCGGCTGGCACATTGCCGGCGGAAGATTGCCGACGAAACGCCGCGCAGCTTTGTGGTTCCCCGCAAGACCTTGAGCGAGCTTTTGAAAATGCTCGGGGACGAGGAGGATCGGCCGCTGCAGGTAAATCTTTCTAAAAAGCATATTATTTTTGAGCTGGATCAGTATACCGTTATTTCAAGGCTTTTAGAAGGAGAATTTCTCGATTACGAGCGGGCGGTGCCCAAGACCTGTACAACAACGGCACGGATTTCGCGTCGGCTGTTTATCGAATGCTTTGAGCGCGTCGCGATTGTGACCGAGGAAAAGCTGATCATTCCGGTCAAGCTGCTGTTTTCGGGACAGTCGGTGCAAATTTCGTGTGTAACGGCCGTCGGCCAAATTAAAGAAACGCTGCCGGCGCAGATTGAGGGGCCGGAGGTGGAAATCGGCTTTAATAACCGGTATCTGCTGGAGGCACTTAAAAATTGCAAAAACGACGAGGTGCTCATTTGCCTGAATCGGCCGGAAAATCCGGTCAAGATCATTCCGCCGGACAGTGATGATTATACCTTCTTGGTCTTACCGATGAGGCTGAATAAATATGAATAAAGAAATTGCCATTCGGACCGAAATCATTGAGCTGGACGCCTTTTTGAAGTTTGCCGGCCTTTGTATGACCGGCGGCGAGGCAAAAATCCGGATTCACAGCGGAGAAATTTCGGTCAACGGAGCCGTTTGTACTCAGCGAAAAAAGAAGCTGCGCCCCGGGGATCGGGTCACGGTGCAGAAGGACACCTACACCGTGGTTGGAAAATCATGATTTTAAAAGAACTGGTTGTGCGAAATTTTCGCAATTTAGAAGCGTTGGATTTGTATTTTGACGACAAGCTCAACGTTTTTACCGGGCAGAATGCCCAAGGAAAAACCAACCTGCTGGAGGCAATTTATTTGCTTTCGGGCAGCCGCAGCTTTCGCGGCGGAAGTGACGCGGACCTTATCTGCTTTGATTTTCCGGGTTTTTTCCTTTCCGGGGAGTTTGAGCAGGAGGAAAAAACAAACCTGCGGCTTGCCTGCTTTTGGGAGGGCACGCAGCTGCGGAAAAAAGCCGTGCGGGACGGAAAGGCTTTTCGTTCCTCGCGGGCGCTTTTGGGCATTGTCCCGATGACGGTTTTTTCGCCCGACGATTTAGACCTCATTAAGGCCGGGCCGGCCGGGCGGCGGGATTATTGCGATGTGCTTTTGTCTGCACTCTTCCCGTCCTATGCCGCCACGCTGAATCGGTACCAACGCATTGTTTCCCAAAAAAACCGGCTGCTGCGGGACGGGCACGTCGGAGAGGTGGACATTTTCAACATTCAGCAGGCGCGGTTTGGCGCCAGCGTTACCCAAAGCCGGCGGCTTCTTTTGGAACGGCTGCTGCCGTTTGCCCGGCAAAGCTTTTATGAGATGGCCGGACAGACCGAACAGCTGGATATTCGGTATCATTCGACGGTTACGGAGCATTTTTCCGATGAAAAACAGCTGTTTTCTGTTTTTTTGAAAAAGCTGTCGGAAAATCATCAAAAGGAGGCGCTTGCCGGCGCCAGCCTTTATGGACCGCACCGAGACGATTTGGAAATCACCGTCAACGGAAAACCGGCGCGCGCGTTTGCCTCTCAGGGGCAGCAGCGCAGCGCGGTGTTGGCGCTGCTTTTGGCGCGGACCGCGCTTTTGCACCGGCACACCGGGCGCGCGCCGCTTGTTTTGCTCGACGATGTGATGAGTGAGCTGGACGAGCGGCGGCAGCAGTACCTGTTGGAGCATATTGACGCATTTCAGGTTTTTATCACCTGCTGTCAAGACTCTTTCGGCCTGCACGGCCGCGGCAGCCGTTTTGTTGTAAAAAACGGACAGGTTTTCCCGGCCTGACGGAAAAAAAGCCCGGCCGGCGGAAAGCAGTCCCCCGGCGGGGGGGCGGCAAAAAAAGCGGCGGCGCCGAGAGCGGCAAAGCCCGGAAAGCTTCGGCAAAAAATTTTGAAGATGCTTTCGGACAAAGCCCTGCAGGAATTTTTAAAGACAGGGGGCTTTTCGGCCAAAACGGTGCCGGGGAAAAATTTGCAAAAACAAAACCAAAGGGGCGTATTTATGTATTTGCACTTAGGAGGCAACTGCACGGTGGCGCGGCAGGAAATCTTAGGGATTTTCGATTTGGAAAACACCTCGCTCTCGCGGGACACTAAGGCTTTTTTGGCTGCGGGAGAAAAAAACGGCGAGGTTGTTTATGCCACGCGGGAGCTTCCGAAGTCTTTTATTGTGACCCGGCGCGGCAGCCGGCGCCGAATCTACATCTCGCCGGTTTCGGTGCAAACGCTGCGGCGCCGGCAGTCTTTGTCAGAAATTCAAGAACATCCACTTTATTTTTAAAACATTTGATAAAATAAAGAAAAAGAACATTTAAAGGAGCAATTTCGGTGGAGCAAAACAAACAGGTATACGATGAAAATCAAATACAGGTGCTGGAGGGGCTGGAGGCTGTCCGAAAGCGTCCCGGAATGTACATCGGGTCGACCGGCCCGCGCGGACTGCACCATCTGGTCTATGAAATCGTGGATAACTCCATCGATGAGGCCCTGGCCGGCGAATGTGACCTTATCCGGGTCGAAATTTTGCCGGGCAATATCATTCGCGTGACCGATGACGGCCGCGGAATCCCGGTCGGGATTCACCCCAAGCTGGGAATTTCCACCATTACCGTTATCTTTACGGTACTGCACGCCGGCGGAAAATTCGGCGGCAGCGGGTACAAGGTGTCGGGCGGTCTGCACGGCGTCGGCGCATCGGTGGTAAACGCGCTGAGCGAATATTTGGAGGTCCGGGTTTTTCACGACGGAAAAACTTATTTTCAGCGTTTTGAGCGCGGCAAGCCCTGTGAGGAGGCTCGGGTCATCGGGACAACCGACCGGCGCGGGACCGAGGTCACCTTTAAGGCCGACGGGGAGATTTTTGAAGAAGTCGTTTACGATTACGACATTTTGCTGACCCGACTGCGGGAGCAGGCGTTTCTCAATGCCGGTGTCAAGATCGAGATTACCGATAGGCGGGATCCCGAGAACGAGACCGGTGAGCTGCTCCACTATGAGGGCGGCATCCGCAGCTTTGTCGAGCACATTCACACCCGCCGACAGATGACGGTGCTGCACGAAGACATTATTTATATGTCCGGCCGGAACGGAGACAGCATTGCCGAGGTGGCTATGCAGTATAACGACGGCTACAACGAACTGCTTTTGAGCTTTGCCAACAACATCCACACCACCGACGGCGGTACGCATGAGGACGGATTTAAGCGGGCGCTGACCCGGGTCTGCAACGACTATGCCCGCAAAAGCGGCGTGCTCAAGGAGGCAGACAAGAACTTTTCGGGTGAGGACGTTCGAGAGGGTCTGACGGCGATCATTTCGGTCAAGCTGACCGACGCGCAGTTTGAGGGACAGACCAAAGCCCGCCTCGGCAACACCGATATTCGGACGCTGGTGGAAGGGCTGGTTTCAAAAAAGCTTGCGGAGTATTTTGAAGAAAATCCGGCGGTCGCGCGGGCCATTATGGACAAGGTCGTCAGCGCCTCCCGTGCTCGCGAGGCGGCGCGAAAAGCCCGCGACCTGACTCGGCGCAAGTCGGCGCTGGAGTCGGCCTCCCTGCCGGGAAAGCTTGCCGACTGCTCCAGCAAGGAGCGCGGTTCGACCGAGATCTTCATCGTTGAGGGAGACTCGGCCGGCGGCTCGGCCAAGATGGGGCGCGATCGGCGGTTTCAGGCCATTTTGGCTCTTTGGGGCAAAATGCTCAATGTAGAAAAAGCCCGCATCGACAAGGTTTACGACAACGAAAAGCTGACGCCGATCGTTTTGGCGCTCGGCTGCGGACTGGGACAGGACATTGATTTGAGTCGGCTGCGCTACGGCAAGGTCATTATCATGGCCGATGCCGACGTCGACGGCTCGCACATTCGTACGTTGCTGTTGACCTTTTTCTTCCGGTTTATGCGGCCGTTGGTCGAAGAGGGGCATGTGTATCTGGCTCAGCCGCCGCTGTTCAAGCTGCAGAAGGGCAAGGAGATCCGCTATGCTTACAGCGATGAGGAGCGGGATGCTTTTCTGAAGGAGCTTAACGACGACCCGGCGCTTGCCCGCAACAAAATGGAGGTCCAGCGCTACAAAGGTCTCGGTGAAATGGACCCCGAGCAGCTATGGGAAACCACGATGAATCCGCAAACCCGGCAAATGATTCGGGTTACGCTGGAGGACGCCATGGTCGCCGACGAGACCTTCTCGATTTTGATGGGCGACAAGGTAGAGCCGCGCCGAGCCTTTATTGAGAAAAACGCGCGGTATGTCAACAATCTTGATATTTAAGGAGCCGCTATGCCGCAATCAGAGCTTTCAGTGGAGTTTTCTCTCAGCCGGCGCCGCGCCAAAAAGCTGTATATTGCCTACTTTTTTCAAATCGACCGCCTCAAAAGGCGAATCCGAGCGGGGCTGTCTCTTTTGCTGATTCTGTTTTTTGCCGTTAGCGTTTATCGCGGCGGGACCCGCGGGGATGTTTTTCTGTTGGCCGTCAGCATTGCCACGCTGGCAGCACTTTATGTTCTGCCTTTTTTGCAGGCCTCTGCAGCGGCGGCAGCGCTGCCGGAGCAGCTGCAGGCAACCTTGCTGCTGTCCTTGCAGCGAATCGCACTGCTGAAAAACGGAAGCCCGGCAGCCCCGACCCCTTTCGGGTCGCCGGACGAGGAAACGCCGTCAGAGCCTTTGTGTGAAGAGCGGACAGGGCGGGCTTTACAAGACGAGCCGCCGGTGTTGCCGGGCGCGTCAGCTGCGGTCCCCCGAGAAGCGTGTGCGGAAGCCCCGGCTCCGTTCGGGTCGCCGGACACCCCCGGCTTGCAAGAGGTGCCCGCTCGGGACACCGCATTGCCGGACAGCGCATTGCCGGACAGCGCATTGCCGGACAGCGCATTGCCGGACAGCGCACAGCCGGACAGCGCATTGCCGGCCGGCAGCCTGCCGGTCGAGGCGCCGATGACGGCGCTCCTTTTGCCACAGGCATTGTTCTTGCAGCAGCGGCAACGGCTATGGGTCGTTCCCGGCGAGGCCTTTAAGGAGCGGCGCGGCGAGGTGCGTCGGCTGCTTTCACAGGCGCTGGGAGAGCGGTTTTCGGAAAAGAATTAAATCCTAATTGTATATTATGATTTGTTTATTACTCTCTGTAAATAAAATGAAAAGGAAAACAGCATCATGAACCAAAAGGAAAACAACGGGATTCACGAAAACGACGAGCAGTATTTCCAGGACGACAGTATGCAGAACATCCACAAGGTGGATATTGTGCGGGAGATGAAAACCTCCTACCTGGACTATTCGATGTCGGTGATTATCGGGCGAGCTTTGCCGGACGTGCGGGACGGGCTGAAGCCGGTCCACCGCCGGATTCTCTTCACCATGAATGAGAACGGGCTTTATCCGAATCAAGCGTACCGGAAGTGTGCGGACACGGTCGGTGCCGTTTTGGGGCGGTACCACCCGCACGGAGACGCGTCGGTGTACGATGCGCTGGTGCGGATGGCGCAGGATTTTTCGCTGCGCTATCCCCTGGTGGACGGTCACGGAAACTTCGGGTCGGTTGACGGAGACCCGGCAGCCGCTTACCGGTACACCGAGTCCCGCATGAGCCGGGTGGCCATGGATATGCTGACCGATATTGATAAGGACACGGTGGATTTTGTTTCCAACTACGACGACCGTTTAAAGGAGCCGTCGGTGCTTCCCGGTCGGTTTCCGGGGCTTTTGGTCAACGGGTCGGACGGAATTGCCGTCGGCATGGCGACCAAAATTCCGCCGCACAATCTGCGCGAGGTCTGTGACGGCATTTGTTATCTGATCGATCATCCCGAGGCCGAGCTTGCGGATTTGATGGACTACGTCAAGGGGCCGGACTTCCCCACCGGCGGAATTATCATGGGTCGCTCCGGGATTCGGGCGGCGTATGCGACCGGGCAGGGTCGGTTTATTCTGCGTTCGCGCGCGGAGATCGAGGAAGAGAAAAACGGGAAATTCCGGATCGTTGTCACCGAGATTCCCTATCAGGTCAACAAGGCGCGGTTGATCATGTCGATTGCCGACCTGATTCGGCAAAAGCGTATTGACGGAATCACCGATTTGCGTGACGAGTCGGACCGCGAGGGCATGCGCATTGTGGTGGAGCTGCGGCGGGACGTCAACCCGCAGGTCATCTTAAATCAGCTGTATTCTTACACCCAGCTGCAAACGACCTACGGCGCCATTTTGCTGGCAATTTGTGACGGGCAGCCGAAAATCATGTCGCTCAAGGAAATCATGTCGCAGTATATCGCGTTTCAGGAGCAGGTGATTGAACGGCGGACCCGCTTTGATTTAAAGAAAGCGCAGGAGCGTGCCCACATTTTAGAGGGATACAAGCTGGCGCTGGATTATATTGACGAGGTGGTACAGCTGCTGCGCAGCTCCAAGAGCATTCCGGAGGGCAAGGAGGCGCTGATGGCGCGGTTTTCCCTTTCCGATGCACAGGCGACAGCCATTGTGCAAATGCAGCTGGGTCGGCTCACCGGCATGGAGCGCAGCAAAATTGAGGAGGAGCTGGCGGCGCTGCGGCTGAAGATTGAGGATTATGAGGACATTTTAGCGCATGAAAGCCGGGTGCTGGAGATCATCAAGGAAGAACTTTCCGAGATTGCCCGCAAGTATGGCGACGAGCGTCGGACCGCGATTGAAAATGTCAGCGGCGAGGTGGATATTGAGGACTTGATCCCGGAGGAAAACAGTGTTGTCACGCTGACCCATTTCGGGTATATCAAGCGGGTCGCGGCGGACACCTACCGCGCGCAGGGCCGTGCCGGACGCGGTGTTTCCGGGTTGTCGCGCCGAGATGAGGACTTTGTGGAGGAAATGTTTGTCGCCTCATCGCACGACCATGTGCTGTTTGTCACCGAGACCGGGCGGATGTTCCGGCTCAAGTGTTTTGAAATTCCGGAGGGCGGTCGAAACGCCCGCGGGACAAATATCGTCAACCTTCTGCCGCTTCAAAGCGGGGAGAAGATTGCGGCCATGCTGCATTTGTCCGACCTGGAGGAGGACGGGCAATTTCTTGTCATGGCGACCGAGCGCGGACTTGTTAAGCGCACGGCGCTGTCCCAGTATCGACATATTCGCAAGAGCGGCCTGATTGCCATTAAGCTTCGAGAGGGCGATCATATTTGTGCCGCCCGGCTGACCGGCGGTGACAACGACCTGCTGTTGGCAACGCGCAAGGGTCTGGCAATTCGTTTCAGCGAGACCGATGTGCGGCCGATGTCCCGGACGGCGACCGGCGTCCGCGGGATTCATTTGCGCGACGGGGATGCGGTGGTAGCCTTCACCGTTTTGCAGGAGGGTCAAACGCTGATGACGGTGACGGATCGCGGATACGGAAAGCGGTGTCTGCCGGAGCAGTACCGGCTGCAATCGCGCGGCGGGTACGGCACAAGAAACTACCGCGTTGACGAAAAGCGCGGCTGCGTATGCAGCGTTCGCTCGGTTCGGGAAGAGGACGACCTGATGATGATTTCCGACAGCGGCGTGATTATCCGGATTCGGATTGCAGACGTGCCGAGGTCTTCTCGGAACACGCTGGGCGTTCGGGTTATGCGGCTGGGTGAGGATGGCCGGGTTGTGGCCTGTGCGGCGACCGAGCACGACGAAGAGGCCGAGACCGAGCAGGTGGAACAGCTCAGTGAGGAGCAGCTGCGTGCCCAAGAGGCTGAGGCTGCCGCGGCGGACAGCGCCGCCGAGCCGGAGCTTTCGGAAAAGCAGGATTCTTAAAGAAAAAACAAAAATCGGCGCCGCGCACCCCGTTTATGGGTGCGCGGCGCCGACGCTTGTATGCGGGGGCTGCCGCCGCGTTAACCGGGCAGGGGCAGCGCATAACCGGCGACAACGCCCAAAGCAGCCGAAACCAAAATAACGACGATGGGATGGATTTTTCGCAGTGTCAAAAGCAGGCAAAGGACAAAAATGCCCGCAGACGTCCAAAAGGCCGGAGAGGAAAGCGCCGGCAGCAGCGCCTGTGACTTGCCCAACAAGGCGGTTTGAGCCGTTGACAAAACGGCGGCGCCAATCAGACCGACGGTGGCCGGGCGCAGTCCTGTCAAGGCTCCGCGAACCCAGTAATTTTGCTGGAAGGCGGCATAGCAGCGCGCCAGCAGCAGAATGATGAGGAAGGAAGGCAGCACGACGCCGAGGGTCGCGCAGGTCGAGCCGAGCAGCGCCATGCCGGCGCCGGAGCTGCCGGCGGTGCAGGAGCCGACATAGGTGGCGATATTGACGGCAAAGGGTCCGGGGGTGCTTTCGCTGACAGCGACAAAGTCCACCAGAGCCTGCCGGGTCATCCAGCCCTGCGCCGTGACCTCGGCCTCAATGAGCGGCAGCATGGCATAGCCGCCGCCGAAGGTGAAAAGACCGATTTTGAAAAAGGTCCAAAAAAGCTGCAGAAAAATCATTGTGCCGACCTCCTGCAAAAAAACGCTGCGGCAAGCCCTGCAAGGGCGCAGCCGGCAATGACGATCAGCGGGCTGATTTGCAAAAAGGCCGTTGCCAGAAAGGCAATTGCCATTAAAATGAGGCTGAGCCGGTTGTGCGGACATTGGCGGTACATGGAAAAAAGCGCTTTAAAAAGGAGCGCCAGCACACCGGCACGGACACCGAAAAAGGCGTATTTTACCGCCCGCAGCTGTTCAAATTGCCGCAGGACAAAGGACAGCAGGGTAATAACGACAAAAGACGGCAGCACCACCCCGAAGGTTGCGGCAAAGGCGCCGGGAACCCCGGCAATTTTATAGCCGACAAAGGTGGCGCTGTTGATGGCGATCGGTCCGGGGGTCGATTCGGCAATGGCGACCACATCCAGCAGCTCCTGCGCGGAGAGCCACCGCCGTTTTTCGACGATTTCCCGGGAAATCAGCGGAATCATGGCATAGCCGCCGCCGAAGGTAAAGGCGCCAATTTTGAAAAAGACGCTGAAAAGAGCCCCAACGCGGGAAAGTTTTTTTGGCAAAAGGAAAGCCTCCCTTGTGAGTTTTCGTCCGTCGGGCGCCATGCCGGCAAACGCCGCAGCGAAATGCCCTCCGGCGCAAAAGGCCGGCAGCTTGTTCGCAGATTAGCGCTCTGCGGATTAACGCGCCGCACCGCGCCCGGCGCCGCAGCACGTTTCTGCCCCGCGCCCGGCGGCACTCCCCGCCGGCAGCTTGTTCGCAGATTAGCGCTCTGCGGATTAACGCCCCGCGTCGCGCCGAACCGCACCACAGCACGTTTCTGCCCCGCGCCCGGCGGCACCCCCGCCGGCAGCTTGTCTGCGGATTAGCGACCCGCGCTGCACCGCACCCGGCACCGCAGCACGGTCATGCCCCGCGCCCGCGGCGCTGCCCGCGACCGGCGGCACCCCCGCCGGCAGCTTGTTCGCAGATTAGCGACCCGCGCCGCGCCGCCTGCGGCGGCAGGGCGCGCCCCTTTCTCAAAGACGCTGATGGCGGCGTCTTTTTCTTTTTTTCCCGCGCCCGCGGCGCGGCACGGCGGGCGGAAAATCAAGAATAGGTCTTGACGGTGTCCTTGTAGGTGGAGATAATATCGCGCAGCAGGTCGAACTTTTCAAAGTCGTTATTATAAACCAGGTTGATTTCTCGCATCATGCTGAAGTTTTCAATCGGCATGGCGGCGATCTTCCCCTTTTTCAGCTCGTCCAGACAGGCGCTTTGCGCCAACACCGAGACGCCGAAGTCCCGCCGGACCAGATCCTTGATGGTGGCGATGTTGTCTACCTCTAAAATGACGTTGAAGTCGGATAAATCCAGATTGCTGGCCTGCAGGTGCGAGGTGAACAGATTGCGGGTGTTGGAATCCGGCAGCCGCAGAATCAGATTTTCTTTTTTGATTTCGTCTGCCGTAACCACGCCTTTTTTGGCAAGCGGATGGTTGACGCTGGTGACCAGCACGAGACAGTCGGTGTCCAGCAGCGTGTACCGCAGCGACGGGTTGTTGCCGCGACCCTCCACCACCGCAAGATCCAGCTCAAATGTGCGCAGCTTTTCATAAAGATTATTTATCGTGTCGGTAATCATCTTTATATGAACGCCCGGATGACTGGCGGTGTACTTGGCAAGTGCTTCGGCAATCGGATTGCTCTCGGCCGTGTGGGTAATGCCGATGGCAAGGTCGGAAACGCCCTGCCGCTCACTGCTGATCGCCGTTTTCAGCCCCTCGTAAAGAGCAACCATGCGCCGGGCGTAGCGCACGGCGATTTCGCCCTGCGGCGTAATGCGCAGCTCATTGTTGACCCGCTCAAAAATGTGAATGTTCAGCTCCTGCTCCAGCTGATGGATATGCTGACTGACGGCCGGTTGTGTCAGCGATAGCTGACGGGCAGCCTCGGTGTAGCTTTTGTATTGGGCAACGCGCAGCAGCGAGTATATTTTCGGGTTAATCATCCTTTTTTCCTTTCAACCATAAATTTTTGTGATACACATCGTAAAAATTATAATTTGACATTATATCTTAAGAAGATATAATCTATTGTATGTATTATAAATTGAAACCACGGAAAAGTCAAACAAAAAAATTTTTATGGACGCGCGGCGGTATCGTGCAAGTTTGTTTTTTTAAGGAGAAAGGATCATGACTTTTTTTCGTTTATTGATCGATAAGCTGACGATCGTACAGGAGCTGGAGTTTTTTCTGCGCATCGTTGTTTCCTGTATGTGCGGGGCGCTGATAGGATATGAACGGACTCGCCGTTTCAAGGAAGCGGGAATCCGGACGCATATTTTGGTTGCCTGCGCTGCGGCGTTGATGATGCTGGTGTCCAAATACGGGTTTGCCGATTTGCAGGTAGGGACGAATGGGTTTTTCGCGGGGTCTCGCGGAGCCGACGCGGCGCGAATTGCGGCGCAGGTGGTCAGCGGCATATCCTTTTTGGGGGCCGGGGTCATTTTCAAGGCCGGCGGGTCGGTGCGCGGGCTGACGACGGCAGCCGGCATTTGGGCGACGGCCGGGATCGGACTGGCTATCGGTGCCGGGATGTATTTTGAGGGTATTTTTGTAACCTTGTTGGTGTTTGTGTCGCAGTATCTCATGCATAAAATTACAGTCGGAAAGGATTCGGTGGAAAGCGCCGACTTTTTGATCGTTGTGCGGGATTCGGACGATTTTCGGAAGCGCTTTGAGGCGCTGATGGCGGAGAAAAATGCCACGGTGTTTTACAATGGGATCACCAAGAACGAAAACGGCACCACGCAGTTTCATATGAGCATTACCCTTCCCCGCAAGGAGGGCTTGAGCGATCTTGTTTTTTATGCGGATGAGGACGAAAATGTTTTGCGTCTGGAGACGCAACCCGGCAACGAACATCCAGCAAAAGAGCCCGGCCGCTAATGCTCATGTACGGTAAGGAAGCAAGCAACCGAAAACAAGAGATAGACCGCCAGCACTACACTATTCCGAACCAA
>CAKSSH010000025.1 GCA_934488695.1 uncultured Oscillospiraceae bacterium
GACCACATTGATGTTTTCGAAACAGAGGGCAAAGGTAAAAACCGAACGCAGAGAATCGTTATCTATTATCGCTTTGTAGGGTATGTGGAGATACCCGAAGTATCTCGCAGACCGAATATCGTCGCCGATACCAGAAAAGGTGTCGCGACCAAGTATTTAACCGAGCCGAAAACAGCATAACAAAAGGAGCAGGCGAAAACCTGCTCCGTACATAAAACCGTATCAGAATAAAAAAATCGAGTGTCCATAACTCAAATCCGGTATGAACACTCGATATGGTGCGGATGAAGGGACTTGAACCCACATGAGATTGCTCTCACTAGAACCTGAATCTAGCGCGTCTGCCAGTTCCGCCACATCCGCAGATGGCTGAAGAATTTCAGCAGGATTCAGTATAGCATATCCGGCAAGGGATGTCAAGCAAAAAAGTACAGATTTTTTGGGTTTTAATATTTTTTGCGCAGGTTGACGCCGATAACCGCGCCGATGATCGCCGGCAGGACGGTCAACAGTGCTTTAAGCGGCAGGGTGGCACCGATTTGCTCATCCGGGACGAAAAAGGCGGCGCTGAGCAGCAAAAGCAGACCTATTGCGCCGGTGCATGCGCCCAGCAGCAGGCCGCGGCGGTGTAGAATTCGGCCGGCAACCAGTCCGCCAATCAGAAAGGACAGGCCGATAATTGCCATGGAGCCCGGCAGGATGGCGCCGTGCGGCAGATCCCCGAGGGTCAGCACCAGGGCCGCTAAAAGTGAAAGCAGGACGCAGCACAGACAGCCCACGGCCGCGCCGATTGCACTGCAGCGCAGAAGCTGAATCGCCGGGTGCGGCGGTGTTTTTTTGGCTTTTTCCATGATTTCGGACCCCTTTCAAAAAAGAAAAAAAAGTAGAAGAGGCAAGGCGCGCGGCGCGAAGGGGCAGAGACATAAAAAGCGCAAAGATAAATCCATGCGCTTTTTTAAATATATGTTCTTTTTTTTAAAAACAGACCTTATTTTGCCGCGTCGCTTTCGTGCAGCGTGTTATTCTGCGCGATCGCCCAGCGGGCAAGGCGAACCTTGCTGCGGTCGCTTCCGGTCTCGATGACAACCGTGTCGTCCTTAAGGCTTGAAACGATCCCGATGATACCGCCGCTGGTGACAACCTCATCACCGATCTGAAGATTGTCCCGCATAGCGCGAATTTCCTTGTCCTTTTTCTTTTGCGGGCGAATCATAAAGAAATACAGCACCACAAACATAAGGGCAAACGGAATGATCAGGCTCAGCATACTGCCGGCAGTGTTCGGTTTTGCCACTGTTGACGAGGCGGCGTCCAAAAAAAACAAATTCATAATCCTATACCTCCTAAAAGTTAATTTAATTATACACAAAGAATTGCCAAAAGGCAAGTACTTTCTTATGAACAGACGGTAAATTCGCGACGGGCAAAAAAGAGGGGGCTCGCCGCGTCGAGGACCGGTGAAAAATGACCTTGCGGCCGAAAAACACGGCCGCGGCGGCAGGCAGGGGGACTGCCGGGGCGCCGAGAGGGCAGAGCGGGGGCGCCGAAAGGTTCGCCGGAATGCCGGGGCGCCGAGAGAGCAGGGTGCTGAGAAGGCAGGGCACCGGGTGTTAGGTTGTCGGAATGCCGGGGCGCCGAGAGAGCAGAGTGGGGGCGCCGAAAAGTTGGGGCGCCGAGAGAGCAGGGTGCTGAGAAGGCAGGGCACTGAGAAGGCAGGGCACCGGGATATTAGGCTGCCGAAAGGTTGGAGCGCCGAGAGAGCAGGGCGCCGGGATATTAGGCTGCCGAAAGGTTGGAGCGCCGAGAGAGCAGGGTGCCGAGAGAGCAGGGTGCTGAGAGAGCAGGGTGCTGAGAGGGTAGGCTGCCGAAAGGTTCGCCGGAATGCTGGGCGCCGAAAAGTTGGGGCGCCGAGAGGGCAGGGGCGCCGAAAGGTTGGGGCGCCGAGAGGGCAGAGCGGGGCCTGCCGGGGCGCCCGGCGGGGCGCCGGGCTCAGCGGCAAAGGTCGCCGATGTTTTGAGCAAGGTACTGCGGCCGGTAGGGGAAGTTGTCGATCTCGTCCGGCGCGGTCACGCCGGTGAGCACCAGCAGCGTGTCGATCTCGGTTTGAATACCGGCGAGAATGTCGGTGTCCATGCGATCCCCGATAATCATGGTTTCGGCACGATGGCAGCCTAAGGCCTTCATGGCGTGACGCATCATCAGGGGATTGGGCTTTCCGATAAAATAAGCGCTTTTGCCGGTGGCGGCTTCGACCGGTGAGGCAAGCGCCTTGCAAGCCGGCGAAATGCCGGTATCGCTCGGCCCCGTCATGTCGGGGTTGGTGCCGATGAGGCGGGCGCCGCGCAGAACCAGCTGAATGGCATGCTCCATTTTTTCGTAATTGTAACTGCGGGTCTCACCAATGACCACGTAGTCGGGATTATAGTCGTTCATGCTGATGCCGGCCTGATACAACGCATAGGTCAATGCCGGCTCTCCGATGACATAGGCGCTGCCGTCGGGGCACTGGCTTTTCAGAAAAGCGGCGGTTGCCATGGCGGAGGTGTAAAAGTGATCCTCGCTGATGTCCAGCCCCAGACGGGAAAGCTTTTGCGAAAGCTCCCGCGGCGACCGTTCACTGCTGTTCGTTAAAAACAGGAAGGATTTGTTTTCCCGCTGCAGCCACCGGACAAAGTCCGAGGCGCCGTCCAGCAAATGGCTGCCGTGATAGATAACGCCGTCCATGTCGCTGATAAACCCCGATTTTCCGACGGCGATCTCCTTGAGATTTTCGGAAAGCTGCATGAGGATCCCTCCTTAAATACGTCTGCCGAGAATCGGCAGATAGTGACGGTAAAACGAGTCAAAGCGTCCTTCGTCAAGGGCACTGCGAATTTCTTCCATTAAATGATTGTAAAAATACAGATTGTGCAGAACGCACAGCCGCATACCCAGCATTTCCCGCGCCTTGAACAGATGACGCAGATAGGCACGGCTGTGCCGGCGGCAGGTCGGACAGCCGCAGTTGGGGTCGATCGGCTGCTCGTCGCGTTCGTATTTCTGGTTGAGGATATTCATGGTGCCCTGAAAGGTGAACAGGTGCCCGTGGCGGGCGTCCCGACTGGGCATGACGCAGTCGAACAGGTCCACTCCGCGCGCGACGCCCTCTAAAATGTTCACCGGGGTGCCGACCCCCATCAGGTATCGAATCTTGTCGCCCGGCATAAACGGCTCTACGGCCGAAATGATCCGATACATTTCCTCGGCGCTTTCACCGACGGCCAGACCGCCGATAGCATATCCGTCCAGCTCCAGCTCGGCAATGCGCTTCATGTGCTCGACGCGCAGGTCGTCATAGGTGCAGCCCTGGTTAATACCGAACAGCAGCTGCTGCGGATTCACCGTCTCAGGGCGAGCAGACAGCCGGCGCAGCTCGTCCTTGCAGCGGGCAAGCCAGCGGGTGGTCCGCTCGCAGGAGGACTTGGCGTATGCATACGGCGCCGGGTTTTCTACGCACTCGTCGAAAGCCATGGCGATGGTGGAGCCGAGATTGGACTGGATCCGCATGCTCTCCTCCGGCCCCATGAAAATCGGGTGTCCGTCTAAATGAGAACGAAAGTAGACGCCCTCCTCCCGAATCCGACGCAGAGAAGACAGCGAAAAGACCTGAAAACCGCCGCTGTCGGTCAAAATCGGACCGTCAAAGCCGGTAAACCGATGCAGCCCGCCCAAATCGTGCACCAAGTCGTCTCCCGGGCGCAGGTGCAGATGATAGGTGTTGCACAACTGTACCTGACAGTCAATATCGCGCAGGTCGTAGGCGGACAGAGCACCCTTGATGGCGCCGGCGGTGGCAACATTCATGAAAGCGGGCGTCTGCACCGTGCCGTGCACCGTTTCAAAACGGCCGCGGCGGGCACGCCCCTCTTTTAAAATCAGATGATACATAAGCGCCTCATTTCAGGGTGTCGGGGGTGATGTCGTCGTAATGAGCCAGCGGACGGACCTCCAGAGCGTCGCTTTCTTTTTGCAAAAGCTCGTCGTACTGCTGCGCAGCAACAGCCGCGCTCACCGATTTGAGGTTCTCCGTAAGATAGGCTCGGTCATTTTCCGTTCGGTAAATGATATAGTACCCGCCGGCTTTTTCGATAACCGGGGTGTAGCTGTCCGGCTGCAGCGCCAAGACGTCCACCCCGAAGTTTTCGGAGATTTCGGCGGCGTTATAATAGCTTTGGGTGTTTTGCTCATAGGCCTCGTCGCCCAGCAGGTCCCGCATGACCCTTTCAAAGCTTTCGCCCTTTTGCAGGCGGGCATAGGCGGTGTCGGCCTTTTGCCGAGCCTGTGCCGCGGTGAGGCCCTCGGCGCCCTCCTCGGCGGCGGCAAAATAGATGCAGTTCAGCCGGCAGTATTTTTCGCCATAGGCCTTGAGGACCTCGTCCTCGGTCAGCACGATTTGATTTTTCTCCTTGTCGGTGCCGATGAGACCGGTCTCCATTTTGTCCGACAATGTCAGGAGCTGCAAAATACGGGCGTACAGCGCCTGATTCAAAAAGCTTTCATTTAAAAGAGCTCGGTAAGAGGACGCGCCGCCGGCGCTTTTAAAGGTTTTTTCCATGTTGTCGTCCAGCTCTTCAAGCTCCTCGCGGCTGAGACTGTAGCCGTACCGATCGGCCAGAGTTTCAATGGCGTATAGACCCTTCAGCTGCTCCAGGGTTTGCTCCCGCAGCTTTTTCAGGGCGGCCTCGTCGGACCAATTCACGTCGGCATTTTCCTTTTCCATTTCGGCCTTGCAGGAAAGGAAGCAATACCGGTAAAGGTCCATGGGAACCGTGTGCGTGCCGATTCGGACCGCCGATTTAACCGAAAGGCGTTTGCCGTTCACCGTCAGACTGACGGCCGACGTTTTTTTGCAGCCGCAAAGCAGGCAGGAGAGGGAAAGCAGCAGGGCAAGAAGCACTGCCGACGCCTTTTTAACATTTTTAAAAAGCATGAGATTGACTCCTTTCGGCCTAATTTTGAAGCTCTCCGTTGCTCAGAGCCTTCAGGTAGGCGTTGATGAAACCGTCCAGGTCCCCGTCCATGACCGCGTCGATGTTGCCCATTTCGTACCCGGTGCGATGGTCCTTGACCAGCGTATAAGGCATAAAAACGTAAGACCGGATCTGGGAGCCCCAGGCAATTTCCTTTTGGACGCCCTTGATGTCTTCAATTTTTTCAAGGTGTTCCCGCTCCTTGATCTCAATGAGCTTGGAGCGCAGCATTTTCATGGCGACTTCTCGGTTCTGGTGCTGACTGCGTTCGTTTTGGCAGGCAACTACGATCCCGGTCGGCAAATGGGTAATTCGGACGGCGGATTCGGTTTTGTTTACGTGCTGGCCGCCGGCGCCGCTGGCGCGGTAGGTGTCGACCCGCAGCTCGTCATCCGAAATTTCGATTTCGACATCGTCGGCAATTTCGGGCATGACCTCCAGCGAGGCAAATGAGGTGTGGCGACGGCCGGAGGCGTCAAACGGCGAGACGCGCACCAAGCGGTGCACGCCCGACTCCGACTTTAAAAAGCCGTAGGCGTTGGTGCCCTCCAGCAGCAGGGAGGCGCTTTTAATGCCGGCTTCGTCTCCGTCCAGCAAATCCAGCGTTTTGACCTTAAAATGGTGCCGCTCTCCCCAGCGCACGTACATACGGTACAGCATCAGCGCCCAGTCCTGCGCCTCGGTGCCGCCGGCGCCGGCGTGCAGGGTCAAAATGGCGTTGTTGCCGTCATATTCGCCCGAAAGCAGCGTTTCCAGCTTCAGCGTTTCGTAGGCCTCTACGGTTTCGTCGTAGCTTTTTTTAGCGTCGGCATAAAGCGACTCGTCGCCCTCCAGCGCGATTTCAAGAATGGTCTGGGTGTCATCCAGCTTTTCCGCAAGGGCCTCCACGCCGCTTATTTTGTCTTTCAGGGTACTGATCTGCTTCAAAACGATCTTGGAGTTTTCGGCGTCGTTCCAAAAAGCGTTATCGGTCGTCCGGGCCTCCAGCGCGGCCAGCTCCTCCTTCAGGCGGCTGACGCCGACCGCCTCGTACATTTCCTCCACGCGGGGGCGCATCGCCTCCACCGCAAGCTTGAGTTCATCCAGTTCCAGCATGGTTTTCTTCCTTTCAAAAGCGGTTTTGCTTTTTTTCAGCAATACATTTTTATTATAGGCTATTTTAGATGCAAAGTAAAGAAAAATCGGCAAATAAATTCCGACGCCGGCTCTTTTTGTCGGCGCGAGCTTTGGAAAAAGCGCTTGACAAACCACCCCAAAGCGGGTATCATAATAGAGTGATTTTCACCTGCCGCTGTGGCGGAACAGGCAGACGCAAGGGACTTAAAATCCCTCGGTGGCAACACCGTACCGGTTCGATCCCGGTCAGCGGCACCAAAAACGGAGTCGGCTTATGCCGGCTCCTTTTTGCGTTTGCTCTCTTTTCCGCGCACGCACGCACCCTTGCCCGCTTTTTTGGACGCTATCCGCCGGTTTTTTTGCGGCGCTATCCGCCCGTTTTTCGTGGCGCTATTCCGCCCGCTTTTTGCGGCGCGGCCGCAGGATTCTTCGGCGGGGGCGGGGCAGATAGGGCTTTCAAGGCCGCACAGAAGCCCCTTGCAGAAGGTGTTTTTTCGTTTCACAAAACCCCAAGCGGGAAATTTGAAAAGTCAAGCGGGAAATTGTGAAAAAAGTTTGCCATAGACGCTGTTTTGTGCTATACTGTAATTTCAGGTATTGCGCCGCATTTTTGCGGCATAAAATAAACCGACGCCTTTCGGCAACAGGCGGAACGGAGGAGTTCTTTTGAAATCAGTTTGTATTATTTGCGGCGGCAAATCTCATGAGCATGAGATTTCTCTGCTGTCGGCGACCTCGGTGCTGCGGGAAATCGACCGTTCTCGCTATGAGGTTCATACTGTAATCATTGACGAGGACGGGCAGTTTTTTTGCAGCGAACAGGCAGAGGCCGGCGTCGTGCTTTCGGGCGGGGGCTGGCGAGCGCTTGCCGACCTGCGTCCGGCTTGGGTGGTTCCCGACCCGTCGCTGTGCGGTTACTTGCGCCAAGAGGAAAACGGTGCGCTGACCCGGATTTTGGTCGACGTCTTTTTCCCGGTGCTGCACGGCGAAAATGGGGAGGACGGCGTGATTCAAGGGCTGCTTAAAATGACCGGAATTCCGTATGTCGGCAGCGGCGTGCTTTCCTCGGCCAGCTGTATGGACAAGGAAGTAACGCATGTTCGGCTGGACGCCGCCGGGATCGCAACGGCGCCGTATATTGTGGTCCGGCAGGGGGAAGAGTCGGCGGCGCAGGTGGACACGCGGCTGCGGGAACGCATCGGGTATCCGGCGTTTGTAAAGCCCGCTAACGCCGGGTCGTCGGTCGGCGTCAGCCGGGTGAACGGGCCGGAGGAATTGGCCGTTGCGCTGCAAAATGCGTTTTCGGTGGATCGCAAGGTGTTGATCGAGGCTTGTATCATCGGCGCCGAGGTGGAATGTGCCGTTATCGGCTGCGAGCAGCCGCAGGCGGCCGAGGTGGTCGGGCAGATTGCGCCGGCAGCGTCGTTTTATGATTACGACGCCAAGTACACGGACAATTCGACGCAGTTGTATATTCCGGCGCGGATTTCGGAGGAGACTGCCGAGAAAATTCGCAAAACCGCGTTGTGGGCCTATCGGGTGATGGACTGCGCCGGGCTTGCCCGGGTGGACTTTTTTGCCCTGCCGGATGGACGGGTTTTGCTCAATGAAATCAACAACATTCCCGGGTTTACGGCGATTAGCATGTATCCGAAGCTGTTTGAGGCTTCCGGCGTCGGGTATCGGGAGCTTATTGATCGCTTGATTGAAAGTGCCGCTGTCAAATAGGCGGCGGGGAGGGAGCGCACATGAAACACGGGCCAATCGGAATTTTGGATTCCGGGCTGGGAGGGCTGACGGCGCTGCGGTCGCTGCGGACGTTGCTGCCGGAGGAGGACGTGGTCTTTCTCGGGGACACGGCGCGGCTGCCTTACGGCGGGCGCAGTCAAGCGCAGCTGCGGCAATTCGGACAGCAGGGCGTTGATTTTTTGCTTCGGCAGGGCGTCAAGGCGGTTTTAATTGCCTGCGGCACGCTCAGTGCCAATTTGGAGCCGGCATTTTTCGGCCGGTTTTCGGTCCCGGTCTGGGGGGTCATTGAGCCGACGGTTTGCGCCGCGGCTCGGCAAAGCGCCGGCCGTATCGGCGTGATTGCTACCGAGGCCAGTATTCGGGCCGGCGCTTACCAGCGCGCGCTTCGCGCGCAGCGGCCGGACGGCCGGGTCACAGCGGTGGCCTGCCCCTCCTTTGTGCCGTTGATAGAGTCCGGCCGCACCGAGCCGCGGGATCCGGCGGTGCGTGAGGCGGTTTCGCGGGAGCTTGCGCCGTTTGTGCAGCAGCCGGTGGACACGCTGATTCTCGGCTGTACGCATTTTCCGCTGCTCCGGGAGGCGATAGCGGACCTTTTGCCGGAAACGGCGTTGATTGACGCCGGGGACGCTGCGGCACACGATTGTGCGTTTCAGCTTGCGCAGCGGGGGCTGCTCAATCCGTCCGGGGCGGGGAAAAACACTTTTTTTGTCACCGGAGACAAAGCGGCGTTCGCAAAAAACGGCGGAGCATTTCTGGGCGAAAGCCTAAAGGAGGTCCTGTCGGCGGCGTTGCCGTCGGAAAGCGGGGACAACGCATGAAAAAGTCGGTGTTTATTCATTTAAAGAGTCTGATTGAGCAGGACGGAGAGCACCAGCGCCTGCAAATCGACACGCGCGGCAACCTGTTTGTCCGCAACGCCGTGACCTATCTCAGCTATCGTGAGGGGACCGATTCGGGGTATGACGGCAGTACGGTGCTTTTCCGCCTGGAGGGAGAAAAGCGCGCGCTCATCAGCCGTTCCGGCGGCACGAGACTGCTCATTGAGCCGGGACGACGTAATTTGTGCAGCTACGCCACCCCGCACGGACAAGCCGTGCTGGGGCTGACCGGTGGGCCGATTCGCTTTCAAAAGCTGTCCGGCGGCCGATGCGAGCTTTCGCTTTCCTATGAATTGGATTTTAATTCGACCTTGCTCAGCCGAAACCGGCTGTTTATCAAAATTGAGGAGTGTGCAAACTGATATGGTGAATCTGATAGAGCAGGCAAAGGCTCAGCTTCAAACGGTGATTACAAGGGCGGCAGACCGCGCAGCGCAGCGCGGAAGCTTGCCGTCTGCCGAGCTTTCCGACTATAGCATAGACCGCACGACCGACAGTGCGCACGGCGATTTTGCCGCCAACGCGGCGCTGAAGTCTGCCAAGTCGCTGCGCCTTGCCCCGCGCGCCGTGGCACAGGCGATTGCCGACGAGCTTTCGCTGGAGGGCACGTTTTTTGAGCGCTGCGAGGTTGCAGGGCCGGGGTTTCTTAATTTCTTTTTGGCGCCGTCCTTTGCCGACCGGACGATTACAGCCGTCCTCTCGGAGGGAGACGATTACGGCCGGACCGATTTCGGCGGCGGCGAGAAAGTCATGGTAGAGTTTGTCTCGGCCAACCCGACCGGGCCGATGCATATCGGCAATGCCCGCGGCGGCGCGCTGGGGGACTGCTTGGCAGCAGTGCTGGATTGGTCGGGTCACAAGGTGACCCGGGAGTTTTATATCAATGACGCCGGCAATCAAATCGAGAAATTTGCCTTGTCGCTGGAGGTGCGCTATTTGCAGCACTTTCTCGGAGAAGAGGCGGTGGAATTGCCGGAGGACGCTTATCACGGCGCCGATATTACCGAACGCGCCGAGCAGTTTATTGCCGAAAACGGAGACAGTCTGCTGCATGTCGAGAGTGCCGAGCGCCGGCGCGCGCTGTGCAATTGGGCGCTGCCGCGCAATATTGCCGCGTTGAAAAGCGACCTTGAAAAGTATCGGATTTATTATGATGTTTGGTTCCATGAAAGTCAGCTGCATGAGAGCGGACTTGTTAAACGGGTGCTGGATATTTTAACGGAAAAAGGCCTGACCTATGAAAAGGACGGTGCCCTTTGGTACAAAAACGCCGAATTTATGGAAAAGCGGCTGCGCTCGGAGGGCAAAAGCGAAGAGGAAATCGCCAAGCTGGAGCTGAAGGACGAGGTTTTGGTGCGCGCTAACGGCAACCCGACCTACTTTGCGGCGGATATTGCCTATCATTACAACAAGTTTGCCCAGCGCGGCTTCTCAAGGGTCATCAATGTCTGGGGAGCCGACCATCACGGCCACGTGGCTCGTTTGCAGGGAGCTATGGACGCAGTGGGACTGGACGGCAGCCGGCTGCACATTGTCCTCATGCAGCTGGTAAAGCTCCTGCGGGACGGACAGGTGGTCAAGGTCAGCAAGCGGACCGGAAAATCCATCACGCTGTCGGACCTTTTGCAGGAGGTGGATGTGGATGCGGCACGCCTGTTTTTCAACCTGCGCGAGCCGGCGTCGCAAATGGATTTTGATTTGGATTTGGCCGTTTCCCAAAGTGCGCAGAATCCGGTTTACTACGTGCAGTATGCGCACGCACGGATCTGTTCGATTTTGAAAACACTGGCAGCGGACGGAATTGACGTGCGCCCGGCCACGGCCGAGGAGCTGTCCTTGCTGACGGCTCCGGAGGAGCGGGAGCTGATTGTGCACCTTGCCTGTCTGCCGCAGGAAATCTGCGATGCGGCGCGCGACTATGACCCGGCGCGTATCACGCGGTACGTCATTGAGCTGGCGACGTTGTTTCATAAATTTTACAACGCACATCGGGTGCGCCTGCCGGAAAACGAGCCACTGATGCAGGCGCGTATTGCGCTTTGCCTTGCAGTGAAAACCGTCCTGCATAATGTGCTGACCATGTTTCGCATTTCGGTGCCCGACCATATGTAAGCGGGCTGGAAACTTTCGCAAAAACGCCCGGGAGCCATTTGTGGCTCCCGGGCGTTTGGTTTGTCAAGCGCAAACAAGTGCGGCGGCTCTCTCGGGACTTTGCGGCGGCAGCCCTCTTGCGCCGCAGCGCGCCCCCTTCACGTCGCGGCAGCGCCCCCTTCGCGTCGAAGCAGCGCCCCCTTCGCGTCGCGGCAGCGCCACAAGGCGCGTTCCTCGATGTGCAGCCAACGGCATGGAATGCCGGCGCCGCTCTGGTTGCCCCGCTCCGGGCGGCTCTTTCGGGACTTTGCGGCGGCAGCTCTCTTACGTCGCAGCGCACCCCTTTCATGTCGCAGCAGCGCCCCCTCTTGCGTCGCAGCGCCCCCTTCACGTCGCGGCAGCGCCCCCCGAAGTTTCGGGGGCGGGCGCTGCTAAAGCCGGGGCAAGGGGGTCAGTCCTTGGCGGCCAGCCAGGTTTTTCCGGTGTGGACGTCGGCCGGTAAAACAGCGCCGACGTCGGCAGCAGCCGCCTGCATTTCCCGGCGCAGAATGTCGGCCGCAGCCGGCGCATCGCTTTCGGGACACTCAACAATCAGCTCGTCGTGCACCTGCAAAATAAGCCGAGCCGTCGGCAATTGACGGCGCAGAGCGGCATAGGTCCGATTCATGGCGATTTTGATCACATCGGCGGCAGTGCCCTGAATGGGCGTGTTCATAGCGATTCGTTCGCCGAGTGCGTGCACCGTCTTATTTTTGCTTTGCAGCTCCGGAATGGCGCGCCGGCGGCCGCAGAGGGTTGCAACATAGCCGCGCTCCTCCCCCTCCCGAACGGTCTTTCGCAGGTAGGCCGCAACGCCGGGATAGCTTGTCATATAATCCTCGATCATTCGGGCGGCCTCTTTCATACTGACGCCGATATCCTGCGACAACGAATAGGCGCCGATACCGTAGACGATCCCGAAATTGACGGCCTTGGCGCTGCGGCGCAGCTGCGGGGTGATCATTTCCTCCGGCAGCCGGTAGACCCGGGCGGCTGTGGCGGTGTGGATGTCCGCGCCGGTGTCAAAGGCCTCTTGCATGGCAGCGTCGCCGGCGAGAAATGCAAGCAGCCGTAATTCGATCTGGGAATAATCGGCGTCCACCAGGGTGTAGCCCGGACGGGCGACAAAAAACGCCCGCAGACGACTGCCCAATTCGGTGCGCACCGGGATGTTCTGCAAATTGGGCTCAATGGAGGACAGCCGACCGGTGCGGGTCTCGGTTTGTAAAAAGGTGGTGTGCACCCGCCCGTCCGGGCCGATGACTCGCAGCAGCCCTTCGGTGTAGGTCGACTTCAGCTTGGAAAGCTTGCGGTACTCTAAAATTTCGTCAATGATCGGGTGCTTTCCGCGCAGCGACGTCAGCACCTCGGCGTTGGTGGAGTAGCCTGTCCGGGTCTTTTTTCGGGTGGGCAGACAAAGCTTGTCGAAAAGCACCGACCCCAATTGCTTGGGGGAGTTGAGATTAAAGGTTTCACCGGCAATGAGATAAATGCGCTCCCGCAGAGCCTCAAGGGCGTCGGCAAGCTCGGCGTCAAAGGCACGCAGTGCCGCGGCGTCCACAGCAAAGCCGTCCGCCTCCATGGCGCTCAGGGTTTCGGAAAGCGGAATTTCGATTTGTCGCAGCAGCGGCAGCATTCCCTGCCGATCCAGCTCCTGCTCGGCTCGGTCAGATAAAAACCGCAGCTGCAGTGCGTTTTGTATAAGCTCCGCCGTGTCCTCCGGCAGCTCTGCCGGCTCCGGCGTGATATCCGCGCGGCCGAAACGGACGGCCAAATAGGGAAAGTCGTACGTTTTGGCGGTAGGATCCAAAAGGTAAGCGGCCAGCTTGAGGTCAAAGGAGACCTTCGGGGCGGCGCCGGTGCGCAGCGCCCGGGCATACAGCGACTTGCAGTCGTAGGTGTACAGCTCTGCCGCTGTGGCAAGCAGTTCGTCCGGCCGGTCGTACAAAAACAGTCGGTCGCCGCACGGAACGCAGACCTGCCGCTCATCAAATAACGCATAAAGACGCCCCCCGTCGGCGGCGGCAAGCAGCTCGTCGACCCCGCTCGCCCGAATAACGGCAGCCCGTTTGGGCGTCGAATCGGTCGGCGCAGCCGGGGAAACAGAGGTGTCCCGGATAAGGGCGCCGTCAGGATTCTTTGCGCCGGTGCCCGGCGCTGCGCCGCCGGCTTTTTCGGCGCCCGCTGAGCCCGACCCCGGGGTCGGGGCAGCGTCGGCCCCGGCGGGCAGATCCGATGCCGTCAGCCCGAAACGGGTCATCAGCTTTACAAGCCCGAGGCGAGACAGCAGCTGTGCCGCCGCAGGACGGTCGACGGGACCGATGCGGTAGGCCTCGGCGTCGGTTTCCATCGGCACCGTGCGGCAGATGGTCGCCAGCGTTTTGGATAGCTCGGCAAGCTCCCGGCCGGTCAACAGCTTTGCTTTGAGGGAATCACGCAAATCGCTGTCCGGCAGGGCGGTATAAAGTCCGTCCAGAGAGTCAAAGCGAGAAATAAGGTCGACGGCAGTCTTCTGCCCGACGCCGGGCACGCCGGGAATATGGTCCGAGCTGTCCCCCATCAGCGCCTTGAGGTCGACGATTTGGTCGGGGCGCACCCCCGTTTTTTCCAGCACAACATCGGGGGTGTACAGCGTCGTCTCGGTGTGCCCCATCCGGGTGGACGGCAGCAGCACCGTGACGCGGTCGTTTACCAGCTGCAGGCTGTCCCGGTCGCCGGTGACGATTACACACTGCTCCTTGCGCGCAGCGGAGGCGGTCGCCAGCGTGCCGATAAGGTCATCGGCCTCGTAGCCTTCAAGGCCGACGGTGCGGTAGCCGAGCAGATCCAACAGCTGCCGGGTCAGCGTGTGCTGAATACGAAGCTCCTCGGGCATGGGCTTGCGATTGCTTTTATATTCGCCGTACAGGTCGTTGCGAAAGGTTTTTTTGGAAACGTCAAAGCAGACGGCGACCGCGTCGGGCGACTGCTCTGCAACATATTTGGAAACAATATTAAAAAAGCCGTACACGGCGCCGGTCGGGGTCCCGTCGCGCGCCGAAAGGGCCTTGACGGCATAAAAGGCGCGGTTGAGCACCGAATTTCCGTCTACAATCATCAGTTTCATCAGGGTCCCTCCTTCTGATTTAGTATACCACAGCGGCTGCTAAGTTGCAATGTCGCTCGGCATTTTTTGCACCGCAGAAGATCGGTTTTGCAGAAAAACGTGAAAAAATGTGAAAAAAATTTGCAATAAGGGCGGAGAATGTGTTATAATGAAATGGTTTTTTAAAGGAATCGGAAAATGCGCCGGGCAAGGCGCAGAACGCACAAGGAGATGTCATTTTTGAAGCAGGAAAAACTCAGAAATATTGCGATCATCGCGCACGTCGACCACGGAAAGACCACCCTGGTGGATGAAATGCTCAAGCAGGGCGGCGTGTTTCGTGAAAATCAGCAGGTCGAGGATCGGGTGATGGACAGCAACGCCTTGGAGCGGGAACGCGGCATTACCATTTTGGCCAAAAACACCTCGGTCATGTACGGTGACACCAAAATCAACATTATCGACACGCCGGGGCACGCCGATTTTTCGGGCGAGGTCGAACGAATCCTCAAGATGGTGGACGGGGTGCTGCTGTTGGTGGACGCTTTTGAGGGCGCCATGCCGCAGACCCGGTTTGTGCTGCAAAAGGCGCTGGAGCTGAATCATAAGATTATTGTGGTGGTAAATAAGATCGACCGGCCGGACGCCCGCCCGCTGGAGGTGGTGGACGAGGTGCTGGAGCTGCTTTTGGATTTGGACGCTACCGAGGAACAGCTGGACAGCCCGGTCATCTTCTGCTCCGGCCGTGCCGGAACGGCGACGCTGTCGCCGGACAAGGCCGGGACCGATCTAAAACCGCTGTTTGATACCATTCTTTCCCATATTGACTGTCCCGAGGGGGACCCGGACGCGCCGACGCAGGCACTGGTTTCGGCCATTGACTATAACGATTATGTCGGTCGAATCGGGATCGGCCGGGTGGAACGCGGCAGTGTACGGGAAGGGCAGGAAGTGATGGTTGTGAACGCCCTGCACCCGGAAAAGGCCCGAAAGGCCCGGATGACGAATCTGTATGTTATTCAGGGGCTGCAGCGGGTGCCGGTCAAGGAGGTGCCGATGGGCGATATTCTCTGCTTTTCGGGCATAGAGGATATTTCTATCGGAGACACCGTTTGTTCGGCTGAGGACCCGACGCCGCTGCCCTTTGTCAAAATAAGCGAGCCGACGGTTGAAATGCTTTTCTGCGTTAATGACAGTCCGATGGCCGGCCGCGAGGGCAAGTTTGTCACCAGCCGCCAGCTGGGGGATCGGCTGTTTAAAGAGATTCTCAAGGACGTTTCGCTGCGGGTGGAGCGCACCGATTCGACCGACGCCTTTAAGGTGATGGGTCGCGGCGAAATGCATCTGTCCATTTTGATTGAGACCATGCGACGGGAGGGCTATGAGTTTGCCGTAACGCCGCCGCAGGTGCTGTATAAGGAGATAGACGGGGTGCGCTGCGAGCCGGTGGAGGAGGTTTTGATTGACGTGCCGGAGGAATCGGTCGGCACCGTGATTGAAAAGCTGTCCTCCCGCAAGGGGGCCCTTTTGGAAATGCACCCGCAGGGCAGCCGGACCCGGCTGCGGTTTTTGATGCCGGTGCGAGGCCTGTTCGGGTATCGTAACGAGTTTATGACCGACACCAAGGGCGAGGGCGTTATGAACACCCGGCTGAGCGGATATGAGCCGTACAAGGGAGAGATTCAACGCCGGTCGGTCGGCTCTCTGATTGCCTTTGAAAGCGGCACCGCCGTGACCTACGGTCTGTTTAATGCGCAGGAACGCGGCGTGTTGTTTATCGGCGCCGGCGTTGAGGTGTATGAGGGGATGATCGTCGGCCAAAATCCCAAGGGGGATGACATGGCGGTCAATGTCTGCAAGAAAAAGCACATCACCAACACCCGGGCCTCTGGCTCGGATGACGCGCTGCGGCTGATTCCGCCGCGCAGGATGAGCCTGGAGCAGTGTATTGAGTTTTTGTCGGCCGACGAGCTTTTGGAGGTCACGCCCAAGTCGCTGCGCTTGCGCAAAAGAACGCTGAGCAATGCCCAGCGCATGAAGGATAACGCGAAAAAGTAACAAGGAGTGAGCAGGGTGAAAACAATCGGTATTTTGTTTTTGATTTTGGGTGCGGCGCTGCTTTTGACCGGGATCGCCTGTCTGTTTGCGTCAGCCAGCGCCTATCTGGTCGGCTGCAGCGTGCTGTTTTCGATTCTGCTCAATGCTGCCGGGGCTTTGATTTTGACCTCTCGCGGCAAAAAAAGATAAGTTTTCTAAAGTAGGGGGAGAGTTTCCATGCATTGGTCCCAAAAGATCGCGGCGGAGATCATCCGGCGCAATCCCGATAAGGAAGAATACGTCTGTGCGGCCGGCATCAGTCCGTCCGGCTCTATCCATATCGGCAATTTTCGCGATATTGTCACAAGCTTTTTCGTTTGTTTGGCGCTGCGCCGGCAGGGAAAAGCGGCCCGGCTGCTGTTTTCGTGGGATGAATTTGACCGGCTGCGCAAGGTGCCGGTGAACGTGCAGCAGATTACCGAGGGATTTGAAAAGTATATCGGGATGCCGTATGTCGACGTGCCGGATCCCTTCGGCTGCTGCGCTTCTTATGCCGAGCATTTTGAGAAGGAGTTTGAGGCGTCGCTTGCGAAATTCGGAATCGCGGTGGACTTCCGTCATCAGGCGGCCTTGTATCGCTCGGGTGCTTATCGGGAGGAGATTTTGCACGCGCTGCGCCGCCGCGGAGAAATTTTTGATATTCTGGACAGCTTCCGGACGCAGGAGGCCGCTCCGGGCGAGCGGGAACAGTATTATCCCGTCGGCATTTATTGTGAATGCTGTAAAAAGGACACCACGCGGATCACCTCGCTGAGTGAGGACTGCACCCGGGCACATTATACCTGCGCCTGCGGGCATGAAGGCGACTTTGACTTTACGGCACAAAGCGACTGCAAGCTTTCTTGGAAAATCGACTGGCCCATGCGCTGGAAATATGAGCAGGTGGACTTTGAGCCGGGCGGTAAGGACCATGCCAGTCCGACCGGCAGTTACCAGACCAGCCGCGTCATTTCGGAAAAGATTTTCGACTATCCGGCGCCGTACTTTCAGGGCTATGAGTTTATCGGCATCAAAGGGACCACCGGCAAGATGTCCGGCTCCAGCGGCCTGAATCTGACCCCGCAAACCCTTTTGCAGCTTTACCAGCCGGAGGTAATTTTGTGGCTGTATTCCAAAACCGAGCCGCTGCATGCCTTTGATTTTTGCTTTGATGACGAGATTTTGCGTCAGTATTTTGAGTTTGATAAGATGTTTGTTGCCGTTCGCGACAAAACCGCCGACGAGCGGGCACAGGAGATTATGGCCAACACAGTGGTGCCGGGGCATGAGATTCACCCGGTGCCGATGTCTCAGCTGGTCAGCCTCGGCTCAGTGGTGGATTTTCAGCCGGACATGCTGGAAACGGTCTTTCGGAAAATCGGAACGCCGTGGCAGCGGGAGGAATTTGCCGAGCGTCTTGCACTGGCGCGCTATTGGGCAGAGCAGTGTAGCCCCGAAAGCCTAAATCATCTGCTGCCCGGGCGTAATTTCTCGGTCTACGAGCAGCTTTCGGCGGAGGAACGGCAGGAGATCGGGCTGTTGTACGACTATTTGAAGCAAGGCGGCTACAGCTTGGAGGAGCTTAACACCCGGTTGTATGCCATTCCGGGGCAGGTTCGCAGCCTTGAGGACGAAAAAGAGCGCCGCCGGGTGCAGGGTGTTTTCTTTAAAAATGTTTACCGGCTGCTTATCGGCAAGGAAAAGGGTCCGCGGCTCTATCTGTTCCTGTTTGCCATCCGGCCGGAGGATTATCTGCCGCTGCTGGACTTTTCGACGCCGCCGACCGAGGCGGAGCTGGCAGCAGCCTGCCCGGCGGAGTGCGCGTATGAAGCGGGACAGACGGCAGCAGACGGGGCTTCGTCGGCCGAGGAGATTGCAGCTGCCGCACCGGTCAAGGAGCAAATCACGCTGCCGGATTTTGACACCATGGATCTGCGGGTCTGTCAGATTATCGGCTGCGAAACGGTTCCCAAATCGCACAGCTGTCTTAAGCTGACGCTGGACGACGGGCTGGGCGGCCGGGTGATTATGTCCAGCATTAAAAACGAGTACGACCCACAGCAGCTGATCGGCAAAAAAATCGTGGTAATCGTTAACTTAAAACCGACGAAGATTGCCGGGGTCAAAAGCGAGGGGATGTTGCTGGCGGCCACGCACGCGTCGTGCGGCTGCAAGCTTCTGTTTGTGGACGACGCAGTGCCGGCCGGCACGGCGATTCATTAAAAAAGCTCCCGGGCGCCTTTCGGCGCCCGGGGGTTTTTGCGCCGCAACCCCGTTAGGGGGGACAGGCGCTTGACAGTCGGCAGACGGGTGTATATAATGAGGAAAAAGGAGCGATAGGCATGGCAGCGGCAATTTATTTAGTGCGTCACGGCGAAAGCCTGGGCAATCAAAAAAATGTTTATCTGGGCAATCGGGTGGATTGGGACCTGTCTCAGCGCGGCTTTGAGCAGGCAGAGAGGCTTGCCGATTATTTTAAGACGACTGCGCTGGACGCCGTGTACACAAGCCCGTTACTGCGTGCTTATCATACAGCGGAGCCGACGGCGCAGCAGCATCATCTGACGCTACGGTTGTGCCCGCAGCTGCATGAGATAGAGGCCGGCGATTGGGAGGGCAGAACGTATGATGAAATTGCCCGGGAGGACCCGGAGCGCTGGCAGGCTTGGCTGGACGCCTCCCCCGAGGTGCGCGCGGCCGGCGGCGAAAACGCCGCCGAGGTGTTTCGGCGCTCCTGGCAGGCGCTGTGCGATATTGCCCGGGAAAATGATGGAAAGAGCGTGCTGGTGGTCACACACTGTGTGGTGCTGCGCACCTTGATCTGCCGGCTGATGGGCAAATCGCTGGAGCAGCTGTCTCAGGTGCCCTTTGTCGGGAATGCGTCGGTTTCGCTGGCGGTGTTTGAAAAGGCATCTGCGTCGCTGCGCTTTTGTGATGAGCGCAGTCATCTGGGCGCGCTGGCCACGGCGCTCCCGCCGCAGTTTTAGGCTGCGGGCGATGAGACCAACCGCCATCGTGCAAAAGCTATGCTTTTGCACCGGGGCGCTTTTGGTCTTTGATCTGCGAAAACCGGCCGGGACCTTTTCGAGAGATCGGTTGCCGGCAAAGCTCCGCAACAACAAGCCTTTCGGCGTCCGTTATTGCGGCGAAATAGGCTCGCTTTCTTACGGGATAGGGGCAGCGGCTTGAATTTCGGACGCCGCAGCTTTTAAATACAGAACAGAAAAAACCGAGACCCGCCGGGGAGGCAAGGTCTCGGTTTTTTAGGCTTTTACAGTGCCTTTCCGCTTTTTTTGGGAAAGGGCGTTTTGCAAGAGAGGGCTTTATTTGCCCTGCTGCATTTCGGCAACCGACTCAAGAATGGCGTCTGCCATGAATTCCAGCTGCTCACCGGTCAGACCGTAAATCGGCAGGTGGGTGAAGCGGTTGTTGAAGAGATCTTCACAGACCGGGCAGGTCTTGGCAATCTCGTCCTGATTGTAGCCGTAGGTCTTGAGCAGATCAAAGTGGAACAGCGGGCCGAAGTGCGGAATATTGGTAACACCCTTTTCCTCCAGCTTGCGCTTAAGGGTCTGGACATTGCCGCCCGCCTTGGCCGGGTCGATTTCCAGCAGATACAGATGATAGGTCGGCGTGACGTCCTTGTTATCCACGTCCTGCGGGATAATGGCAGGGTTGCCGGCCAGACGACGGGAAACATATTCCGCCGCAGCCTTACGCTCGGCCAGGATCTTGTCGTAACGCTCTACCTGCAGCCGAAGACCCAAGCCCTGAATCTCGGTGGTCGAGCAGTTGCCGGCAACAAACGGACCGTATTTGCCCGGCATAGCCTCAACATCGTACAGCCAGTTGGGGATCGGACGGTCGAAGTTGCAGCCGAAGAAACGGGCGCGCTTCATAAAGGGACGGAAGGCGTCCACATTCGTCGTCAGGATACCGCCCTCGCCGAACGAGGTGCAGTTTTTCACTTCGTGGAAGCTGTAGGCGCCAAAGTCGCCGATGGTGCCGACCATTTTTCCCTTGTAAACAGCGCCAAACGCGTGCGCCGCATCCTCCAGCACCAGGATGTTGTGCTTGTGTGCAAGCTCCATGATGGGATCCATGTCAACCGGGTAACCGCCGATGTGAACCGGAACGATGACCTTGGTCTTGTCGGTGATTTTCTTTTCGACGTCTTTCGGGTCCATGTTGCAGGTTTTGGGATCGAGATCCGCAAAAACCAGCTTGGCGCCGACGGCGAGCGGGTAGGCCATGGTGGCAATAAAGGTAATCGCCGGGACAATGACCTCATCGCCGGGGCCGAGATTGGCATATTTGTAGGCAATCTCAAAGCCGGCGGTCGCATTGGCAACAAAAGCACTGCCGGAGGTCTTCAAATACTCGTCGCAAGCTGCTTCGGCAGCTGCCACCTGGGGCCCCAGCGAAAGCTTGCCCGGCGGGGTGGAAAGCTTATCCAGCTTGTCAACTTCGGTCTTGACGGCGGCAAGAGCCTGCTCATACTCGGCGCCCTCGCCCTTCATCATAAAACGGATTACTGCCATCAGGTCCCTCGCGTTATAGTTTTCGCCGACTGCCGGCCAGGGAACGCGGGTAGCCCCGGTGTTGTAACGGAAATCTGTAGATTCTGCCATCACAAATCCATCCTTTCTTCAATACGGCTGAAAGCCTGTTTTCTTAATTTATATCATACCGCATCGGCGCAAAAAAGTCAATTCCCGATTTTTTGAAAATATAGATATTTTTCTTTTGTTTTCTTTCATTTTCTTTAATTTATTTAAGCAATAAATAAATTGTAAATTTTTTAATAATACGGCGCCGGATTGTCCGAAAAGACTGTTATTTAAAAAAATACGGCATTTTTTGAAAAAAAGCTTGATTTTTTGCATAAAAAAGTGTATAATCAATAAATATTCTTTCCGTTTTTGTCGGAGGAAAAGGGGGAAAAGATTCTATGGAAAACAAATTGACTAAAAAGTATGGATTGATTACGGCAATTTGCATGGTTGTCGGCATCGTCATCGGCTCGGGCGTCTTTTTCAAGGCTCAGACCATTTTGCAAAAAACCGGCGGGGATATGCCGCTGGGCATTTTGGCTTGGGTGATCGGCGGCTTTATTATGCTGGCGTGCGTTCTTGCTTTCTGCGGCATGGCGCAAAAGTATGAAAAGGTCAACGGTGTTGTGGACTACGCCGAGGCAACGGTCGGCGGCCGGTATGCTTATCTTGTCGGCTGGTTTATGACAACGATTTATTATCCGACCCTGACGGTTGCACTTTCTTGGCTGTCGGCGCGGTACACCTTGGTGTTTCTGCAGTCGGTTGCACCGAATTTCCCGCTGCTGGGGCTGGGCGGCAATCTGGAGGGCGCCGGCGTTGAGGCGCTGATGGGACCGGAATGTATGGTGCTGATGATGGTGTATCTGGTTTGCTCTTACGCTGTCAACGCGCTGTCGCCGAAGCTGGCCGGTATTTTCCAGGTCAGCACAACGATTATCAAGCTGATCCCGCTTTTCCTGATGGCGATCGTCGGCATTATTGTCGGCCTTGTCAACGGAACGCTGGCAAACAATTTCTCAACGGTGGCCACCGGCTACGAGGTTCAGGGAAGCCCGCTGCTGGGCGCAGTTTGCGCAACGGCGTTTGCCTATGAGGGATGGATTATCGCCACCTCGATCAACTCCGAGCTGCGCGATTCCAAGAAGAATCTTCCCCGGGCATTGTCCATCGGCGGAATTATTATCATTGCCACCTATATTGCGTACTATGTCGGCGTTGCCGGCGGCGCAACAAACCAAGTGCTGGCGGACCAGGGCGCGACCACGGCGTTCACCAACGTGTTCGGCCGCGTGTTTGGCAACATCCTCAATCTGTTTATCGCTGTTTCCTGCATGGGCACCATGAACGGCCTGATGCTTGGCTGCTGCCGCGGAATGTATTCGCTGGCGGCTCGTCGGCAGGGTCCTGCGCCGGAAACCTTCGGTCAGGTCGACCAAAAGACCAACAGTGCCACCAACTCGTCGATTATCGGTTTGGTTTTCTGCGTGTTTTGGGGGATGTATTTTGCTCTTTCCAACCTGTTCGGCACCTGGTCCGGCGTCTTTGTGTTTGACCCGACCGAGCTGCCCATTATCACGATTTATGCACTGTACATCCCGATTTTCATTGCATGGATTATCCGTGCGCGGGATGAAAGCTTCTCCAAGCGCTTCCTGTTCCCGGTGCTGGCGATTGTAGGCTCCCTCTTTATGGTCTATGCCTGTATCAATGCGCACGGTATCGGCTGTGTTTGGTATCTGATCGTGTTTGCGGTCATTATGGCCATCGGTCTGCTCTTTATGCGTAAGGGCGAGATGGAGAACTAAGCTTTTTGCAAGGCTGCTTTCAAGGCCGCCGGCTTTTGCCGGCGGCCTTTTCTCTTTTGTCGGCGCTGCCGAGTGAACGACGAGTCGGCGGGGCAACGCGGGTTTTTAGGCTGTCGTCTTTTGGCTTTTGCGGGTAAGGCTCGCTTTTGCATTTTTGAGAGTTTTGTCCGTTTGTTCGCGCTGGTTTTGCCTTTTTCGGCGGTGGTAAAAGGCGGCGCTTTTGCTTGACCCGCGGCGGAAAATGTGCTACAATAAACGGGCAGAGTCGACTGTGTGGCAGCGCGCGCCGCAAGGCGCGTGAGGAAAGTCCGGGCTTCATAGGGCGGGATAACTGCTAACGGCAGCCGAAGGTGACTTCCGGGAAAGTGCAACAGAAAATAACCGCCTGTCTTCGGACAGGTAAGGATGAAAAGGCGGGGTAAGAGCCCACCGGGCTGCGGGTGACCGCAGTGCCGTGTAAACCCTATCCGAAGCAACGTCCGGTGGAAGAAAAGGCGCAAGGGACGGCCCGTTCCTCTTTTCTTCGGGCGGCGCAGAGGCGGCCGGCAACGGCCGACCCAAGATAGATTGTCACATTAGACAGAACCCGGCTTATAGGTCGGCTCTGCAAAAGCAGGCAGTAATGCCTGCTTTTTTATTTTGTCGGCTGTGCCGACAAGGGCTCGGCGTTTTTGCAGAAACACGGCGCTTTTATCAGGTTGGCCGCGGGTTATATCGGCCGCGTGTTTCGCTGTCGTGGGGGCGGAAAGCCGGCAGCGCCGACCCGCCCCTTTCGGCTCGCCGCCGACACTCGCGCGCCGTGTCCTCTGCACCCGGGTGTTATCGGCTCACCGAGTATGCCTGCTGTGCTCCCCGCGTCCGGCGCGGCCCCGCGCACCGTAAAAGTTCGCCCGCGCACCGGGCGTTATCCAATCACCGAGTGCTATCAGCTCACCGGGCATTATCCGCGCACCGGCGATATCAGAGAAGTACGTCACCGACACCTGCTGCACGCCGCGGGCTTCGCCGTCGTGGGGCCGGAAAGCCGGCAGCGCCGACCCGCCCCTTTCGGCTCGCCGCCGGGCGACCTGTTAAGCCTTCTTTTTATTTCTTGGCCGGGTTGCATAAATATCCTAAAA
>CAKSSH010000026.1 GCA_934488695.1 uncultured Oscillospiraceae bacterium
CAGGGAGCTGATCGGCTCGGTCTCCAGCGCAAAAATAGCCGGCGACAGAATTTCCTCGATAGATTTATCGGTTATGCCGCAGCCGACATAAAAATCCTTCCGATGAATGGTTCCAAGAATGTTATCAATGGAATCACGATAAATCAGCAGACGCGAAAATTTGGTTTTGGTAAACAGCTCGGCAACCTCCTGATGAGTTGCATCAATCGGCAATGCCGCCAAGTCTGTTCGATGGATCAAAATATCCCGTGCCTGTTGCTCGGAAAACTCAATTGCGTTGCGCAGCAGACCGCTCTCGGTTTCGTCAATACTGCCCTCCTGCTGGACCTCATCCAAGATCATCAGCAGCTCCTCCTGCGACATTTTGCTGTTCGGCTGCAGATGAAACAACCGGGACAGTATTTTCTTCCAAGCCGAAAACAGCGCGTTGAGCGGCGTTAAAATCCAAAGCAAAAATCGAATTACCGGCGCGGAAAACATAGCAAATTTTTCAGCGCAGTCCTTAGCAATGCTTTTCGGCGAGATTTCGCCGAAAATGAGCACAACAACCGTCATCACAATCGTGGAAACCGTCGCGCCGATATCCCCGTATTGGCGCACAAACAACACCGTGCCGATGGAGGCCGCAGCAATGTTCACAATATTGTTTCCAATTAAAATCGTAGAAATCAGCCGGTCGTAATGTTCGTCCAGCCGACAGGCCAGCGCTGCTTTTCGGTTTCCTTTTTCCGCCATCGTTTTCAGTCGGGTCTTGTTCATCGAGGAAAACGCCGTTTCCGTTGCCGAAAAAAAGCCCGACAGCAGCACGCAGATCATCAAAATAAACACATAAGCACTCGTAGACAATTTTCATAACTCCTTTGATCGTCATTTTAAAGCAGACAAACGGCTATAAAAGCAGCCGGCGCTGCCTGCCCGGCCCGCTTGCGCAGGGACGATCGATTATCGGAGTATTGGGATCCGGGCCGCTACTGTCCGTATCCATAAGGGGTTTCCCCCTCCTTTCACAAAAAAGTTTTTTCTATTATACCGAAAAGCTCCCTTCTTGTCAAGAAACATTTTAAAGAGCGGCGCCGTTACCGGCGCCGCTCTTTTCTTATTCCAATTCACACGCGCCGGTATAAAGCTGATAGTAAGCTCCTTTTTCGGCGATTAGCTTGCGGTGATCCCCGCGCTCAATGATGCGCCCATGCTCCAGCACCATAATAACGTCGGCATTGCGAACGGTGGAAAGACGGTGAGCAATTACAAACACCGTTCTTCCCTCCATCAATTTATCCATACCCCGCTGAACAATCGCTTCAGTCCGAGTGTCGATGGACGAAGTGGCCTCGTCAAGAATCATGACCGGTGGGTCAGCCACCGCAGCACGGGCAATGGCAATCAGCTGACGCTGTCCCTGAGATAAATTGGCGCCGTTATTGTGCAGCTCGGTGCCGTACCCCTCCGGGAGACGACTGATAAAATCATCCGCCCCGGCAAGGCGAGCCGCCGCCCGACATTCGTCATCGGTCGCGTCCAGCCGGCCGTACCGGATATTTTCAAGCACCGTTCCGGTAAAGAGATTGGTCTCCTGCAAGACAATGCCGAGCGACTGGCGAAGATCCGATTTGCGGATTTTGTTGATATTGATGCCGTCATAGCGGATTTTGCCGTCGGCAATATCATAAAATCGGTTGATAAGGTTGGTAATAGTGGTTTTCCCGGCACCGGTTGCACCGACAAAGGCGACCTTTTGCCCCGGTTGCGCATAGACCGAAACTCCGTGCAGCACCGTTTTGTTCGGCTCATATCCAAAATCCACCTCGGCAAGCCGCACATCTCCGCGCAGCGGCGTGTAACTCAGGCTGCCGTCCCGATGCGGATGGCGCCAAGCCCAGTGCCCGGTGTGCCGCTTTGTTTCGACAATCTCCCCATCTGCCGAGATTTCGGCATTGACCAGCGTCACGTATCCGTCATCGGTTTCGGGAGCCTCATCCATTAGCGCAAAAATGCGCTCGGCACCGGCCAGACCCATCACAATGGCATTTATCTGCTGGGAAACCTGATTGATATTGCCGGTAAACTGCTTGGTCATGTTTAAAAACGGCACCAAAATGCTGATTCCGAATGCCATCCCGGAGATGCTCAGATTTTGAAATCCGGAAAGCAGAAACAGCCCGCCGGCCATCGCGATCACTACATAAAGGATATTGCCGATATTCATAATAATCGGACCTAACGTGTTGGCATAAGCATGAGCCCGATAACTATCCTCAAAAAGAGCGTCGTTGATCTTATCAAAGTCCCGCTGCACCGCCTCTTCGTGGCAAAAGACCTTGACCACCTTCTGCCCGTTCATCATTTCCTGAATAAACCCTTCGGTTTTACCCATAGACTGCTGCTGGCGAATAAAGAACTTGGCAGATCCGCCCCCGACCTTTTTGGAAACAAACAGCATTACAACTACGCCGAGCATTAGGACCAGCGTCATCCAAACGCTGAAATACAGCATAATGGCAAACACGCTGAGTACAATGACCCCGGATTGCAGCAAGGCCGGCAGCGCCTGAGAAACAAGCTGCCGCAGCGCGTCGATGTCGTTGGTATAGTAGCTCATAATGTCGCCGTGCTTATGCGTATCAAAGTACCGAATCGGCAGATCCTGCATTCCGTCAAACATCTGGCAGCGCATTTTGGAAAGAAAGCCCTGCGTGATATAGGCCATCAACTGGCTATGTGCCGTAATTGCCAGCACCGACAGCAGATACAACACAATCAGAACAGCGATAAGCGGCAGGATTTCCTTGCGCGCCGCTGAAAAATCACCGCTTTGATACCATTTTTCAATTGCAGCAATCACCTTTTGCGTAAAAACTGCCGGGATGGCCGAAATCACTGCCGAAAAAATAATACAAATAATAGTGACCGGCAGCAGCCGCGGGTAAAAGCCGAAAAGCATTCGCAAAATCCGCCCGAGACCGTGCCGACGTGCATTGGAAGGTGTCTTTTTACTCATGATCATCCCCTCCGTTCGTCTGCTGCTCATAAACCTCGCGATAGATCTCACTTTGCGAAAGCAACTGCTGATGAGTTCCGACAGCCGAAATTCTGCCGCCGTCCATCACAATGATCAGGTCGGCGTCCTGCACCGAGCTGACCCGCTGTGCAATAATAATTTTAGTGGTTTCGGGAATGTATTGCAGGAAACCGGCTCGAATCCGGGCGTCGGTTTTAGTGTCCACCGCGCTGGTGGAATCATCAAGGATCAAAATTTTCGGCTTTTTCAGCAGGGCGCGCGCGATACACAAGCGCTGCTTCTGGCCGCCCGACACATTGGCTCCGCCCTGTTCGATATGGGTATCATAACCGTCCGGAAATGCGCGGACAAAATCGTCCGCCTGCGCCAGCTTGCACGCCTGTTCGATTTCTTCGTCAGTCGCGTCGGGCGCACCCCAACACAAATTTTCCCGGATCGTCCCCGAAAAAAGCAGGTTCTTTTGCAAAACCATCGCAACCGAGCTGCGCAGCGCCGTGACATCGTATTCCCGCACATCGCGTCCGCCGACCCGCACCGTACCGATAGTCGCGTCATAAAGACGCGGAATCAACTGCACCAACGTGGTTTTACTGGAGCCTGTTGTCCCGATAATACCGACTGTCATCCCCGAACGGATGTGCAAATCGATATCCTCCAGCGCAAAACGTTGTGCTTTTTCGGAATATTTAAAACTGACCGATTCAAAATCCACCGAGCCGTCCGGCACGGTGCAAATCGGGTTTTCCGGACTGTGCAGCGCCGGCCTTTCGGAAAGGACCTCGCAGATTCGCTTGGCCGATTCGGCCGACATCGTCAGCATAACATAAATCATCGCCAGCATCATCAACGACATCAGAATCTGCATTCCGTATGTCAGCATGGCGGAAATCTGGCCGACGTCAATCACCCTGCCACGGCTTTCAATCACCAGCTTGGAGCCGACCAGCAGCACAAAAACCATATTAAAATAAACACAGAATTGCATCAGCGGCATATCAATTGCCACAATACATTCGGCGCGGGTAAAATCCCGGCGAATATTTTCCGACGCCGCCGAAAACTTCTGCTTTTCGTACTCTTCCCGCGAAAATCCCTTGACAACCCGCATGGCACGAACGTTTTCTTCTATCGACTCATTCAGCCGATCATACTTTTTAAAGACCTGACGGAAAGCCGGCATGGCTTTTCGACTGATAAGAAAAAGTCCAAAACCCAGCAGCGGAACCACAACCACAAAGGTGGTCGCCAACTGGCCGCCCATGATATATGCCATTACAATGGCAAATATTAACATCAACGGACTGCGAATTGCAGTCCGAATAATCATCATATAGGCCATCTGGATGTTGGCAATATCAGTCGTCATCCGGGTCACTAAAGACGCCGAAGAAAACCGGTCGATATTCTCAAAAGTAAAGGTCTGCACCCGCGCAAAAACATCGTGCCGCAAATTTTTTGCAAACCCCGAAGACGCCTTGGAGCAGGTGAATGCCGCAACCGCGCCGCTTGTAAGGGACAGGCAGGCCATCATAGCCAATAAAAAGCCTTGTCGCACCACGGCGCCCATCTCGGCCCCCGCCTTGACCTCATTGACAAGATTGGCGGTAATAAACGGGATAAGCACCTCGATTATCACCTCGCAGACAATAAAGAACAAGGTTACAAAGGTGGGCTTTTTATACTCACGAACACTTTTAAAAAGCTGCTTTATCATGAATTTTCCTTTCCGCTCTATTGAAAGTGCTTATAACGGTCAACTTATTTATTTTACGATTTTTTTTAAACAAAGTCAAGCGTCTTTGAATTTTTTGGAAGGAATTCCGGCCGGCCAAGACTTACAAAAACTCGGCAAAGTCATCGCCGCCGACTAAAAATGCGTGCCGCAGATAAAACTGCGGCACGCATTTATGCTTTTGTGACAAGCTACTTTTTACTTTTTCCGAGATAGGCTTCTTTGACCTGCTCGTTTTCAAGCAATTCTGCGCCGGTTCCCGACAAGGTAATCCGGCCGGTCTCCAGCACATAGGCTCGGTCGGCAATTTTAAGCGCCATGTTGGCATTCTGCTCAATCAGCAGCACCGTAATGCCCTGCTCGTTAATCGTCCGAATGATCTTGAAAATATCCTGTACCACCAGCGGCGCCAAGCCCAGCGACGGTTCATCCATCATTATCAGCTGCGGGCGTGCCATCAAAGCACGAGCAACCGCCAGCATCTGCTGTTCACCGCCCGACAAAGTCCCCGCCAGCTGCCACTCCCGCTCCCGCAGGCGCGGAAACAGCTGAAAAACATGCTCAAAATCCTCCGAGAGACTGTCTTGACGCAGGTAGGCTCCGATGCGCAGATTTTCCTTAACTGTCAAATTGGCAAAAACACGACGGCCCTCCGGAACCAGCACAATACCCTCTTTAACAATCTGATCCGGCGTTTTCCCGAAAAGCTCACGGCCCCGGTACAGAATCGACGCCGACCGCGGCCGGACAAGGCCGGAAATACTCTTCAGCGTGGTGCTCTTTCCGGCGCCGTTGGCGCCGATCAGCGTGACGATTTTCCCCTCCTCGATAGAGAGCGAAATACCCTTGACAGCTTCAATGCCGCCGTAGGAAACACAAAGATTTTGAATTTCCAGTAAATTACTCATCGTCACTCACCCCCAGATAGGCTTCAATTACATGCGGGTCCGCCTGTACCTGTGCCGGCGTTCCGCTCGAAATCAATTTTCCGAAGTCGATGACGTAAATACGGTCTGAAATATCCATGACAAGATTCATGTGATGCTCGATGAGAAACACCGTCACCTGAAACTCATCACGTACCCGACGGATAAACTCAGTCAGCTCTTCGGTTTCCTGTGGGTTCATTCCTGCGGCCGGCTCGTCCAACAACAGCAGCTTAGGCTGCGTGGCCAAAGCACGGGCAATCTCCAAGCGGCGCTGCTTGCCGTAAGGCAGACCGGTCGCCAACTCATTGCGAACGTCAGAAAGGCCGACGATCTGCAGCAGACGATCTGCCTCCTGCTGCATACGCTTTTCTTCCCGATGATTGAGCATAAAGGTAGCCGTGAAAAGATTGCTGTGCCGACGCAAATGCATGGCGACCAGCACGTTTTCAAACACGGTCATCGACTTAAAGAGTCGAATATTCTGAAAGGTGCGCGCCATTCCGAGAGCGGTAATCCGGTCCGGCGTTTTGCTCAAGCGCTTTTTATAAAGACCGCGATTTTCACCGGCATAAAGCTTTTTCATTTTTCCCTGCGGGTAATTTTCCAAAATCTTTGTCCCGTCAAAATATACCGCGCCGTTGGTGGGCTGATAAACACCGGTGATTGCATTAAACACGGTGGTTTTTCCGGCGCCGTTCGGCCCGATGAGGGAAACGATTTCGCCCTCATTGATTTCCATGCAAAGGTTGTTGACGGCAATTACGCCGCCGAACTGCATGGTGATGTTTTCCAAGCGAAGAATGTTTTTCATTATTTCCCCTCCGCTGCACGGTCCCGGCGGAAGATGCCGGCAATTTTTTTCGGCAATCCGGTGATGGCACGAACCGCTCCCAGGGAGCTGAATTCGTTTTCACCCATAATACCCTTCCGGAAGAACAACACAAAAATCATAATGATAACCGAAAAGACAACCAGCCGAAAGCCGTTTCGGAACATTGGCAAAGAAAGACCCAAAAAGTTGCCGCTGTCCAGCCCGCGCAGCCACCACTCCTGAGAAGCGATGTACAAAAAGCTGGCCAGCACCGATCCGGTAATCGAACCGATACCGCCGATTACCACAATCAGCAGGATTTCATAGGTCAGCGCCGAGGTGAACGGCGCCGCGTTGGTGGTTTCCACATAAATGGCAAACAAAGCCCCGCCAATCCCGGCAAAAAACGAGCTGACAACAAAGCTGATCATCTTATGCCGTGCCAAACAAATCCCCATTGCCTCAGCCGCAACCTCGTCATCGCGAATCGCTTTAAAGGCGCGCCCGTAGGTGGAACGGATAAGCAGAGCAATAATCCCGATGCAAATCACCGCCGCCAAAAAGAACGGCAACACCAGAGAGCTTTTTTCAAACACCGTTCCGCTCAGCACGTTTTTAAAAGTGTTGAGCTTACTGATGGGGAACGAGCCGTTGGTCAACCGGCCCAGCTTATCCCACTGAATAACCGTCCGCAAAATTTCGGCAAAGCCCAAGGTAGCAATTGCCAAATAGTCACTTTTAAGCTTTAAGACCGGAAGTCCGATCAAAAAGGCAAAGACAGCCGCAGCAATACCGGCCAGCAAAATCGCCGGCAGAATCGGCAGCTGAAAAGAAATCAGCGGTTTCCCCGAAAAGCTGTATACCATGGCACGGTCCGCATCCGAAATGGAAAAAATAGAGTACATATAAGCGCCGATAAGCATAAAGCCCGCCTGACCGAGCGAAAACAGCCCGGTAAACCCGTTGAGCAGATTCATCGAAACACAGACAACCGCATAAACACAGCCCTTTTGCAGCACCCGAATGATCATATCAAAGGAGTTGGAGGTTGCGTCCAGCACAAGAAGCACCGCAAACAGCGCCGCGAACAAAATCAGATTGCCGATAGCGTTTTTCTTTTTATCAGCCGCAGTAAAAAATTTCACGACAACCCCTCCTTAAACCTTATCGGTTGTTTTCTCGCCAAACAAGCCGGACGGCTTGAGGCAAAGAATAACAATGAGCAGCGCAAATGTAAAGGCATCGGAAAAGGTCGTCAGGCTAACGCCGCCGATTTTAAAGGATTTAATCAGGTTTTCGCAGATACCGATAATAAATGCACCAATGACAGCACCGGGAATCGAACCGATTCCGCCAAATACCGCCGCCACAAAGGATTTCAGACCCGGCATGGCGCCCGAGGTCGGGATCACCGTCGGATAATTGCTGAAATACAAAATGGAACCGACGGCCGCCAACAGAGAGCCGATAACAAAGGTTGCACTGATAACCCGGTTAATTTTGACGCCCATCAGCTGAGAGGTTTCAAAATCCTTGGAAACCGCTCGCATGGCAATCCCGATTTTGGTGAATTTGATGAGCAGGACCAGCCCGATCACCAGTAAAATCGTCAACACCGGGGTAACGACAGTCACCCATTTGGTTGTAGCGCCGAAAATCGTTACCGTGTCCGACAGAAACGGAATTGCCGGATAGGTTTTAGCAAGGCCGCCGGTGATATACAGTGTTACATTCTGCAGCATATAAGAAACACCGATTGCCGAAATCATCACCGACATCCGAGGAGCTGAACGCAGCGGCTTATATGCCACGCGTTCAACCGAAAAGCCCAGAACCACCGTTACAACCAACACTAACGGGATTGCAATGTAAAGCGGCACTGCCGTCACGGCGTAAACCATCACGAGACCGGCCACCATAAAAATATCTCCGTGCGCAAAATTGATAAGCCGCAGGATTCCGTAAACCATGGTGTAACCGATCGCGATCAAGGCATACTGACCGCCGACGGAAATGCCCGCCAGAATATAATCCATGAAGATTCCTCCAAAAGAAGTTTGACCGCTTGGCATTTTTTTCACAAAAAGTGCCGGATAAAAAGCAAGGCCGGAAGCTGTGCATCCGGCCTTACCTCACCGTTTTGAAATGTTTCTTACTTGACGCCCTGTTCTTTCACAAAGGTCCATGCACCGGTCTTGGTATCGGCCGCCTTGATGTAGGCAATGTCGCGGATCGCATCGCCGGTCGTATCAAACTTGATTTCGCCGGTCACGCCGTGATAATCGACATTCCACAAAGCGTCCATAATTTTGCCCGGATCCTTGCTGCCGGCGGCACGAATAGCCTCCAGCGCCGTGAAGTATGCGTCATAGCCCATGGCGGAAACCGCTGCAACAATATCATTGCCGCCGTTATCCGACAGATGCTGAGAATCCGAATTCAGCCATGCTTTAAAGCCTTCGTCAAAGTCCTTATTACCGCCCTCCTGATAGAAGGTGGTGACTTCAACCTGAACATTTTTGTTCTTTACGGCATCCAGAATGACGTTGCTGTCCCAGGTGTCGCCGGCATAAATCGGGATTCCTGCGTTTTGTGTTGCGGCAGCCTCAATAATCAGCTGACCGTAGTTATTGGAGGTCGGTGCAAAGATGGCGCCGGCAGTCGATTTTTTGGCATTGGTGATATAAGAAGTGAAGTCCGCCTGATCCTTGGGGAAGTTTTCGGCAATTACCTTGCCGCCCAGCTTCTCAAACGCCGTCTTAAAGCTGCTGGCCAGTCCGAGGTCATACGCATTGCCCAGTTCTGCCAAGGTGTACGCCGTGCGCACGCCGTTATCCCAAGCATACTGCGCCAGCACCGAGCCCTGGAACGGATCCAGGAAGCAAATGCGGAAATAATGCTTGTTGCCCTCAGTCACCTGCGTGTTGGTGCAGGTTACGCCGATTGCCGGAATATTGGCCGACTTAAAGGTCGGAGAAGCGGCGATGGAAACGCTGGAGCCGTAAGACCCGAGCACCACCGAAACGCCCTTGCTGACCAGCTCGGTCGCCGCAGTGACCGCCTTATCATCAGCCGACTGGTTGTCCACTTCGACCAGCTCAACCTGATAGGTCTCGCCACCGATTTCAACGGTAGGCTGCTTGGCGTTGGCATACTTAATGCCGAGAGCCTCCTGCTTGCCGCCCGGGCCGTTATTTCCCGATGCAGGCTCAAAAACGCCCACTTTGATAACCTTGTCGTTCTTTTTGTTCGACCCGCAGCCGACACAGAGTGCGCAGCACATCAAAGCAGCCAAAACCAATGCAATAATCTTTTTCATGGTGTCCCTCCTAAAAATAGTTTCCGCCGTTCCTAAAGACGGCAGACAGGTAAAAAGCTAATAACAGTATACGTCCGGTTTTTAAATTTGTCAATAAAAAATCGCGGTTTCATGCGATTTCCCTCATTTTTGACAACTTTGCACAAAAATCATATGTCCGTACTGTGCAATCGGCTGTGTCTCTGATAGATACACTTTTGCAAAATCGTTTCTCATAAAAAGAAAGAGGGACGCGGGTGCACCGCGTCCCTCTTTTTGATTTTTTAAGAACACAATAACCTCTAAATTTCTCTTACCGAGGCATCGACAGTCCCCGTTCAGCGGCCGGAGTCCTCCACATAAAGCGTGCGTACCGCAGGCTCCGAGGAAGCGTCCCGCTGCGCCAAAAACTTTTCGGCGACCTGCGGGAACAGGGCAAAGCTTAAAACATCCTCTTCGCATCGCGCCAAAGAGCCGGCTTGTTCCCGGTACTTATCCATTTCCGGCTCCAACAGGTCCGCAGGACGGCACTCCACCAGCTCGGCATCCCCGATGGCTTTTTTCCGCACCTCGGGATTCACCTGGCCGGGCAGGCGGCCGTATTCTCCGCGCAAAAGCCCCTTAGATTCCTTGGAGACCATCTTGTACCGCTCACCCATCAGCACATTCAGCACTGCTTGAGTACCGACAATCTGACTGGTCGGCGTGACCAGCGGCGGGTAACCGAAGTCCTCCCGAACGCGAGGAATCTCCGCCAGCACCTCGTAATAGCGCGACTCGGCCTTTTGTTGCTTTAGTTGTGAAATCAGGTTGGACAGCATGCCGCCCGGAACCTGATACAGCAGTGTATTTACATCAATCTTCAGCACCTTGGGGTCCAGATACCCTTCCTGCGTCAGCTTGTCCGCCACGGTGCGAAAATAGGCGGCAGCCTCACTGAGCCGCTTGAGCTCAATTCCGGTGTCACGCTCGGTGCCCTGCAGGGTAGCGACCAGCGACTCGGTGGCCGGCTGAGAGGTGCCGTTTGCCAAAGGCGACAAGGCACAGTCCACAATATCCACACCGGCCTGCGCCGCCATCAGATTGACCATATCGCCGGTACCGGTGGTATTATGCGTGTGCAGATGAATCGGCACACTAACCGTTTCCTTCAGCCGCTTGACAAGGCGGTAAGCCTCCATCGGCAGCAGCAGATTTGCCATATCCTTAATACAGATGGTATCGGCGCCCATCTGCTGCAGGGTCAGGGCCAGATCCACGTAATAGGCCTCGTTATGCACAGGACTTGTGGTGTAGCTCATGGCCGCCTCACACAGACCGCCGTACTTTTTAATGCTTTTCATGGACTGTTCCAAATTGCGCACATCATTGAGCGCATCGAACACCCGAATAACATTAATGCCATTCTCGATCGACCGGCCGACAAACGCGTCTACCACGTCGTCCGCATAATGCTTATAGCCTAACAGATTTTGACCGCGCAGCAGCATTTGCAGCCGGGTCTTGGGCATGGCCTTCTTCAAAGCGCGCAAACGCTCCCACGGGTCCTCCCCGAGAAAGCGCATGCAGGCGTCAAAGGTCGCGCCGCCCCAGCATTCCAGGGACCAATATCCCATTTCGTCCAGCATTTCACAGGCCGGCAGCATCTCCGAAAGCCGCATGCGAGTTGCGGCCTGAGACTGATGCGCGTCCCGCAGAATGGTATCGGTAATATAAAGTTTCTGTGCCATTTTTCATGCTCCTTTAGTGAAACAGTGCAATCAGAACGCCGGCCGCAATAGCCGACCCGATTACGCCGGCAACGTTGGGCCCCATAGCGTGCATGAGCAGGAAGTTGCCCGGATTGGCGCGGCTGCCCTCCGACTGCGAAACACGGGCCGCCATCGGCACTGCCGAAACACCGGCAGATCCAATCAACGGATTTATCTTATTCTTGGTAAAGAGATTCATCAGCTTGGCAAGCAGCACGCCACCGGCAGTTCCGACGCCGAAGGCCACCACACCCATGCACAGAATCTTAATGGTCTGCCAATTTAAGAAGTTGGAAGCGGTCGCCGTCGCGCCGACCGAAATGCCGAGAAAGATGGTGACAATATTCATCAATTCGTTCTGCGCCGTTTTGCACAGGCGCTCCGCCACTCCGGATTCCTTCCAAAGGTTGCCGAGCATAAGGCAGCCGACCAAAGGCGTCGCCGACGGGACCAGCAGCGCCACAAAAATCGTCACGACAATCGGGAACAAGATCTTTTCGGTCTTGCTGGCCTGACGCAGCGGCTTCATCACAATCATACGCTCTTTTTTCGTCGTCAGCAGGCGCATAATCGGCGGCTGAATCACCGGCACCAATGCCATGTAGGAATAGGCAGCAACCGCAATCGGCCCCAGCAGAGAGGGGTACAAAAGCGAGGTGGTATAGATCGCCGTCGGGCCGTCAGCCCCGCCGATAATACCGATAGAGGCTGCGGCGGCCTGCGGAAAGCCGAGATAAAAGCACCCGATAAAGGTGATAAAAATACCCAGCTGTGCGGCAGCGCCCAAAAGCAGGCTCTTGGGGTTGGAGATCAGCGGACCGAAATCGGTCATCGCGCCGATACCCATAAAAATAAGGCAGGGATAAATACAGGTTTTTACACCGATGTACAGATAGTCCAGCAAGCCGCCCTCGGCCAAAATAATTCCGTACTTATGATATGCCTCGGTGTTTTCCGGATCCATAAAATTATTCCACAGCTCGGCATGGTACATGCCGGCGTCCGGCAGATTGGTCAGCAGCATGCCGAAAGCGATTCCGATGAGCAAAAGCGGCTCAAAGCCCTTTTTAATTGCCAGCCAAAGCAGCACCAGCGACACGGCAATCATCAGCAGGTTGCCCCAGTAATGTTCAAAATCGACAAACAGCCTGTAAAAGCCGGTCTGCTCGATAAAATTCATAATCTGTTCCATAATTTTTCTCCTGAAGCTGTACTTTTAGCCAATCATGCAAAGCAGCGCATCGGTCTCAACCGTGTCGCCCTTTTTGACGCTGATGGCGCTGACAACACCGTCTGCAGGCGCGGGAATCTCGTTTTCCATTTTCATGGCCTCCAGCACAAACAGCGCTTGGCCCTTGCGCACACGATCCCCGTCCTTAACATTGACCGCCAATACCGTTCCGGGCATGGGAGCGGCCAGCCGTTCACCGACGCCGGCCGGAGCAGCCGGAGCAGCGGGTGCAGCCGGAGCAGCAGAGGCTGCTGCCGGAACCTCGCCCAGTAGTTCGATTTCGATTTCGTATTTTTCTCCGTTGACACAAACACTGTATTTCTTCATTTTTCTCACCTGATATTGTTAGATTTTTTTGAAAGACCTGACCCGGATAGCCGAAACATCTTCACCAAGCTCTTCGGCGATAACCGCCGAAACCGCGGCGACCAATTTGGAACGGCCGACGATCTCCCGACCGGCCGGCGCATCCGCTGCCTTTTCGACAACCGGAGACTCAACGGGCTTTTTTTCGGCAGCTTTGCACAGTGCTCCCATCAGCATGCACAGCAAAACGATACAGATAAGACCGATAAAAACCGTCCCAATGCCAAGCAGACAAACGAATAGTACGGGATATTCCTGCATTTGTTTCACTCCCTTTCTATTGCAAGAAATAATGCATCATTTCAGAGCCTTCCGGCACAAACCTGCCGGTTGCGGCGGCTGTTTCTTCATAAACACAGGGAACGCCGCTTTCAACCGGTACGCTTTTACGGTAAATAACATACGGGACCGGATCCGAAGCGTGTGTTCTCGTTTTCAGCGGTGTGGCGTGGTCCGGCAGAATCAGGATACGGTAGTCCTCGCCGCAGCCGTCCAAGTACGCCTTAACGGTTTTGAGCACCCGTGCGTCGATATATTCAATCGCCCGAACCTTGTTTTCCGGTTCAAAGCGGTGACCGCACTCATCCGGCGCCTCAACATGCAAATACACAAGGTCGCTGCCGGTCTCAAATGCCTCAATTGCCGCCGCAGCCTTCCCCTCAAAATCGGTGTCAATATACCCGGTTGCCCCCGGAACATCAAGCACCCGCATTCCGGTCAATTTCCCGATCCCCTTAATCAGATCTACTGCCGAGATCACGGCGCCCGAAACACCGAATTTGCTTTGAAAATCGGGCATTTCCTTTTTATTTCCGCTGCCCCACAGCCAAATGCTGTTGGCAGGGCGCTTGCCGGCTGCCACGCGGGCTAAATTGACCGGATGATCCTTCAAAAGCGCGTAGCTTTTTTCCATCAGGCTTAAAAACCGCTCGTTTTTCGGCAGATACTCCCCGATCCCCCGACCGGTAATATCATGCGGGGGCGTTGCCTCAAATTGACCGCCGAGACCGTTTTTCAAAATCAAGCAGTGACGATAGCTGACGCCGGTGTAAAAATGCAAATCCTCCTGCGAAAGCTCCTGCTCCAAAAACGCAATCAGCTGATCGGCCTCCTGTGTAGAAATATCGTCGGCACAATAGTCCACCATTTTTTTATCGGCATAAGCCGCCTCATCGCTGAGGGTTACTAAATTACACCGGGTTGCAATATCTTTTGTATCCAACGTAATTCCGATACTGGCCGCCTCCAGCGGAGACCGGCCCGAATAATAAAGCCGCGGCGCATACCCCATCACCGAAAGATTGGCTACGTCGCTGCCCGGCTTAAAGCCCTCGGGCACCGTCTGCACAAGGCCGACCTCTCCGTGAGCGGCACATTCGTCTATATTCGGCTTAAAAGCAACCTGCATCGGTGTTTTTCCATGCAGCGCCTCATGCGGATAATCCGCCATTCCATCACACAACAGAACCAAATATTTCATCTTTCATCATCCGTTCGTTTTTTGGTTTTATGGTTCTTTTTGGTCAAAACAACATTCAAAACCAATTATACCTTACTTTGCCTCCAAAAGTCAAGGCAGTTCTGTCATTTTTTTAACAAGTCAACAAATATTTTTATTTTCGTCTTGCTTTTTAGCAGGTTTATGGTACAATACCTATAACAAGGTAAAGGAGCTGATCATATGCGCGCTGTCATCAGCGTTTTAGGCAAGGACCGCGTCGGAATCCTCAAGGAAGTCGCCGTCAAATGTGCCGAACACAACATCAATCTCATTGACGTTTCGCAAACCGTTATGCGGGACATGTTTACCATGATTATGCTGGTGGATATTTCGGATATTGATATTCCCTTCGGGGATTTTTCGGATGAAATGAAACAGTACGGCCAGGAAATCGGCATGGTCATTCGCGCCATGCATGAGGACATTTTTAATTCCATGCATTCGATTTAAGTGAGGAATACAACATGCTGAACACCAAAAATATTTTGGAAACCATCCACATGATTTCGGACGAGCATCTGGATATCCGGACCGTGACCATGGGGATTTCATTGTTGGACTGCGCCGGGGACGATATCGGCCGCAGCTGCGAAAAAATCTATGACAAAATCACCTCCCGTGCCGAGCGACTGGTTCCGGTCTGCCGCGAAATTGAGCGGGAATACGGGATCCCGATTATCAACAAGCGGATCTCGGTCACCCCGATTGCCATGGTTGCAGCCGCCTGCAGACAGAGTGACCCCGTTCGCTTTGCGCTGACGCTGCAGCGAGCTGCCGACGCCGTCGGCGTGAATTTCATCGGCGGGTACAGCGCTCTGGTGCACAAAGGTTTTTCGGCCGGCGACCGAGAGCTTATTGAAAGCATTCCGCAGGCTCTTGCGCAAACCGAAAACATCTGTGCCAGTGTCAACATCGGCTCCACCAAGGCCGGAATCAATCTGGACGCAGTCGCGCAGATGGGCTCGATTATCAAAAAGGCCGCCGAGTTGACGAAGCAGCGTGGCTGTATCGGTCCGGCCAAGCTGGTCGTGCTTTGCAACGCACCCGAGGACAATCCGTTTATGGCCGGCGCATTCCACGGCGTCGGAGAGCCGGACAGCGTCATTAACGTCGGCGTTTCGGGGCCGGGCGTTGTAAAGTCCGCGCTTGAAAAGGCTAAAGGGGCCGATATTGCCGAGGTGGCCGACATCATCAAGCGCAGCGCCTTTAAAATCACCCGCATGGGTCAGCTGGTGGCACAAGAGGCCTCCCGGCGGTTGGACGTCCCGTTCGGCATTGTAGACCTTTCGCTGGCGCCCACACCGGCAGTCGGGGACTCGGTGGCGCATATTCTGGAGGAAATCGGTCTTTCCTGCTGCGGAGCCTGCGGCACAACCGCTGCTTTGGCACTGCTTAACGACGCCGTTAAAAAAGGCGGCGTAATGGCCTCCTCCCGCGTGGGCGGACTTTCCGGTGCCTTTATTCCGGTCACGGAGGACGCCGGCATGATCCACGCGGCCGAAGCCGGCTGCCTGTCCATTGAAAAGCTGGAAGCCATGACGGCGGTCTGCTCGGTGGGTCTGGATATGATTATCATCCCGGGCGACACGCCGGCCGAGGTTATTTCCGGCATTATTGCCGACGAAGCTGCCATCGGCATGGCCAACTTCAAGACCACCGCCGTCCGGCTGATTCCGGCCATCGGCAAAAAGGTCGGCGATCATCTCTCCTTTGGCGGTCTGCTCGGCGAGGGGCCGGTCATGCGGGTCAACACTGCGTCCCCGCTAAGCTTTATTCAACGCGGCGGACATATTCCGGCCCCGCTGCAAAGTCTGAAAAACTGATACCCGCACCCGGCTCTGCCGGGTGCTTTTTTACGCTCCCGAGGCATACGCTTTTATAAAAAAGGGGGCAAGATCCATGATCATTCATATCGTTTCGGCCGGCCAGTCACTGCAATCCATTGCCCGGCAATACGGCGTCGGGGTCGAACGGCTTTCGTTTGACAACAGCCTATCCCCGGAAAGTCGCCTGCCGATTGGTCAGCCGCTTGTGGTGGTCCTGCCCGAAAAAACCCATACGGTTGCGCCGGGCGAGACTCTTTTGTCTATTGCCCGACAATACCGAGTCCCGGTCTACCGTCTGTGGCGGCAAAACTTATTCCTCAACGGCGGCGAAGCGCTGTATCCGGGGCAAACCTTATATATTGAGGTGGGGCGAGACCCTCTCGGCAGCTTTCAAATCGGCGGCTACGCCTATCCCTTTATCCCGGAACCCCTGCTCAACCGCACGCTGCCGCTGGTGGGCGGGATCATGCCGTTCACCTACGGATTTCGATCAGACGGCAGTCTCTTTCCCCTGCGGGATGAGCGCCTTTTACAGCGCTGCACCGTTTACGGCAGTACCCCCGTAATGCATCTGTCGACCCTGACCGACGGAGATCGATTTTCGACCGAGCTTGCGAGAACGCTGCTGCAAAACGACTCCCTGCAGCAGGTTCTGTTGGAAAATGTTCTGCAAAACCTGCGAGAAAAAGGCTACCGCGGGCTGGACGTTGACTTTGAGTTTTTGGGAGCCGAAAACGCCGTCCCCTACGCCGAATTTATTGACCGCTGCCGCCGGCGCCTGAATGTCGAGGGGTATCCCGTAATGACGGCGCTGGCACCCAAAATTGCCGACGACCAGCCGGGCGTTCTATACGAAGGACACGATTATGCCCTATTGGGTGCGGCGGCCGACGCGCTGCTTTTAATGACCTATGAATGGGGCTACACCTACGGCCCGCCGATGGCCGTTTCTCCTATCGGCTCGGTTGAACGGGTGTTGAATTATGCCGTCAGCCGCATTGCACCCGGCAAGCTTTTTCTCGGTCTCTCCAACTACGGCTATGACTTTTCGCTTCCCTATATCCGCGGTGTTTCTCGAGCCACCTCTCTGTCGACTGCCGCAGCCTTTGCGCTGGCTGCCGAAACCGGCGCCGAAATCCGGTACGACGAAACCGTACAAGCGCCTTTTTTTGAATATACCGACGACCGAAAAAAGGCCCATATTGTTTGGTTTGAGGATGTCCGCTCCCTGTCTGCCCGGCTGGAGCTGCTGCCCCGGTTCGGACTGCGCGGTGCGCTTTATTGGAATCTCAACCGAGAGAATAACCAAAACCTTGTTTTGCTGGATCAGCGCGTTATCCCGGCCTCTTTTGACCTTTTCGCCCCAGAAGAATAAGCCGCGGAATATTGACAGAAAGCAGGAATTATGATACAATTCTTTTGCTTTCAATTTCATAAGTAATTCGCCGTTTAAAAAACGCCGATTTCACATTATTTTCAGAAAGGTTTTGAAAAAATGGAAGCCATCCGTCGATGGAGTGCGCATTATAAAAAATACCGGCCGCTGATTCGCGAGCTGATTAAACGTGACCTCAAGGTCAAATACCGCCGCAGCTTTTTGGGTTATCTGTGGAGCCTTTTGAATCCGCTGCTTATGATGATTGTATTGAATCTCGTTTTCTCTAATATTTTTCGCTACGAAATCAAGAATTTTCCGCTCTACCTGATTTGCGGGCAAACGCTGTTCACCTTTTTTAATGAAAGCACCACCGTGTCGATGTATGCTATTTTGGCCAATGCACCGCTCATCAAAAAGGTATATATTCCGAAATTTATCTTCCCGGTTTCCCGGGTGCTCTCCAGCTTTGTGACCACCAGCTTCAGTCTGGCGGCTATCCTGATTGTCATGATTTTCACCCGCACGCCAATTACCATTTATTTTCCGCTGATTGTCTATCCGCTGTTCTGCTTGTTTTTGTTTGCCTGCGGCATGGGCATGATTCTGTCGGCGCTGTCGGTGTATTTCCGGGACATTACACACCTGTACGGCGTCTTTACGCTGGCGCTGATGTACCTGACCCCGATTTTTTACCCCGTCGAGGCCGTACCGGCGAATATCCGGGGCGTGATTATGTGCAATCCGCTCTATCATTACATTGAGCTTTTTCGCTGCTTTGTCATATACGGCTGCATGCCAAGTGACCCGATGCTGTTTGTTTGGAGCTTTTTGTCCTGTAGCGTTTTCTTTATTCTCGGTCTGTTTACCTTTAATAAGCTGCAAAAGAACTTCATTTTGTACATCTGAGGCGGGAGGAAAAAATGGACAAGCCGATTATTGAGATCAACGACGTTTCTATGCGGTTTAACCTTGCCGAGGAACGTACCGATACCATGAAGGAATATTTTTTAAAGTTGATTCGGGGGCAGCTGCATTTTAACGAATTTTGGGCGCTCAAGAACATTTCCTTTCAGGTCTGTCCCGGCGAAGCAGTCGCCCTGATTGGGCGAAACGGCAGCGGAAAGAGCACCTTGCTCAAGCTGATTGCCGGCGTGATGTCGCCCACCACCGGCAGTATTACCGTGCGCGGCGAAATTGCTCCGCTCATTGAATTGGGCGCCGGCTTTGACTTTGACCTGACCGGTCGCGAAAACATCTTTTTGAACGGCGCTGTCATGGGGTTTGATCACAAATACATGGAAAAGCACTTTGACGAAATTTTGGATTTTTCGGAGCTTTCGGAGTTTATTGACGTCCCGGTCAAAAACTATTCCTCCGGGATGATTGCACGGCTTGGTTTTAGCATTGCAACCATCACAAACCCGCAAATTCTCATTGTCGATGAGGTTTTGGCCGTCGGCGACCAAAGCTTCCAGGAAAAATGCGAGCGGAAGATTCAAGAGCTTCTTTCAAACAATACCACGCTGCTGTTCGTTTCACACAGTGCCGAAACGGTGCAGGCAATCTGTCAGCGTGCCATTTGGCTGGACGGCGGCCAAATGATGATGGACGCATCCAGTCAGGAGGCCTGCGAGGCCTACCGTCTCCATCAAAACGGCTGAATATAAAAGCAGATCCCGAGCGGGTCTGCTTTTTTACATAACTATCGCCCCGCACGCTCTCGCGTGCGGGGCGATGTTCTTTACCCTATTGTAAAAAGGCTGCGCCGATAATGCCGGCATCATTTCCGAGCTGTGCCGTGCACACCCGTGTACGCTGCAAAAGCGCACGCGCGTAATCCTCCTGCCCGAGCATTTCGGCAATCGGCTCGGTCAACCCAGCGCCCTCCGCGCAGATACCGCCGCCGATACACAAGATTTCAGGCTGAAAAATATTGACAAGGTTGATAACACCCACCGCGATATAACGAATATACTGCCGACAGACAGCTGCCGCAATCTCATCGCCGGCGCGCATGGCATCAAAGGCCGTTCGACCGTCAACCTTTGCTTCGTCACCGCCGCACTGCTGCCACAATTTGCTTTCGGTATGCTCTCGCATTGCCCGACGAGTTTGCCGAATCAATGCTGTTGCCGAGGCGTATGCCTCCCAGCAGCCTCTGCGCCCGCAGGTGCACGCCTCCCCGTCCAGGTCAATTACGGTGTGTCCCGTCTCCCCGCCGGCGCCGTTAGAGCCGGTGTACAACCGACCGTCCAAAACCAAGCCGTTGCCGACGCCGGTCCCCAGGGTGATCATCACAAAATTTTTGCAGCCGCGGCCTGCACCGGCCAAATACTCTCCGAACGCTGCCGCATTAGCGTCGTTAGCCAGCCGAACAGGCCGATCCAACCGTGCACGCAAAAAATCGGAAAGCGGCACATCCCGAAAGCCCAAATTATTCGCGTAAATCACGCAACCGGACTGCGCATCCACTGCACCGGGGCTGCCGACCCCGACGCACGCAATCTCCGAAAACGAAATGCCTGCCTTTTCGGCAGCTCGCCGAGCCGCAGCCGCCATGTCTGCCGCAATTTCCTCTGCCGGACGAGGGAGGGCCGTTTTGACCTTTTCCTTGGCCAAAATCCGATAATGCTCATCTACGACCCCTGCTACAATATTGGTCCCGCCCAGGTCAATCCCGATTTTATACATACCCTCCGTCACCTCTTTTTTATTTGGATTCATCTTACCATATTTCGGCCTTGATTGCAAGCAAAAGAGACGTTTTACCGGTTGCCTTTTATCCCAAGGCATGCTACAATAAAAGAAAACACCAAAGGGGGAAAAGCCTATCGCCGGCTGTACCTGCTGCCCGCGCGCCTGCGGAATCGACCGGTCCCGAGAAGTCGGCGTTTGCAAAAGCGGCAGCGATATGCACATCGCCCGGGCGGCACTGCATTTTGGGGAAGAGCCCTGTATTTCCGGCTCCCGCGGTTCCGGTACCGTCTTTTTTTCGGGCTGCAATCTCGGCTGTGTTTTCTGTCAAAACGCTGCCATCAGCCGCAACGGTCGGCTGGGACGTGCCGTGACCCCGAAAGAGCTGCGCGCCGTATTTGAGGACCTCATTTCGCAGGGCGCACATAATATCAATTTAGTGACGCCGACCCATTTTGTGCCCTTGCTGAAGCAGGCGCTGTCTCCCCGGCTGCCGGTCCCGGTGATTTACAACTGCGGCGGCTATGAATCTCCGCAGACGCTGCGCCTGTTGCGCGGTCTTGTCGACATCTATCTGCCTGATTATAAATACAGTATTCCGGCGCTCGCGGCGCGCTACAGTGCTGCGCCGGATTATCCGGAGGTTTGCCGGTCCGCTCTTGCGGAAATGTACCGTCAGGTCGGCGATGCTCGTTTTTCATCGGACGGTCTTATGACCGGCGGCGTTCTGGTGCGTCATTTGATACTGCCCGGCGCCTTGCTGAACACCAAAGGTGTTCTGCTCTCCTTAAACCGGCTGTGCCGGGACCGTCGAATCCTGTTAAGCCTTATGGCGCAATATACCCCCATGCCGCAAATTCAAGAGACATTTCCGGAGCTTTCCCGTCCCGTTTCGCAGCGAGAGCTGCACTCGGTGCGTCTTTTTCTGCAAAGGCTTTCGCATCTGGAGGGCTATTGTCAATCTCCGCAATCGGTCGGCACACAATATATTCCGCCCTTTGAGCTCTAAGCCGAACGCAAAAAGGGCAAAGAGCCCAAGACTCTTTGCCCCACAATGCCCGCCCCGGTCTTTAATAGCCGTGATGTTCCTCAAGCGAGTCATCATAATAGACCCAGTCGCGCACTTGAATTTCCCGATATTCCTCCGATGTGTCCCGCACGTAGACCTTTTCAATGCCGGCATTGATGATCAGCCGCTTGCACATGGAGCAAGGCATCGTCCCGGGGACCAAGCAGCCGGTTTTAGCGTCACAGCAGCAAAGAAACAGGTCGCTGCCCAGCATCGCATTCCGTGATGCACTGATAATGGCGTTGGCCTCGGCATGCACCGAACGGCACAGCTCATACCGCTCCCCCTGCGGAATGTTCAGCTCTTCCCGACGACAGGTCCCGAGATCGCAGCAATTTTTCCGGCCGCGCGGCGACCCGACATACCCGGTTGAAATAATCTCGTCGTTTTTTACGATAATGGCCCCGAAATTGCGGCGGATACAGGTGCCGCGTTCCAGCACCGATTGTGCGATGTCGAGATAATAATTGATCTTGTCTCTTCTCATAACCTTCCCTCCGAATTCCTTTTTCTCTATTTTAACGGATAAACGAATTTTTTGCAACCGTAAAACAAAATTTTTTCAGGATGTGACCCCATGGAGCTTTCAAATCAAAGCACATTAAAGGATCTGCTTGCCCGCCACGGATTCACCTTTTCCAAGGCGTTGGGCCAAAATTTCATTATCAATCCCGGCGTTTGCCCCCGGATGGCCGAGGCCTGTACTAACGGAACACAGCCCTTTGGCGTGCTGGAAATCGGGCCGGGCATCGGCGTGCTGACTCGAGCGCTGTCGCAGCAGGCAGTCAAGGTCGTCACCATCGAGCTGGATCGGCGGCTGCTCCCGATTCTGTCCGAGACTCTTTCGGACTGTCCCAATGTCACGGTGCTTTGGGGGGACGCTCTGCGCATGGATCTTGCGGCTGTAATTGAGGAGCATTTTGCAGGTATGCCGGTCGCCGTCTGCGCAAACCTTCCTTACTACATCACCTCACCGCTGCTCATGCGCCTTTTAGAAACACGGCTGCCGCTTGAAAACATCACCGTTATGGTGCAAAAGGAGGCTGCCGCCCGGCTGTGCGCCCGCCCCGGAGAGCGTGCCTGCGGCGCTGTTTCGGCTGCGGTGCAGTATTACAGCACGCCCGAAATCCTGTTTTCGGTCGGGCGCGGCAGTTTTTTGCCGATGCCGAAGGTCGATTCCGCCGTTATCCGGCTGACTCTCCGC
>CAKSSH010000027.1 GCA_934488695.1 uncultured Oscillospiraceae bacterium
ATTTTTCGCAAAAGCAATCAAAATGCCCGGTCAATTCGTCTATGGCGGGGGATTTCAGGTTCTCTTATCTTCTCATATAATACCGCAAAGTATCGGGAAGCAATGACACTCGAAATCAGTTTGCGAGCAATCGCACATGGGTTCGAATCCCATCCTCTCCGCCATAATGCCACCGTAATAGAATTACGGTGGCATTTTTCTATGCTCAAAAACCGGTCAAGGCAAAGCTTTTGTAAAACAAGCCCCGCCGCAGAGCAATTCTGCGGCGGGGCTTTGCGTGTTTTAAGACCCTTTCGGCGGCACAAGATGCCGGATTCGTTAAACTGTTGGGGCAATCGTTTAATTATGCGGCCGTTAGATCCAAAAAACTCATCCGATACGAGTTTTTCTTTATGGATTAAAAGCGCGGCCGTTCTACTTTGCTTCGTTTATGGGCTCTGTGTCGTTAACGGTGCCGGCAAGATGATTTACCCGCACCAGCCAGTCGCTCAGAGAGGGGCTGATCGCGTCCGCCCACGTTAGCAGATGACACGAAAAGGATGGAACCATAAGCTCTTTTTTCTTTTTTACCACTGCCCGAACGACCGCTTTTGCAACCATGCCGGGATCGCCCTTTGGCGTGAGCTTTGGGCAATCAACATGTGCGATCTGCGGAGTATCCATACGGCTCGGATAGACAATTCCGATATGCACGCCGCTTCCGCGCAGCTCCTGCCGCAAAACCTGAAAAAACCCGTTCATGGCGAACTTTGCGCCGACATAAGCGGCATCCGGCGGTACGCCTTTCTTTCCGTCCATCGAACACGTAGTTACAATCGATCCGCTCTTTTTTTCGAGAAAATAAGGCAGGACGGCGTATACACAGTTGAGGCATCCGAAATAATCGACCTCCATGAGCTTGCGTATCTGATCCATGCGCAGATCCTTCGCAGGACAGCGCAGATAGATACCGGCGTTGCAATGGAACACATCAAGCCCACCAAGCGCTGCTATTGCGGTATCGACTGCCTTTTTAATCCCTTCGGCGTCGGTCACGTCGGCCTCAATGACGACGGCTTTTCTGCCAAGCATCTGTATCTGCTCGGCGACTTCGTCAAGACGTTTGCGGTTTCTTGCAATAAGCGCTATATCCGCGCCTTCCGCTGCCATGCGCAGCGCCGTCGCTTTACCGATCCCGCTCGACGCCCCCGTGATTGCAACCTTTTTACCGAGTAATTTCATCTTTCCCATTTTATATCATCTCCGTCCCGCTCAGGATTCTTCATAAAATGCATTCCGCTCTATTTCATATGCAGATTCCCAGACGAAAGCTATGAAATCTTCAAAAAACAGTTTTTAATATTATACCACACATTTTATAGCGACACAATATCCCCGCTCGCATCTGTTTCTTAAGCCGAAAGCTTATTATTTCCGGAAACCCCTTTGGAGCGCAGCAAAGTGCGCTTGTTTTTTTACCCTGCTTTTGCTATAATGAAAGAAAAAAACCGGCATATGCCGGTTTTGGTGTGAAAGGAACTCGGTTGTGAAAAAACGTCTTTCAGCCTTTGAACAAGAGACCGTGCTGGAATGTGAAAAGCTGCAAACCTTTTTGCTTTTAATGTGCGTCAGCGGATTTTTGGGGGCTTACACCCTTTTGCTCCGAGGCGGCGTTTTCTGCAACGCCCAAACAGCCAATTTTGTCTTGTTGGCTATAGAGCTCGGCAAGGGAAGCTTTAAGCGCGCGCTGTATTATCTAATCCCCATTTCCGCCTATCTTGCCGGCGCCGTGCTTTCGGAGTTTTTGCCCAAACGAATCAATCGGCTGGGGCTTTTTCGATGGGATACGGTTCTGATTGGCTTTGAGATGCTGTGCTTGCTGCTGCTCAGTTTTGTCCCGGACAATGCGCCGCCGCAAATCTGCCAAGTGGTAATCAATTTTATTGCCTCTATGCAGTATAACACCTTCCGCCAGGCAACTAAGGTCTCGATGGCAACCACCTTCTGCACCAATCATCTGCGCCAGGTCGGCGTCAATCTGGTGAAATGGGTACACAAGCACGACCGCGAGGCGGGACGTCGACTGCGTATGCACCTTTTAATGCTTGTCGCCTTTGTCGCCGGCAGCACCGTTTCGGCTTTTCTCTGTGTACGATTCGGCGGACGCGCCCTCCTGTTTGTACAGCTGCTGTTGCTGATTGTCTTTTTAGACCTTTTGCACGCCGACTTAAGCTTTGAAAAAGATAAGCTCCACATTGTCCCGCACGGTCATTGAAATACCGGCCGAAAAGCAAGCATTTACGGCAGCCGCCCCTTTTTGCATTTTGGAGAGATTTTAAACACGCTATGTCCGAAAAAGCGGGCAGCAGAGTTTTCTGCTGCCCGCTTCTATCATTTTTCAAAACCCATTAATCCTTTTGCACCTGTGCCTTCAAAAGATCACGAATCTCGCAAAGGGTCTGCTGCTCCGGCGTAAGCTCCGGCTCCTCCGGCTCCTCGTCCGGCTCCTCCGCATCCTCCTTGCCTGCCCGCTTATGCATCTCTTTTTCAACGCTGTTTTTAAAAGAAAGAACCGCCTTAAGTGCCGCAAAAATACAGAAGGCAACAATCAAAAAGTCCAAAACTGTTTGGATAAAGTTTCCATAGCAAAGTGCGTTTTCGGCGGTCACCACCTTGCCGGCCTCATCCAACACCGCCGGTGTAATAACCCATTTCCAATCCGTGACATTCAATCCGCCGACCAAAATGCCGATCAACGGCATAATCAGGTCATTCACAAGGCTGGTAACAATTTTATTAAATGCGCCGCCGATAATGACTGCTGTTGCCATATCCATCACATTTCCGCGCGCAATAAAATCCTTAAATTCCGAAAAAAACTTTTTCACCTTTTGCTCCCCCGTTCCAAAATCAGTCTTCTACGGTGCTTACCAGCTGCCGCCGCCGCCACCGCCGCCACCGCCGCCGGAAAATCCGCCGCCGGAAAATCCACCGCTCGACCCGGAGGCCTGTTGAGCCGGCGTCGAAATCATACTGTGTCCCAACGTGTCCATTCCCTGTCGGAAGGAGTTCATAAAGAGCCATGTATTAAACATGTCGGCGCCGCCTTGCCCGATGTACCACTGCGGCGGCTCTACGGCGATCTCTTTGAATTTTTTTGCCCACACATCCGAAAGTCCCATAACATAAGCAAACGGCAAAACCCCGTAAAAATAAGCGGGATCGTTGTTTGCCAGCGCTTTCAGCCGATCCAACTCCGCGGTGCGGATAAACTCTCTAAAGCCCAGAATTTCTCCGATTAAACGCGTTCCGTAATCGGTATAGCAACGCATACGGACAGCCATGGTCATTTGCGCCAGCGTCATGACCGCGGCAACGACGGCCAGCCGTGTCATATGCAGCGAGGTGGCTCCCACAAGAGCGCCGCACAGGGCAACAACAATAATGCCGGCCCATGCTAAAATCTTCTGCGTGTAATATTTTCCGCGTGTTACGGCATTTTTTCGGTGCTCGACCATGTTTAAAAACAAAAGCAGCCCCAACGTTAAAGCGCCGAAGAAAATCCCACCGATCAAAACGCCCTCATCCACAATTCGGATTTCATAGCCAATACACAAAAACAGTGCCATCGGCAACGCCGTAAGCAGCATTGCAAAAAAGCCGGCGACAACAGAGGATTTCTTGAAAATCCGGGTTTCCCGCTGCGCGGTGTAATGCGTACGAACTCCTTTTTTGGCTGCCGCAATCGCCGTATAGAAATGATTTTTGAGCTCGGCGGTCGTCACCGTGTCCCGTTTAAAAAACAGTTGATCAAACATTGCTTTTTCGTAGGCCTTGGCGTCCTCCGGAAGCGGCGCAAGCCGGGTCAGCCGCATGGTTTTGTCATCAATTTCCTCGATCGAAAGCAGCCCGCGGTGTGCCCAATAAATGATCAGAGACAAAATGTCCTTTGTGTCGGTCATCCCGTCCAAAACAAAACCGACATCGGCGCTGGTCATGCCCTCGGGCGGGTAAAAACCGATAACCGGAATCACTGTTTTGCTGCGGCCCAGCAAAATCTTTAAAACAATAGTCCCGGCAAAGCACAGCACCATCAGCGCAATCATAAGAAACTGCAGGCCGGCATTTTCCTCTTCGCCGCTAAAATACATATTAGGCAGCTGCGCACGCAGCGTCACGCCCTCCCCTTTTGAGAGAGCTCCTTTAGCGGTAGCGATCAGCGTAGTCCCGTTTTCGGAAACCTGAAACCGATTTGTATCCAACGAACCGTAGCTTCCGCAAAGAACCCGCGCCTTTGACAAATCGGCCTTTTTCGGGAAGGTCACCGAAATTTTGGCGCTGCTGATATCGGTTTCCCAATTATGGGGAATCAAATTCCAATAAAACTCGTCGAAACTGTCAATTCCGTCCGCCCGATTGCGAACAGTGTAGCGAATAACGTAGGTCTGCTTGCCCAGCAGCGTTTTATCCTCATCACCGATACGTAAAACGACATTTCCATTTTTATATGAGGTATCCAATGCGCCGCCGGTGACCGAAATGTTTTGAATCCGGACCCGGCAGGAATCGGTCTGACTTTGACCGTCCACCTCATGCGTTATATCAAAAAGATAAGGAATATACCGGTAAATCCCGTGGCGAGGCTTGTGAAAATCCACCTGGATCCGCTCGCATATTTCATAGGTGTGATTTTCCGAAACCGTCACATCAACCTGATAGCTGTCAGTCGACATGGGGCGGCTTTCCTCCGCAGCGGAAACCGGCAGGCACAGCAGCGAAAAAATCACCGCCAATGCCGCAAGACCTCCAATAATTCTTTTTTTCATCAGAACTGCACCTTTACATTTTCGCGCTCTGCGCTGTCGTTGACCTCATAAAGCGGCTTACGGGTAAAGCGGAACAGGCCGGCAATCAAGCTGCTCGGAAACACCTCGGTTTTGATATTATAGGCCTTAACCACACCGTTATAATACTTCCGGGCATTGGCAATATCGCTCTCAACCGCTTTAAGGCTCTGCTGGAGATCCAAAAAATTGGTGTTGGCCTTGAGATCCGGATAGGCTTCCGCCAGCGCAAACAGGCTTTTCAGCGCACCGGTAACCTCTCTCTCACAAGCGATTTTTTCCTCGGCGCTGCCGGCAGAAACGGCGCGGTTGCGCGCGGCAATAACCTGCTCCAGCGTTTCGCTCTCATGCTTGGAATATCCCTTGACCGTCTCCACCAGATTCGGAATCAGGTCATAGCGCTTTTTCAAATAAACATCCATGGTGGAAAAGGCTTCCTCCACATGATTTCTCAGGCGCACAAGTCCGTTATAAGACCCGATGACCCACAAAACCAAAACAACCACGACGGCTAAAATAATATATTGCATCTTGTTTCTCCTTTTTCGTGTCTTTTATTACATCTTACACTTTTTTGGCTGTTTTGTCAACGAAAAAGACAGGGATGACGGCGTCATAATTCACATTTTCCTCGTTCAAATCTGTCGACTGTTTGACTGAATTGTAAATATTTTTTTAACTTCCGATTTTCTGTTGACAGATGGCAGAAATTGGGGTAAACTACAATTAGCACTCCAAGAGCATGAGTGCTAATCGAGGTGAAAGAAATGGAATTAAATCATCGGAAGCTGACGATCCTGTCCTCAATCGCCAAGGAGTATCTTAAAACCGGTGAGCCGGTCGGCTCTAAGGCTTTGGTCTCGGCGCTGGACGGGGCGGTTTCCTCTGCCACCATCCGCAATGACATGAGCGATTTGGAGCGCATGGGTCTTCTGTATCAGCCTCACACCTCCGCCGGTCGGCTGCCGACCGCGTCCGGGCTGCGGCTATACATTGACCAGCTGATGGAAAAACGCCGGCTTTCCAAAGAACGGCGCCGATTGATTGACGCCATTTTTCAACACGTGTACAGCGTAGAAGGCGCCATTGACGCTGCTGCCGAAGCCCTTGCGGAATATTCCGGCTGTGCCTCCTTTTCCACGGCGCCGACCGGTCGGCAGATCACATTGCAAAGGGCCGAGCTTTTGCGTGCGGGCCCCAGCACATTGGTGCTGGTTTTGCTGACCGATACCGGTATGGTCAAGAGTGCCTTTGTTCAACTGGATGCTCCGTTGCCGGAAGGTGCTTTTGAGGCGCTGCAAGGTCTGTTTTTAAAAGAGTTTGCCGAACGTGCGCTGCAGGACATCACCCCGCCGGTGCTGCAGACGGCAGCGGCGGCGCTGGGGGAATACAGCCTGCTTCTTTCCCCTGTATTTCAGGCATTCTCTCAGCTGGCGCAGTCCCTAACCGAGCCCGGCCTGCGTGTCAGCGGTCAAGACCGATTGTTTTCCGGCGCCGGGGATCAAATGGATGCGGCACGTGCGCTGCGCATGCTTCATTCCAGTGACCTTTTAGAGCTGCTCTCGCCGCAGGATTCCGGCATCTGTCTGATTTTGCCGGGTGAAACCGACGCACTGAGAGAGGCGGCTCTTCTGTACACCGGCTATCATTTTTCCGACACGCTGTATGGCAGCATCGGGCTGCTCGGGCCGTTACGGCTGGATTACGGCAGCATTATTCCCATGTTGGAGTACTTCGGGACTTCTCTCCAAAACCGGTTACGGGAAAATTATCCGGATTAAGACAAAAAGGAGGTTCCTCTTTCATGAGCGAACAGCAAAAAGCTTCGGCAGCCGCCGAGGAAACAACGGCAGCCGCCAAAAAAACGCCGAAAACGGCCAAAAAGAAATGTGACCGAGAGTCCAGTGATCTGCAAGAGCAGCTTGCCGCGCTGCAGGATGAGCTTGCAGCGCAAAAGGACGCCTATTTGCGGCTCTGTGCGGAATACGACAATTTCCGGAAGCGCTCCGCCAAGGAAAAAGCCGATATTTCTGCCAACGCCACTGCCAGGGCGGTGGAAGGAATTTTACCGGTTCTAGATAACTTTGATCGCGCCGTAGCCTCGCAGGGCGACGCGGCCGACCCGGGGTTTGCTCTCATTCACCGGCAGCTGAGTGACTGTCTTGCAGCCCTCGGCGTGACCGAGCTTCCTGCCGACGGGCTTCCTTTTGATCCCAACAGGCATGTGGCCGTCATGCATATTGAGGATGACGGTTTGGAACAAAACACGGTGGCCGAGGTTCTGCAAAAGGGCTATCTGCTCGGGGATAAAATTGTTCGTCCGGCCTGCGTCAAGGTCGCCAACTAACAACGTTAACCAAAAACTTTAAAATAAAAAAGGAGTTCTTATTTATGTCCAAAATCATCGGAATCGACTTAGGTACAACCAATTCCTGCGTTGCCGTTATTGAAGGCGGCGAGGCTATTGTCATCGCAAACGCCGAGGGCGCGCGCACCACCCCGTCGGTAGTTGCTTTCACCAAAGACGGAGAGCGGCTGGTCGGTCAGGTGGCCAAAAACCAAGCTATCACCAACTTTGACCGTACCGTTTCCTCCATCAAGCGTCACATGGGCAGTGACTACAAGGTGGAGATCGACGGCAAAAAGCTGACCCCGCAGGAAATTTCTGCCATGATTCTGCAAAAGCTCAAGGCGGACGCCGAAGCTTATCTTGGCGAGACTGTCACCGAGGCGGTTATCACCGTCCCGGCATATTTCACCGATGCACAGCGTCAGGCCACCAAGGACGCCGGCAAGATTGCCGGTCTGGAGGTTAAGCGAATCATTAACGAGCCGACGGCGGCGGCACTGGCCTACGGCATTGACAAAGAGCAGGATCAAAAGGTCATGGTCTACGACCTGGGCGGCGGTACCTTTGACGTCTCCATCATCGAAATCGGCGACGGAGTGCAGGAGGTTTTAGCTACCGCCGGCAACAACTGTTTAGGTGGCGACGACTTTGACAAGCGCCTGATGGATTATTTCTGTGCCGAATTTAAAAAATCCAGCGGAATTGATCTGTCCGGAGACAAGATGGCCATGCAGCGTATCAAAGAAGCCGCTGAAAAAGCCAAGATCGAGTTGTCCGGCGTTACCCAGGCACACGTCAATCTGCCCTTTATTACAGCAGATGCGGCCGGCCCGAAGCACCTGGATCTCACAGTGACCCGTGCCAAATTCAACGAGCTTACTGCTGATCTGGTGGAATCGACCATGGGGCCGGTTAAGCAGGCGTTGTCGGATGCAGGCCTCACCCCCGGCGACCTCAACAAGGTTTTGCTGGTCGGCGGCTCGACCCGTATTCCGGCAGTTGTGGACGCGGTCAAGAATTACACCGGCAAGGAGCCCTTCAAGGGCATTAACCCGGACGAGTGCGTCGCGCTGGGCGCCGCCATTCAGGGCGGTGTTCTGGGCGGCGAGGTCAAGGGCCTGCTGCTGCTTGACGTAACGCCGCTGTCCCTGGGTCTGGAAACCCTCGGCGGCGTTTGCACCCGAATTATTGAACGCAACACCACCATCCCGACCAAGAAATCGCAAATTTTCTCCACAGCAGCCGACGGTCAAACCTCGGTTGAGATTAATGTCTTGCAGGGCGAACGCGAATTTGCCAAGGACAACAAATCTCTTGGCATGTTCCGACTGGACGGAATCCCGGCCGCTCCGCGCGGTGTGCCTCAGATTGAGGTCTCCTTTGATATTGACGCCAACGGTATTGTCAACGTTTCGGCCAAAGATCTCGGTACCGGCAAGGAGCAGAAAATCACCATCACTTCCTCCTCCAATATGTCCAAGGAGGATATTGAAAAGGCCGTTCAAAACGCCGAACAGTTTGCGGCTGAGGACAAAAAGCGCCGTGAGGATATTGATCTGCGCAACAATGCCGACCAGATGGTCTATCAGACCGAAAAAACGTTAAACGAAATGGGCGACAAGGTAAACGAGCAGGATAAGGCTCAGCTAAACGAAAAGCTGCAGGCGCTCAAAACAGCCCTGAGCGGCACTGATAACGATGCAATTCGTCAGAAGCAAGATGAGCTGCAAAAGGCTTTTTACGAGGTTTCCTCCAAGCTGTATCAACAGGCAAGTGCTAATGCGGCACAGCAGCCCGGGGCAGACGCACAGGGAGCTGCCGATGCGGCAGGCAAAGCCGGAAGTGATTTTGTCGACGCCGATTTTTCGGAAGTCAAGGATGACGAAAATAAATAACAGCCGCATATGCCGCCCGGCAACACGGGCGGCACGTGCCTTTTTTCAAAGGGTGAAATAAATTGGCAGACAAACGCGATTTTTACGAGATCCTGGGGCTTCAAAAAGGTGCCTCGGACGATGAGATCAAAAAAGCTTTTCGTCAAAAAGCAAAGCAGTACCACCCCGACCTGCACCCCGGAGATAAAGACGCCGAGCAGCATTTCAAGGAAATCAACGAGGCCTACGAGGTCCTTTCCGACGAGCAGAAGCGCGCTCGATACGATCAGTTCGGTCATGCCGGCGTGGACCCCTCTTACGGGGCCGGCGCAGGCGCCGGTGCCGGCAGTTATGGCGGCTTCGGGGGGTTCGGCGGCGGTATGGACTTTGATCTCGGAGATATTTTCGGCTCCATTTTCGGCGGAGGCGGACGACGGGTTAATCCGAACGCGCCCAGGCGCGGAAGTGATGTGGAGACCTCCGTTTCCATCGACTTTTTAGAGGCCTGCCACGGCTGCGAAAAAACGCTGTCCTTTACTCATCTGGAAGCCTGTCCCGACTGTCACGGCAGCGGCGCAGCTGCAGGCAGCAGCCCGCAGACCTGCCCCGATTGTCACGGAACCGGTCAGGTGCGGGTTTCCCAGCGGACTCCGTTTGGGATGAGCACAGCAGTTCGCGCCTGTCCGAAATGCGGCGGCAAAGGGAAAATTATCTCCAATCCTTGCAAAAAATGCAACGGAAACGGCCTGATACGGCAAAAGAAAAAGTTGGATATTAAAATTCCGGCCGGCGTTGACGACGGTCAGACCATTACGCTGCGCGGTCAGGGAGACGCCGGCCAAAACGGCGGCGGCCCCGGCGACGTGCTCATTGACGTCATGGTGCGCCCGCATCCGCTGTTTAAACGAGAGGGATACCATATTTTCTGTGAGGTCCCGATTACCTTTGTTCAGGCCGCACTCGGTGATGAGCTGACGGTCCCGACGATCGACGGGAAGGTGAAATACCGTATTCCGGAGGGCACCCAGCCCGCCACCACCTTCCGCTTAAAGGGAAAGGGCGTCCGCCAAGTCAACGGAAACGGGCGCGGAGACCAATATGTTACTGTCAACGTAGAAGTGCCGAAAAATTTAAGCAAACGTCAAAAAGAGCTTTTAAAAGAGCTGGACACCTCATTATCGGACGCCAGCTATGAAAAGCGCCGCGGATTTTTCGACCGACTGCGGGAGATTTAAAAAAGGAGGACTGCCCCATGCAGCAAGCCCCGGTTTTTACGGCCGAATGCGCCGCTGAGCTGCGGGATGAGCTGCGTCGGCTGGGCGCGGCTTTGTGCCCGTTCCTGCCGGCCTGCTCGCTGACTGCGGCAGTCTTTTTGCTTTTCTTCCCAAAGGGCCCCGAGGCGCTTTTGCAAAGCCCGTGGTACTTCGGCTATGCGCTGCTTTGTGCTCTGCTGCCCATGTTGCTTTGTATTACCCTATATTTAAAACTGACCGAGCGGCGGCTGAGTGCCCGACTATACCGTCCGACCGTCTGTCGAAGAGATTTTTTTGCCGTCACCGGGATCGGCCTTGCTGCCCTGCCGCTTGGGGCGGCGGCAGCCACCTTATCCGACCGGTTATTCGACGCTGCACAAATCGTTTCCTCAGCTCCGCTTCCCAAAACAATACCGACCCTGCTTATTTTCGGCCTGACCCGTTTGTTGATCGCGCCGATTTTAGAAGAACTGTTTTTCCGAGGCCTCATTTTGGAGCGTCTGCGCCGCTTTGGGGATGGATTTGCTGTTTTTCTGTCAGCATTGACCTTTGCACTGCTGCATGCTTCCGCCGTGCATTTTTTGCAGGCACTTGTGATGGGGCTTTGCTTCGGTATTGTCAGTGTTCGCACCGGCTCCTGCCTATCGGCAACCGTGCTGCACCTACTGAGCAATCTCCTGTCGGCGCTTCGGCTATGCCTACCGCTCTCAAGCCACGCGGGAAACGCTGTTTTTGTGGCAGTGCTGGTGCTTTGCGCCGCCGTTTCCGCAGGGATTGCCCTGTGTCGCTTTTCATCGAAAAACACCTCTTTTTTAAAATCCGGTTGCCTATCGGCCGGGAAAATGCTGCTGATGTGTTTACAAAGCATTCCACTAATGCTGTTTTTTATAATGTCTTTATATTACACCCTTTGGGCGCTGCGATAAGGAGGGATTTTGTGGATCGGGACCTGCATTATATGCGTCTGGCTCTGCGTCAGGCGCAAAAAGCAGCAGCCATCGGCGAGGTACCGGTTGGCGCCGTTTTGGTGCGCCGGCAGCCCGACGGTAACGACAAGATTGTCAGCTACGGTTACAACCGGCGCGAAACGCGAAAAAGCGCCCTGATGCACGCCGAGCTGATTGCTATTGACCGCGCCTGCAGGCATCTCGGAGGATGGCGTCTTTCAGGATGCACCTTATACGTCACGCTGGAGCCTTGTCCCATGTGTGCCGGCGCCGCTATCAACGCCCGATTGGATCGCGTGGTATTCGGCGCGCGCGACCTGCGCTTCGGCGCCTGCGGCTCTGCTGTCAATTTGTACGATTTTCCCTTCAATCATTTGCCCAAGCTGAGCGGGCCGATTCTGCAGGAGGAATGCAGCGATATTTTAACGCATTTTTTTCGGCAACGTCGTAAAAAACAATAAATGTTCATGATTTGTTTGTTGTTTTTGTGCTGAAAATCGGTTACAATAGAAAAAAAGACAGGAGCTATTTATGTTCGGATATTTGCGGCCGATGCAGCCCGAAATGAAAATAAGCGAATATCAGGCTTACAAAGCCGTTTACTGTGGTTTTTGCCGGGCACTTTCCCGGCGTGGTTTTTTGTTGCGGTTTAGTTTAAGCTATGATTTTACGTTTTACAGCCTGCTTGCGCTTTCACTGACTCGGGACTTTTGCGGCACCGAGCGGGGCTTCTGTCCTCGCCACCCTTTTAAAAAGCGGCTTTGTGTCCGGCAGTGTGATGCGCTCGACCGCGCGGCCGACCTTGCAATTTTACTGCTGCACGCCAAGCTGCGCGACAATTTAAATGACCGGGATCATTTCCGCCCGGCAACTCGGCTGCTGCTTTGCTATCTTGCGCCGAAAAAGCGGCGAATTGCCGCGCGGTATCCGCAACAAGCCGCAGCCATTGAACGGTATTTGCAGGAACAATGGCGCTGTGAAGCGCAAAATGCCGGGTTAGACGCTTGATGCGACCCCACCGGTCAGCTTCTTGCCGATTTTTTTGCGCTCCTATCCCCCGATTTGCAGCAGCAATACGCTCTGCAGCAGCTTGGCAGCGTGCTGGGTCGATTCATTTATTTGCTGGACGCGGCCGATGATTTACCGGCTGACCGGAAAAGCGGCAGCTTTAATCCGCTTAATAAGCTTCCGGGGATAGATGAGCAGCGGCGCCAAGAAGCCGAACACAGTCTGAATGTTTGTATCTCGGCGGCGCAGGACTGTCTGTTACAGCTGCAATGCTTTCATTTTCGCCCGATTCTTGAAAATATTTTGTTTTTAGGGCTGAAAAACACGCTGAAGGCAGTCTTGCATACAAAGACAAAAAAAGAAAGGAGGCAGGTCCTGTATGGAGGATCCGTATAAAATCTTAGGTGTTTTTCCGACGGCAAGCGACGAGGAAATCAAATCTGCTTACCGTGCACTTGCGGCACGCTATCACCCGGATCTGCGGCCTGCAGACCTTTCCGAGGCGGAGGCTGACGCTAAAATGGCCGAATTGAACGCCGCATACGATGAGGTCATGCGCCGCCGGCGCAACGGCGGCGAAGGGTCTGCCGGCGCACAATTCTCCGATATTCGCCGGCTGATAAATCAGCGCCGCATTGCACAGGCAGAGGAGCTTTTAGACGGCGTTCCGCAACCGCTGCGCAATGCCGAATGGCACTTTTTAAAGGGCAGTGTGCTTTATTCCCGCGGCTGGTTTCAGGAGGCGTACGGCCATTTTGCCACGGCAGCGCAAACAGAGCCTCAAAACCCCGAGTACACCGCCGCCTTCCGGCAAATGAATGAACGCCGCAGCGGCACATACAATGGGGGTTATCGCACTGCCGGCGGCAATTCGGGCTGCTCCTCCTGTGACATTTGTTCTTCGCTCATTTGTGCCGACTGTTGCTGTGAGTCCATGGGCGGAGACCTGATTCCCTGCTGTTAAAATCCTGCCCCTATCCGGCATGGTCTTTTTAAAAACGGCCAGGCAAGTCCCTTGCTCTTTGTACCCCTTGACTACAAATAAGGTTTTTGGCGCAGTCGCTTGCGGACAAGAAATAATTTGCCCGCCCTCGATTGCGGACAGCACCTTTTACCGAAGCCCAAAGCAAACAAAACTCGTTTACCGCAGCCGGGACCCCGTTTTTCGCAGGGATTGCAGACCGAAACAGTTTTTTGTAAGGGTGCGGTTACGCGAGTGCAAAAACTTAAATTCTAAAAAAGGCGGCGTTTTTCATGCGTCTGAGCTTGAAGGTTGCCCTCGGAGGCATTTTTATGGCCCTGTGCTGCCTTTGCATGGCGGCCACCACACTGTTCCCGGTCGCCTCGCTGGCATTGCCGGCGATTGCCGGCGTTTTGCTCGGGCTCCTCGGGCTTTTAACCGAAAAAAAATGGGCTGCTCTTTGCTATGCAGGCGTCGCTCTGCTTTCCTTTGCCCTTTCTTCAGACCACACTGCCGTGGTCTGTTTTGTCGCTCTTTTAGGCTACTATCCCCTGCTTAAAGGCGTCATTGAACGGCTGCGCCGACCGGTGACCGAGTGGATCTTAAAAATGCTGCTGTTTAATGTCGCTGTAGGAACCGGAATCGGGCTGACGGTTTTGGTGTTCGGGCCCGGGCTGCTGACGGCTGAGTACAGCGGTTTCGGAAAAACGGGGCTTTTGGTTTTTTATCTGTTTTGCAACCTGATTTTTGCAGTCTACGATTTGGCGCTGACCCGTCTTTTCGGGTTTTTTATTAACGTTCTTATTCCGAAATATTTACACAAGCTTCGATAAAGGGGGCGCCCTGCATGAAACATATTTTATTTGTTTGTACCGGAAACACCTGCCGCAGCGCTATGGCGGCGGCCATTTGCAATGCGCTGATTGCCGAAAAAAAGCTGGACGCGATCGCAGACAGCTGCGGTCTTTTTGCCTCGTGCGGGGACAGTGCCTGTGCTACTGCCGTTCTGGCGCTGCAGGAGCTTTACCATATTGATCTGTCGAGCCACAAAACCAAGCCGGTTTCTCCGCAGCTTGTGCAGCAGGCGGATATTATTTTTGTCATGACAGCGCAGCATGCCGCTTTGCTGCTCAGCCAATATCCCGACTGTGCCGGCAAGCTGCAGGTTGCGAAACCGGAAATTATCGATCCGTACGGCAGTCCGCTCTCAGCCTACAAGGCCTGTGCCGGCGCGCTTTACAGCAGTATCGAACAGCTATTGTCACAGGAGGGTCTGCAATGAGCTTGTGGGTCCGGCCGATGAAGCCGGCTGATGCTGACGCTGTAGCACTGCTGGAAAAGGCCTGCTTTTCGCAGCCATGGTCGACGGAAGCGCTCGCTGCCGCACTGAACGACCCACATGCGCGCTTTTTTATTGCGCAGGCAGCAGACCAAATCGTCGGATACATCGGATGTCAATTTGTATGCGGCGAAGGCAGTATTTTAAATCTTGCCGTCCTACCGGCAGCGCGGCGCAGCCAAGTGGCCTCGGCATTGCTCACGCAACTGATACTCTCCGCAAGACAGGAATCCGTGGAGACCCTATTTTTGGAAGTGCGCTGCTCTAACATCCCTGCGCTGAAGCTATATGAAAAATTCGGGTTTGTGCACTGCGGCCGGCGGCCGGGATTCTACAGTGCGCCGCGCGAGGACGCTTTGCTTTTGAAAAAGGTCTTGTGATTTTATAAAAGGGTGATAAAGCTTCATGAAAAATATCGACATATTGGCTATTGAGTCCTCTTGTGACGAGACGGCGGCAGCCGTCATACGAAACGGGCGAGAAATCCGTTCCGATGTGGTCCTGACTCAGGTTGACAGACATCGTTTATTCGGCGGCGTGGTGCCTGAAATCGCCTCCAGAATGCATATTGAGAGCATTTCCACGGTAGTGGATCGTGCGCTTGAGCAGGCGAAAATCACACCGCAGGAGCTTTCCGCCGTCGCGGTGACAGCAGCGCCGGGTCTTATCGGCTCTCTGCTGGTCGGCGTTAACTTTGCCAAGGCCTTTGCCTACCGTTTTCAAAAACCGCTGGTGCCGGTGCACCATCTGCGCGGACATGTCGCGGCCAACTACCTTGCTTTTCCGCAGTTGGCGCCGCCTTTTCTCTGTTTAATTGCGTCCGGAGGACACAGCCATCTGGTGCTGGTGCACGATTACACCGATTACGAGGTCCTTGGAAAAACCCGGGACGATGCTGCCGGCGAGGCCTTTGACAAGGCGGCGCGCGCTATGGGCTTTTCGTACCCCGGCGGGATTGAAATTGACCGGCGCGCCGCACTGGGCGACCCACATGCTTTTTCATTACCGCATCCGCACGTGGACACGCCGTTTGATTTCAGTTTTTCCGGACTCAAAACTGCTGTGCTCAACCTTTTAAACTCCGCGAAGCAGCGCGGGCAAACACTTTGCACAGAGGATTTATGTGCCTCCTTTCAACAGACGGTCTGTGAGATTTTGACCGAGAAATTATTTGCTGCGGCCGCCGCATACGACTGCAAGACGGTGGTGGCTGCCGGCGGCGTCAGCGCAAACAGCGGCCTGCGTGCCATGCTGCAGCAAAAAGCCGAAAAGGCGGGGATTCAGCTGTTCTTTCCGCCGATTTCCTTATGCGGAGACAATGCCGCTATGATTGGCGCGCAGGGGTATTATGAGTTTTCGGCAGGCGTCCGCGCCGGCCTTTCACTCAATGCATACGCATCCATGGATATTTCGGCGCCAGATTTCTCAAAATAATAAAAGCCCGCCGTCAACCGGCGGGCTTTTCTCAACGAATCACTTCAGACCATTTTTTAATTTCGCCCTTGTAAATTTTTTGCACCTGTTCAACACTTAGATCCTCCGCCGTATTGACAGGGTTTACGACAACGGCAATCCCATCCTCGGCAAAAACAGTTTCGGCAAGCCGCGTGTCCCGCACGCTCTTTTCTTTTTCCCGAAGCGGTCGGGTCAAGACCGACAGGCTGTTTTTTTCGGCGGCGTCTTTCAATGCGGCGTCGGCATTTTTTCGGGTAATCTCAATTTTCAATTGGTCGTTTACGCGCCCATAGCCCTCGGCGAGCTTTTCCATAAGCTTTTCGGCGCTGTCGGCACAGGAAATTTTCAAGGTGCCCGTCGGCTTTTTTCCTTGAAATGCCCCGGTATTGCTTTGGGAAATATATCCGTGCTCCTCAACGATTTTCTGACCCTCACTCGACCGTAAAAATCTCAAAAAATCCTCGGCGCCGTCCTCCGGATTTTCCGGCGTGACTGCCGTCAGCCGGTGACTGTACGGATAGCTGCCGTTTTTAACATTGCCAATTGACGCTTCTACGCCGTCAATGCGCAATGCCTTAACGCTTTTGTCCAGCAAGGAAAACGAAAGATACCCGATGGCATAAGGGTCATCAGCCACCGCAGCTCGAACGTCGCCGGAGCGTTCTTTGATTTTTGCGCCTTCAAAGGTCAGATCGGCAAGATCCTCGGCGCCCTCACGCACAAGATGGAAAAGCTGCGCAAAAATATTGCGGGTCCCGGAGCCTTCCTCGCGCACCACAGCGGTGATGTCCTTGTCGGTCTGAAACGCCTTGCTGTTGTTATCCGGCTTTTTGTTCTTGTCGCCGCAGCCGGTAAACAGCATGGAAAAGACCAGTGCAGCTGTCAAAACGGAAAGTAGCTTTTTCATTTTCATTTTTTCTCCTTTTTGTTTGGTTGCCCGCCGACAGGCAGGCTCTTATCTTTATTTTTGCTTGAAAAAGCCAAATTATTCCGCTTTTTAAAATTTACAAAAATACTTCTCGAAACGGAGGAAACATCTTGCCGTATTACATTTATCTGCTGCAATGCTGCGACAAAACGCTATACACCGGCATTACCACCGACCCGAAACGCCGCTTTTTACAGCACTGCGGGCGGCTGCCGGGCGGCGCCCGTTACACCCGGGCCCGCAAAGCCGAGGCGCTCTACCCGCTCTTTTTATCACAGACCCGAACCGACGCCACACGGCTGGAATATCACCTGCGCCGGCTTTCTCACGAACAAAAGTTACTGCAAGAGCCGTGTGCGCTTTCAACTCTCCTTGGAAAAAAGCTTGATTGCAGTCTTTACGAAGTCTGCATAAAATAGCGCCGACGCAGCAAAGCTGCGCCGGCGCATTTTTTTATGACAGCTAAAACAGCAAACCCGGCGGAAAATTTCCGCCGGGTCAAGTTTATTTAAGCTGAAAAATGCGTGATATCTTCCGTTTAGCGGGCAATGCCGTTATCCGATAACCATCCTCGACCTCAAATGGCACAAAAGGCTCGACCGGAATATAACGACACCGATTTTGTGCAATCAAGCCTCGCTCCTCCAACGTCCTTACGAATCCGATGCGCTCGTCGGCAGCGGAGGCAGGCGTCATGTAAAAATCGAGCGGCGGCTCGTCCGGGGCAGTTTTGCAAGACGCCAAAAGGGCGTCCGTCAACCCGGTCGACAAATGATCCTCATGGCTATGCGTGATCAGACAGGTATGTAAATGCGCGAGCGGCAGACCGTCATACAGTGCGCAGGACAGCGTATCCGGCCCGAAATCAATCAAAATTTTATCATCTACCACTGCCTGTGAACGCCGACGCAAATTTTTTCCGCCGGCTTTTCGGGCACGATGGCAGCTGTCGCAGTCGCAAAACAAGGCCGGAAACCCTTCTGCGGCAGCCGTTCCGAAAAACTTCAGTTTCATTCCTCATTTCCCCTGTGTCAACAATTCGGTGATCGTTTCAAGAGAATCCACAATCAGATCGGGATGGTGCGGACCGCAAAGCGCCTGCTCCAGCGTTCCCTCTCCGCTCAACACCAGTACAGAGGTTGCCTCGGTTCCCTCTGCAACCGCGATATCGGTGTACAGTCGGTCACCGACAAAGGCAATTTCTTCCGCCGGCAGGCCGGTACGCTCAATAATATAATTTAAGGTATGCCGGGAAGGCTTTCCGAAAAACTCCGGGAAACGCCCGGTTGAAGCTTCGATCAGGCGGGCAATGGAGCCGCAATCCGGAATGAATTTTCCTTCGTCCATCGGACAGTTATAGTCGGGATTGACGCCGATATAATCTACACCGTCCCGCACAAATTGGCAAAACCGACTCAGACGCTCATAGCACAGCGTTGTATCAAAGCCAAGCACCATCAGGTTTGGATTTTCCTCATCAATTGCAATGCCGCGTCTTTTGAAATTTTCAATCAACGCCGGCGTGCCCAGCACAAAAATACGCGGGTTTTCGTAATGCTCCAAAACATATCGGATTGCGACCTCGTTTGAAATGCAAACATCCTCCTCCCCGACGCCCTCAATTCCCATTCGGGTCAGCTTCTCTGCATACATACGTGCATTTTTAGAAGAGTTGTTTGTAAAAAAGAGATACTCCTTGCCGACCTGCCGAACGGCCTTCAGAAAGGCAGGTGTAAAAGGAAAAAGCCGGTCGCCTAAATAGATGGTCCCATCCATATCCAGCACAAAACACCGGATACGGGACAAGACCTGCTTTTGATAAGCACGATCCATAGATTTCGGGGTCATTTCATTTCCTCCAAGCAACATATTTATCCGCAAAAAACAGCGCCTGCAAACATTTCAAGGCCCTGAAAAGCCGGGCGGCGGGGATGGCGTCCCGCCGAATTAAAGAGCAGCTTCTAAGCTGCGCAGGCTTTCCTCATAGGCCTGCTGTTCATAGGGCAGGTCCTGCGGTGTAAACGGCAGATCCAACTGCGTATACAGACGATTTTCAAGCATAGCACGAAAATGCGGATTGCGTATCAAAATCGGTCCGGAAAGATGCGTCGCAAATAAATTTTTGTCAAAAAATCCTTCTTCGGGAGCGTCCGGTGCATTTCCGCGACCGCCGATAACCTGAAAAAGCGGGTTTTCAACCGGCGTCATCCGGCTTTGCAAATTCAAAAACCCGATAATTTTCCGAGACGTTAAGGGGCAGGTACAGACAACATCGCAAACCGTTCGGCGTTGTTCCTGCACGGTTTCAAAGTTCTGTATACCCAGTCCCTCAAATGTCTGTCCCTCCAAATCCACAAGGCGCCGACCCAACATCTCGCCGGCATTACCGCAAAGAAGCGCAAATCCGCCGTTTTCAATATACCGAGCAAAGGCGTCTCGCACCGTCAATAGATCTGTCAGCGCACGCTTTTGACTGCGCTCGGTGCCGGCGCCGATATAGACAAAATGCACCCCGTCAAAATCAATCGGCTCGCCGACACTGCGGTAACGAACCTCCAACTCGGCGCCGGCCGTCAACAAGTGACGGACCCAGCAACGCATATTGCCGCTGCTGCCGTACAAATTCATTAGGTCGGGATAAAGATATAAAAGAACAATTTTCATGAAATTCCCTCCTTAAAACGGCAGACCGACCTCTTCGGGCGCGACACGCTCAACGCAAGAAAGCAGCTTGTCCCGGTCCGAAAAGCAGGTGATGACAATAATGTCGCCCATTCCGTTTCGCAGATGCTGCGGCAGCTGCCGCACATCATATTCCAGCTCGATGCGTTCCGGCGGAATTTCGGTGTACGAAAAGCGACAGGCAAGGTCATAGCAATAGCGGCCGGCCAAAATCACCCGATCCACCTTGGGACTGCAAAGCTTCTCAAAATCAATATCCCACAGCCAGGAGGTCTCGCCGGTATAATACTTTCGACTGATGGCGTCTACAATAATCACCACCGTCACCGGTCGACGCGCTCGCAGAGCAAGCTCAATGGACTGATTATAGCTGACCGAATTTTCGTGCTTAGAGGTCAACAGAACCCCCCGGCGATCGCCTATACGAAAACAGGTGTAGCGGCCGTTTTTCAGCACGTAATCGCTGACAGCCGCCGCCGCTTTTTCAGGGTCTGCCCCGCATAGACAGGCAACCGTAAACGCCGCCAAATTATTATACACATTATAGATACTTTTCAAAAACAGGGAAATTCGATATTGCCCATTAATGGTCATTTCACCTTTTTCGGGGTCCAAAGAATCCACCCGATAATCCGGGTCCGGGCGATGATGCCCGCAGGAGGTGCAATGATACGACCCGATATGCGCATAATGATAATAGTCATAAACCATACGCTGCTTACAAGCCGGGCAAAAGGCGCCGTCATCATAAATACTGTTGTTCTCGGTCTGCGAAAGCGGCGTTTTCTCAACGCCGTACCAAACCGTTTTTTCATGTCCCTGTGCCAGCAGCGCCACCAGCGGATCATCGGCATTTAAAATCAAGGTCGTATTCGGATCCCGGATACTGTCGCGAATGCAGTCAAAAACCATTTCGGGATGACCGTTACGTGAAAGCTGATCCCGGTAGAGATTGGTGATAACATAATGTGTCGGCGAAAAATGTGAAAACGTATACCGCGCAAAACGTTCATCGCTTTCAATCACCAGCGCCTGTGCCCGAACCCGGCCGCACAGCGTTGCATTTTTCAGCAGCAGCGTGGTCACGCCCTCAATTTGGTTGGAGCCTTCTTTATTATAGGCCACCCGGTAGCCGCAGCTTGTAAGCACCTGAGCAATCAGTTCCACCGTTGAGGTTTTGCCATTACTGCCGGTCACGGCAATAATATACGGGCAAAGCGTCAGCTTGTCCAAAATTTTCGGATCCAGCCGTAGCGCAATTTTCCCCGGCAGGCTGCTGCCTTTTCCAACGAGGCGACCTATTTGACAAAGAATTTTACAAAGCAAAATAATAAAAAATTTTTTCATCTTTTCTCTTTCCGCCCTTTACTTCCGGCTTGTAATCATTTGTGCGACACAGCTATCACCGCACACACCGGTCACCTGTGCCTCTAAAAGCTGTCCTTCGGTCAGATGCTCTCCCGGCAGCTGCACCGGGATGTACTCACGACTAAAGCCGTTTGAATTCCCGTTTTTTTCTTTTCCCTCAATCAGCACCTGCAGCGTATGTCCGATCTGTGCATTTAAAATATCCCGTCTTATTTTTTCGGTTTCTTCAATCATCCGGCGGCAGCGCGCGTGACGTTCAGATTTCGGCACAGGGTCCGGAAAGGACGCCGCTCGAGTGCCGCTGCGCTCGGAATAAGGAAACACATGCACCTTCAAAAAACGCATTTCCCGCACAAAATTCAATGAAGCCTCAAATTCTTCTGCTGTTTCACCGGCAAAGCCGACCATAACATCCGTTGTCAAGGTCGCGCCCGGAAAAGCGTCACGCAGTTTTTTTGCGATTTCGCGGTACATTTGCGTATCGTAGTGACGATTCATCCGATGCAGAGTTGTATCACAGCCGCTCTGCAGCGACAGGTGAAACTGCGGGCAAAAGTTTTCAATTTGTGTCAGTCTTTCAATATCTTTTTCCGACAGCACCTCCGGCTCCAAGCTTCCGAGGCGAACCCGTCGAATCCCGGGGACTGCCGCAACAGCCTCAACCGCGTCGGTCAGACACAGTCCCTGTCCCCGACCGAACGCCGACAGATCGATACCGACCAGCACCAGCTCGCTAAACCCGGCCCGAGCCAGTGCCTGCGCCTCCGCCACGGCGTCTTTGAGCGGTTTGGAACAAATTCTTCCGCGTGCGTACGGAATAATGCAATAGCTGCAAAATCGGTCACAGCCGTCCTGAATCTTCAAAAAAGCCCGGGTCCGACCCTCAAATCCGGTAATCTGCATAGGCTCCATCTGTGCATCGCGATGCTCGGTCACATCCAAAAGGCGGTTATGTGTCAAGGCCGCCTCCTCCACAGCCGCAACCACCCGGCTTTTATCGCGCGTTCCGAGAACAACGTCAACGCCCTCCAGCCGTTTTACATTCTCCGGGAAAGCCTGCGGATAGCAGCCGATCAGCGCCAAAACAGCTCCCGGGTACTTTCGACGATAGTGACTCAGGCTTTTTCGACTCTTCCGATCGCTTTCGGCAGTTACGGTGCAGGAATTAATGATGACTGCGTCGGGCAGGTCCTCCGGCGAAACCAGGCTGTGCCCGCGCGCCTCAAACAGCTCACCCAGCGCCTGCGATTCATATTGATTGACCTTGCAGCCGAGAGTCACAAAAGCAATTTTCATAAAATTTTCCTCATTTTTACAAAATCAATACAGAGCAGGCTTGATTTTCCGCTCCGCGTTTGCTATAATATAGTCGGTTCTATTATACTGTAATTCTCCGCTTTTTACAATAGAAAAGCGCGTGATTTATTATTTGTAAGGGGTGTTTTTATGAAAAAATGTTTGATTTCACTTTCGACGATTAACCACGTGAAGGAGTTTGTTGCGCTGGTAACGGGCTGCGATTATGATATCGACTTGGTCTCCGGTCGTTATGCAGTGGACGCTAAATCTATTATGGGCATTTTCAGCTTGGATCTTTCAAAGCCTATCGAACTGGTTGCCCATACCGATAATGCGGATGCGCTGTTTGATTCCCTTAAGAAATTTATGGTATAAGCTGCATCAAAAACTGCCGGGCCCCTGTATACAGGGGCCCGTTTTTTAATGAATCCGA
>CAKSSH010000028.1 GCA_934488695.1 uncultured Oscillospiraceae bacterium
AATCAACTATGATATGTTAAATTACTTGCCGGAGGACATGGACACGGTTATCGGGCAAAATGAGCTTTTGGAGGATTTTGGAAAGGGCGCGTTTTCGTTTATCGTTGTAGAGGATATGAAAGACGAGGATGTTGCACGCCTCTGTGATAAGTTTCGGGATATAGACCATGTGGAAACGGTTTTGTGGTATTCGTCTCTTATGGACGTTTCCGTCCCGAAAGAGCTTTTGCCGGACTCGATTTATAAAGAATTTAACACCGACCGAGCAACGCTGGTCGCCGTCTTTTTTGACAGCGCAACATCAGCCGACGTAACCATGGATGCGATCCGGCAGATTCGTTCCGTTGCCGGCAAGCAGTGCTTCGTCTCCGGTATGTCTGCACTGGTAACGGACTTAAAAGACCTGTGTGAAAAGGAAGAGCCGATATATGTCGGACTGGCGGTCTTGTTTGCCTGCCTTGCCATGATCGTTTTTCTGGATGGGTGGCTGCTGCCTTTTGTGTTCTTGGCTTCGATTGGTATGATGATTTTGCTCAATCTCGGCACCAATTACTTTTTCGGCGAAATCTCCTATATTACCAAGGCGCTTTCTGCTGTTTTGCAGCTTGCGGTGACGATGGACTATTCCATCTTCCTGTGGCATAGCTATGATGAAGAATGCCAGCGCTGTGCAGACCACAAAGAGGCTATGGCAACAGCCATTCACAGGACAATGACCTCGGTTATCGGAAGCTCGGTAACGACGGTCGCCGGATTTGTGGCGCTTTGTTTTATGTCCTTCACCTTGGGTCGTGACCTCGGCATTGTGATGGCCAAGGGCGTTGTTTTCGGCGTGATCGGCTGCGTTACGATTTTGCCGGCCTTGATTTTGTTGCTGGATCGTCCGTTGCAAAAAACACGGCACCGTTCGTTGATACCGAATATGACCCGGTTTTCCAAAGGGGTATTGCGGATTTTCCCGGTTTTCCTGATCGTTTTTGCTCTGTTGATTCCGCCTGCCTATTATGGCTACAGCAAAGCCAATCGAGAGGTTTATTACGATATGGGGCAATGTCTGCCGAAGGACATGGAGTATGTCATAGCGAATTCCAAGCTGTCCGAGGATTTCAATATCGCTTCGACCCATATGGTGCTGGTGGATGCTAAGCTTCCGTCCGAAAAGGTCCGCGGTATGATAGGAGACATGGAAAAGGTGGACGGCGTTCGGTATGTTCTTGGACTGGAGTCGATCCTCGGCTCCCGCGTGCCGGAGGAAATCCTGCCGGACAGTATCCGGGAAATTGTCAAGAGTGATCGTTGGGAACTGCTTTTGATAAACTCCGAGTACAAGGTGGCATCAGATGCGGTCAATAATCAAGTTGAAACGCTCAATGAGATTTTGAAACGCTATGATTCGACCGGTATGCTCATCGGAGAGGCCCCCTGCATGAAAGATATGATTGAAACGACCGACCACGATTTTAAGGTGGTTAATGCTGTATCGATCATCGCCATTTTCATCATTATCGCTTTGGTGGAAAAGAGCCTGTCGCTGCCGTTTGTCTTGATTGCGGTTATTGAATTGGCCATCTTTATCAATCTCGGCCTGCCGCATTATTTGGGACAGTCGCTGCCGTTTATTGCTCCGATTTGTATCAGCACCATACAGCTGGGCGCAACCGTCGACTATGCCATATTGATGACGACACGCTATAAGGCCGAACGAATCGGCGGACAGGATAAGCGCCAAAGCATCACAACGGCGCTTTCCACCTCGATCCCGTCTATTTTGGTCAGCGGGCTGGGGCTGTTTGCAGCCACCTTCGGCGTTGCCGTTTACTCCGACATCGACATCATCAGCTCCATGTGTATGTTGATGGCACGCGGCGCGCTGGTTAGTATGCTTAGTGTTATCTTTATTCTGCCTGCTTTGTTGATGCTCTGTGACGCACCGATTCGGTGCACCACCCTGGGTATGCAGGCAATCTCTAAAAAGAAAACGGAGGTAAATTGACATGAAAAACAAGGCAATAAAGCTTCTGTCAGTCGGACTTTGCGCGGCACTGTTTTTGGGCGGCGCCGGTGCAACGGTTTATGCCGTTAATCAAAGTAAAAAAGAACCTGAAAAAGCGTCGGTAGTGTCGACGCCGGCCAAAACGGCCGATAAAAGCAAAAACACTAAGGATGAAAGCGTGTATGTTTTGGCCGGCGCGGACGGTCAGGTGCGCAAAATTATCGTCAGCGACTGGATTCAAAACACCCTCGGCAATAAGAGCCTGCGTGACTCGGCCGCTTTGTCGGAGGTCCGGAATGTCAAAGGTAATGAGAGCTATGTGATGGACGGCGACAGCATGCGGGTCTGGGATGCACAGGGTAAGGATTTATACCTGCAGGGAAACATTGAAAAAGAGTTGCCGGTTACCCTTCGCGTTTCTTATTTGCTGGACGGCAAAAAAATCTCGGCTGACGATCTTGCCGGAAAAAGCGGCCGCGTAACAATTCGCTATGACTATGATAATAAGCAATATGAAATGGTTCAGATTGACGGAAAGTCGGAAAAAATAGCTGTTCCGTTTGCTATGCTGACCGGACTTATGCTGGATAATGACAACTTTACCAATGTGGCGGTGTCAAACGGGAAAATCATTAATGATGGGGACCGCACGGTGGTGATTGGCTTTGCATTGCCGGGCTTGCAGGAAAACCTGAATCTTTCGCATGAAAAGCTGACCTTGCCGTCCTGTGTGGAAATCACGGCGGATGTGTACAACTTCAAAATGACCAATACGGTGACTGTTGCCACCAATGAGCTGTTTAGTTCGATGGATACCTCTAAGCTTGATCGTGCCGATGAGCTTACCGAGAAGATCGATACGCTGTCCGAAGGGGTTAAAAAGCTTCTGGACGGTTCCGATCGGCTTTACGGCGGATTGTGTACGCTGCTTGAAAAATCCGACGCGCTTATTGCAGGCGTGGATCAGCTCGCGGCCGGGGCGGAGGAGCTGAGAAACGGCTCTGCCGATGTGGACAGCGGCGTCGGAACACTTCGGGATGGATTGTCCGAGCTGTGTAAGAATAATGACCGGCTTAACAGCGGCATGTCCGAGATGTTCCGGTCGGTGCTTACAAGCGCTCAAGGTCAGTTGGCACAACAGGGCTTTGAGACCGAAGCCTTGACGCCGGAAAATTATCAAACAGTTCTGAAAACGCTTTGCAATACCATTAAAAAAGAAAACGGCCCCTATCGCGAGGCGCTGATTGCGGCAGCAGAGACCGGTTTGCGTCAGCAGCTTTCCGCTGACGGGGTGCCGCAGCAATATGAGGATGCGGCTCTATGCTTGATTGCTCAAAAAATGCAGCAAGGCCTGAGCTTTGAGGAGGCTTTGGGGCAGGTCCGACAGCTGCTTGTTAGCGCACTCGGCGGAGATGCAGCCGCTGCACAGGCACTTGGAGCGGCCGCACAGGCAGCTGCGTCTGCACAGGGTCAGGCGGCAATTTCCATGCTTTGCCTGTCAGTCGGACAACAGCAGGCGGTTGGAAAGGTGGAGGCTGCGATCGGGCAGCTGGACAGTGTTTACGCCCTCTATGACGGGCTTGCACAGTACACGGCCGGCGTGGCTCGCCTGCATAGTGGAAGCAATCAGTTGAAAGCCGGAACGGAAAAGCTCAGTGCCGGCAGTCAACAGTTGTATGATGGGATTTTAACTCTTCAGGGGCAGACCCCTGCTTTAAAGAGCGGCGTTGCACAGCTGCGCGACGGCTCGATGCAATTGAATGCCGGTCTGCGTGAGCTGAACAGCGGCGTGCAGAAGCTTTCTGATGCCGTAAACGGTGACCTTTCCGGCTTGGTGACCCGTTTTAAAGCAACGGTGGATGTTTCCAAGCGCTACCAGTCCTTCTCGGGTCTGTCTGACGGCATGGACGGTCAGGTTAAGTTTATCTATCGGACTGACACCATTGAGAAAAAGTAAGCTATGGAAACGAGTTTATTCACGCTGACAGCATTGTTTGCGCTGGGCGGAAGCCTGGGTTGGGTGCTGGAGCTGCTGTATCGCAGAGCGGCCCACGGGAAATGGGTAAATCCCGGATTTCTTGTGGGCCCTTGCCTGCCGCTCTACGGTGTCGGGCTTATCCTGCTGTATTTAATATGCAGGCTCGATCTGCATAAAATTCGTTCCTCCTCGTGGCAGAAAATTGTGCTAATCCTGTTGATTACTGTTGCCATGACGGCTATCGAGTTTTTGACCGGACTGTTTTTTACTAAGCGGTTTCATGTGCGTCTGTGGGATTATTCCGCCAGACCCGGAAATATCGACGGACTGATTTGTCCGCTGTTCACCTTGATATGGGGAGTGCTGGGAGCCGCATACGCATTGTTGCTGCATCCTCGAATCGTCCGGTGGACGCAGAATGTTATTCAAAGCCGTGTCTGTATTTTTCTGCTGGGCATTTATCTTGGGATTTTTATTTTGGATATTTGTTATTCATTTCATGTTGCGGCTGCCATTCAAAGCTGGGCCGTTCGCACACAGCTGGTGGTGCGTTATGAAAATCTCAAGCTGTCCGTTTTAAATCGGGCAGAGGAGCTGCACCAGAAAAGGAGCTTTGTTTTTCCGTTGCGCAGTCGTTTTAAACTCAATGAGGAATTGGATTATTATTTGGATCGGGTCAAAACGCGGCTTTTTCATCAGTGACAGCGGAAAAATTGTTGTTTGTCAAAATTACGGTACAGTTGCTATGCAGCGCTCTTGCCGACAACATATCAATTAAGGACGCCGCCCCGAAAGGGGCGGCGTTTTTAATAGGGAAAAGGGTAATCGTTCGAGTTATTTTACGAAAAAAACTTCGGCGCACGGAAAAGAGCTGTGCGCTCGGGGAAGTGCTGAATGGCTAAGGTGAAAACTGTGCAGCAAGAAAAGCCGCACGGGCGGTGAGAGGCGCGGCGGTAGAATGTCCAAACCGGTGCGGTGCCGACGGCGTTAAGGCGTGAGAGATGTATTCAAAGTCTCTTGTCAAAGCACAAAAGGTATGTTATCATATTATCCGAGAGTGCAAATGACCAATAAAACAGGCGGTGTGATTCGGGGATTAGCGCCTTGTGACAAGAGCAGGGAAATCGAATGCACTGTAACGCTTTTATTAGCGGCTTAAATGGAGCGTGCATGGTCATGTATGGAAATTGTACGCTTAGCTGGGAGGACAGGGTATGGAAAAGCTGATTTTGGCGTCAAATTCACCGCGGCGGCGGGATATTTTCACGTTGCTGGGACTGGATTTTGAAGTTATTCCGTCGGCTGTGGAGCCGGCGATCGCATTAAACGAGGCGCCGGAGAAGGCGGTTTTGCAGGTGGCTCGGGCTAAAGCCGCAGATGTTTTTCAACAGAATCCGGCACGTATTGTGGTCGGCGCAGATACGGTTGTTGTGCTGGAGGATCGGATTCTCGGTAAACCCGCAAGCCTTGAACAAGCCGAAGAAATGCTGACGGCGCTTTCCGGCAGGCATCACCGGGTAATGACCGGGGTCAGCGTGCTGGCGCCACAGGGCACGTTCGGCTTTACGGCACAGACGACGGTTTGGTTTTATCCGCTGTCATTGGAGCAGGTACGGGCCTATGCTGCTTCCGGAGAGGCGATGGACAAGGCCGGTGCTTATGCTATTCAGGGAAATGGGCTTCGGCTGGTTGAAAAGATCGACGGTGATTTTTATAATGTTGTTGGTTTTCCGGCAGCCGCCTTTGTGCGGCATATGCAGCAATGGGGGTTGTCACAATGAGAGTGGTTTTACAGCAAAACACCGACCCGGCTTTTAATCTTGCTTTTGAAGAGTACGCGTTGACCCGTTGGAAAGAGGGCGTGGTAGCGATACTGTGGCGTAATGAACGGTCGGTGATTATCGGCAGAAATCAAAATGCTTATGCGGAAATTGATTTAGATTATGTTGCACGGGAGCAGATTGCCGTGATTCGACGCCTGACCGGTGGCGGAGCTGTTTTTCACGACCTTGGCAACATCAATTTCACTTTTTTGTCGGACTATGAAAAAGGGCAATTCGGCTCTTATCAACAGTTTGCAAAACCGGTCTGTGATTTTTTAAAGACCCTCGGTCTAACAGCAGAGGTCTCCGGCCGTAACGATATTTTGGCTGATGGCGTTAAGATTTCCGGAAACGCACAAACTGTACAAGACGGGCGCATCCTGCAGCACGGCACCCTGCTTTACAGTGCTGATCTTTCTCGGATGGCGGCAGCATTGCGTCCGCGTCCGCTAAAAATGCAAAGCCGCGGAATTCGGTCGGTCCGCAGCCGGGTGGGCAATATTCAAAGCCTGTGCAATTGTGCGCTGACGGCACAGGATTTTTTGCAGCAATTATACCATTATTTGCTGCAAATGCCGGACGCTGAGGCCTATATTCCGACAGAGCAGGACAACCTTGAGGTGGAGCGTCTGCGCAATGAGAAGTATGGCCGGTGGGAGTGGAATTTCGGGCAGTCCCCAAACATGAACTTCACCCGGGAGGAAAAGTATCCTTTCGGACTTTTGCAGCTGACGCTTTCGGTTCAGGGCGGTCGGATTTCCAATGTTCTGTTACAGGGAGATTTCTTTGGTCTGAGACCGGTTGAGGAGCTTTGCGCGGCGCTTGAGAACATTCCTTATGAAAGGAAGGTGCTGTGCGCCGCCCTTGAGACGCTGCAGGTTGAAGAATATGTCAGCGGTATGAAAATGCAAGATCTGATAGAGCTGCTGGGAGCCTCTTAAAAAATCCCCGCACGCATTTGCGTGCGGGGATTTTTTATAGAAGCTCTTGATTGTAAACAGCACGGGCGCCGCCGATGAATTTCGGACGGGTTCTGGCACAAACAATGGGAGCTTTTCCGATTGATCGGATATCCAGCCGTACCGGAACCGCAACCGGGCGCAAATGCATACCGATCATTGTAAGACCGATGTCAATGCCTGCTGCGGCAGCAATGCTTTCGACGGCAACCGGGTGCTCGAAACGTTCAAAAGCCGTCGCCGCCAGGGAACCGCCGGCTTTCGGTATCGGCTGAACGTTAACCGGCGCATAGCCGTACTGCCGCGCGGCAGCACTTTCTAAAATAACGGCGCGGTTTAGGTGCTCGCAGCATTGGACCGCCATCCAAAGCCCTCGGTCTTTTAAAACAGGATAGATCCCGTCAAAAACTGCGCCGGCAACCTCAACACTGGAATGGTTGCCGATTTTTTCACCGAGAATCTCGCTGGAGGAGCAACCGACAATAAACAAATCCTCCGGCTGCAGCCGAGCAAGGTCGCAAAGTGCACGAACGGCTTTGCCGGCGTCATCGCGAATGGACGCCAACAGTGCCTTGTCCTGAACAGAATACAAATTCGGATTCATAAAAATATCCTCCAATCCATAAACGCGCACGGTGTTTTGATATGTGACCGTCAGCAGCTTTTCCGTTGAAACACCTTTTATGTCCGCCAGCACCTGTGCTGTTTGCCGGAGCATGGAGGAGTCACAGCGCCGCCCACGATATGGCTCCGGCGCCATGTAGGGCGCGTCGGTTTCAATCAGCAGCCGATCCAGCGGAACGCATGACGCGCTGCGGCGGACGTTTTCGGCGTTTTTAAAGGTGACAACACCGGTAAAGCCGATGTACATACCAAGATCCAGTACTTCCCGGGCAGTTTCCGCACTGCCGGAAAAGCAATGGACCACCCCTTTAGGACGGTAAGCGTGCAGTATCTTTAAATAATCCTGTGTGGATTGCCGAGCATGAATAATCACCGGCAAATCCAGCTTAGCGGCAAGAATCAGCTGCTCCTCAAAAACTTGCTGCTGCAAGGCGTGCTCGGTTGCATCATCCCCATGATAATCCAATCCGATTTCGCCGACAGCCCGCAGCTTTGGATTTTCGGCAAACAAGGCCTGCAACTGCGCGATGTAATCTGCCGGCAGATCACGACAGTCCTGCGGGTGAATCCCGGCGCTGCCGAAAACAAAAGGGTAACGCCGACACAGCGCCGCAATGGCGCGGCTGCTTTCCAGCGTACAGCCGGCGCAAAGCACCGCGCCGACACCACGTGCCGGAAGTGCCTGCAGAAGCTCCTCCCGGTCCGAATCAAACCGCGAGTTTTCGTAATGTGCGTGAGAGTCAAAAATAAAAGCCATTCTTTATCGCACCCGGCTTCCGTCCGGCATGGCGGGATCCGCAAAAAGGACCCGGACCTCGTTTTCATTGCAGTCTGCCGCCAAAATCATGCCGCAGCTTTCTTCACCGCACAGCAGGACGGGCTGAAGATTGGCAACCAGAATCACTTTCTTGCCGATTAAATCCTCCGGCCGGTACCACGGCGCTATCCCGGAACAGACCTGACGTTTTCCTTGTCCGTCCGACAGGAGAAGCTTCAGCAGTTTTTTGGATTTTTTTACCGGCTCACAGGCGCAAACGGAGGCGACCCGAAGCTCAACCCTGGAAAAATCCTCAATGCCGATCTGTGCAAGACCCTCTATCTTCTGAGGCTCCTTTTTGGAGCCGTACTTCTTGTCGATATCGTCCGAAATTTCCTGCAGCTTCTTTTCGGGATCCAGCCGGGAGAAAAGCACCTGTGCCTGTCCGACAATGTGTCCGTTTTTCACGGCGCCGAAGGCTGACAGCGTGGCATAATCGCTCGGGACGTTTCCTAATTGACGCAGTATTTCGGCGCCGGTTTCGGGCAGGAACGGGGAGAGCAATACGGCAATAAACCGAATGGATTCCGTAAGATTGTAAAGCACTGTTTTCAGCCGACCCTGTTGCGCGGGATCCTTGGCGAGTGCCCAGGGCATAGTTTCGTCAATATACTTATTGCAGCGCCGGGCCAGATTCAAAATGGCATCCAGCGAATCGGCAACATGGAACTGCTCCATCAGCCGATCCACTCGGCAAACGGTTTCCAAAGCTGTTGCCCGCAGATCCTCATCGGTTTCGCCGGTAATCTCAGAGTCCTCAACAACGCCGCCGAAATATTTTTGGCTCATGGCAATAGTCCGGTTGACCAGATTGCCTAAGGTGTTTGCCAAATCGGAATTATAGCGGGCGATCATGGTCTCATAGGTAATGCTGCCGTCCTGCGCGTAAGGCATTTCACTGAGCACATAATAACGGACGCCGTCAACACCGAAATAGTCTACTAAATCATCGGCATAAATAACATTTCCTTTGGACTTGCTCATTTTGTCGTTTCCGGACAACAGCCACGGGTGCCCGAACACCTGGCGGGGGAGCGGCTGTCCTAATGCCATCAGCATAATAGGCCAGTAAATGGTGTGAAAGCGCAGAATATCCTTGCCGATAATGTGAACGTCTGCCGGCCAGTATTTTTGATACAGTTCGCTGCTGCCGTCCGGGTCGTAACCCAGTGCGGAGATGTAGTTGGATAATGCATCAATCCAAACATAAATCACATGACGGTCATCAAAGGTGACGGGGATCCCCCATTGAAACGAGGTGCGCGAGACGCACAGATCCTGCAATCCCGGCCGCAGAAAATTGTTAAGCATTTCGTTTTTGCGCGCTTCCGGATGAATAAAGTCCGGGTGCTCTTCAATGTGCGCGATCAGCCGATCGGCATACTTGCTCATCTTGAAGAAATAAGCCTCTTCTTTGGTGCGCGTTACCGGGGCGCCGCAGTCGGGGCATTTTCCGTCCACAAGCTGCGTTTCGGTGAAGAAGGACTCACAGGGAGTACAGTACCATCCCTCGTATTCGCTCTTGTAAATATCTCCCTGATCATAGAGCTTTTTAAAAATTTTCTGAACGGCCTTGATATGATAATCATCGGTGGTGCGAATGAATTTGTCATAAGAGGTGTTCATCAGATCCCAGATGGCACGAATTTCTTTGGCAATACCGTCCACATATTCCTGCGGCGTAACGCCGGCCTCCTGGGCGTAACTTTCGATTTTTTGACCGTGCTCATCGGTGCCGGTCAAAAAGAAAACGTCGTCTCCGACAAGCCGGCGATAGCGTGCAATCGCATCGGTCAGAACGATTTCATAGGTGTTTCCGATGTGAGGCTTGCGCGAGGTGTAGGCAATAGCGGTGGTAATATAAAATTTTTTCGACATGGTGCTTCTCCTTTACGAAGTCTTATGTTATTTTCAAAACTTTCTTTCGGCAGAGAAACACATTCGGACGGTTTTCAGCTGTTTTTCAAACAGGCTTGAAAAACAAAACACGGCAAACATCCTCTCCCTATTATTTGGATAAAAATATTATATAACTTTTTCCCGAAAAAATCAATAAAAAGCGCAGAAACTGCAAAAATATAAAAAAGAAGAAAAACCCGACGCCTATGTCGGGCTTTTCGGCATATCGGCCGTCTGCCGTTCATAGACTTGTTTTGGAAAGAAAATTGTACAAGCCTGAAAGGCGTGTCGTCGCTGGAGGAAAATTATGTATCATAAAAAAGAATGGATTGCCATGCTGTTGGCCGGCGGACAAGGGAGCCGTCTGGGGGTCCTGACAAAAAATATTGCCAAGCCGGCGGTGGCTTTCGGCAGCAAATATCGTATTATTGATTTTACGTTGTCCAACTGCGTCAATTCCGGGATTGATACGGTCGGTGTGTTGACGCAGTATCAGCCGTTGGAGCTAAACGAGTATATCGGGAACGGCAGCGCATGGGATTTGGACCGAATGTACGGCGGGGTACACATTCTGCCGCCCTATCAGCAAAGCGAGGGCGGTGATTTTTACAAGGGGACAGCCAATGCCGTTTATCAAAACCTTCCGTTTATCGAACGATACGACCCCGAATATGTCATCGTCTTGTCGGGAGACCATATTTACGAGATGAATTACGATCGTATGCTCATCGAGCACCGCAAAAATAAGGCAGACTGCACCATAGCCGTCTTGCGGGTCGATAAAAGCGAGGCCTCTCGATTCGGCATTATGGACACCGACCGGTACGGACGGATCCTGTCTTTTGAAGAAAAACCACGCTGCCCCAAAAGTGATTTAGCTTCCATGGGCGTGTATATTTTCAGCTGTGAAAAGCTGAAAAGATATCTGCGCGCCGATGAGCGCGATCCGAATTCCAAAAACGATTTCGGCAGAAACATCATCCCGAAAATGCTGGCTGCCGGGGAAAAATTGTATGCCTACCGATTCAACGGATATTGGAAGGATGTCGGAACCCTAAAAAGCCTTTGGGAAGCCAATATGGATCTGCTGAGTGAAAAAAACACACAAGCCGCAGACGGGGATTTTAAGATTTTTTCTCAGAATCCGCCGCTGCCGCCGCAGTATTTGGCGCCGCAGGCAACAGTGCTTCAAAGTCTTTTGACCGACGGCTGCGAGGTGTACGGCCGCGTGGAACATTCGGTGCTGTTTGCGGGAGTTCTGGTCGAAAAGGATGCGCTGGTGGTCGGCAGTATTTTGATGCCGGGCTGCCGCATCGGAAGCGGCAGCCGGGTGTATTATAGCATTATCGGTCCGGGCTGCACTGTCGGGCGGTCGACGTTGATCGGCGCGCCATGCGTCGGACATCGCCCGACGGAGGAGGAGCTGACGGTGTTGGCAGGACGCCTTACCATCGGAGACGGCGTTTGCGTTGGCCCCGGTCAAATGCTGTCACGCAGTCGCAGAGGGGGTGGAAGCCATGCGTGAAAACGCCATGACCGGCATTGTTTTTTCAAATATGCACGATGAATGTCTCTGTGACCTGACGGCAGGACGCACCTTTGCGTCGGTCCCTTTTGGCAGCCGGTATCGGCTGGTGGATTTTACTTTATCCAATATGGCAAATTGCGGTATTGACAGAATCGGCGTTATCACCAAGCATAATTATCGCTCATTGATGGAGCATATCGGCTCCGGCAAGGCTTGGGACTTGAATCGAAAAAACGGCGGTATCCGTATTATTTCTCCGTACGGACAGGTACAGCACGGCGTTTATCACGATCGGCTGGAGGCTCTTTACGGCGCACGGGATTTTCTGACCCGGCAAAATGCCCGTTATGTGGTTCTGTCCGACTGCAACACGGTCGTCAACTTAAATCTGTCCGCTATGCTGCGCCAGCATTTAAAAAGCGATGCGGACATTACGATTGCCGTCAAACGCCTGACCTTGCGGCGGGAGGAGGCGTGTCACACTATGGCGTTTGAAATTGATAAAGTCGGCCGTATTACCGGTGTGCACTATCATCCGAGACGGGGTGGCGAGTATGAAACGGATTTAAATATCTGGATTTTATCGCGGGAGCTTCTTTTGAAAATCATGGATGAAGGACAAAGCCGCGGGTATCGAAGTCTTGGTGCGGATGTCCTGCGGGAAAATTTGGAAAACCTTCGGGTGATGAGCTACCGGGTCCCGGGATTTGTGCGGAAAATCATGTCCTTTGAGGGTTATTTTGAGGCCAATATGGCGCTTTTACAGGCAGAACATCGGCACGACTTGTTTCACCCGGATCACCCGATTTACACAAAGATTTTCGACACGCCGCCAACCCTTTATGCCGAAAGCGCCCGGGCGGTCGACAGTCTGGTTGCCGACGGCTGTGATATCCGGGGACGGGTCGAGCGCTGCATTGTTTTTCGCAATGTTACGGTTGAGGAGGGCGCAGCAGTGCAGGATTGTATTTTGCTGCCGGACAGCAGAATCTGTGCCGGCGCCCGTATGCGTTTTTCGGTGGCGGACCGAGAGGTAACGGTTCGCAGCGGTCACGGTCTTTCGGGAGACAGCAATTATCCGATTTATCTAAAAAAAGGAAGAATTCTGTAGTCACAAGGGAGGCGAGCCCTCCCTTTTTTTCTTTATTTTCGTGCTTTTTACGGAAAGAAATCGAAAAAATCGTGAATTTTATTTAAATTCATACAAAAATCACTTGCAAAACAGAGACTTTTTTTGTAAAATAGAATTGTTGTGAAATATGTGCAAATTAAACAAAGGGCACAGCCGAAACTATTTTGGAAAAAACGGATCAGCTTTGAGCGGCCGAAGAGGAGTTTAAAAGCATGTCAAACAAATTATTCAAAGATGTCATTTCTCAAATGAAGGTGTCGATTGACCGAGTCATCGGCGTGGTGGATGCAACGGCGACCGTTATTGCCTGCAGCGACGCGGCAAAAATCGGGGAGTCCAACGAGTTTGTGCTGCTCGATATTGCCGATACTTCTGACGTCTTTGTGCGGGACGGGTATACTTATAAATCTTTTGGCGGAATTGTGAAATCCGGCTTTGCTGTTTTTGTGGAGGGGACCGACGAGATTGCGGCGCGCTACGCCAATATTTTAGCTGTCTCTTTCGGAAACATCAAGCAATATTATGATGAAAAGTACGACCGCAATAATTTTATCAAGAATGTTATTTTAGACAACATCCTGCCCGGTGAAATTTTCCTGAAGGCGCGGGAATTTCAGTTTAATACCGAGGTCAGCCGTGCTGCTGTTTTGATACGAATTTTGTCGGAAAATGACGTTTCGGTTTATGACGTTATTCAGAATCTGTTTCCGGACAAACAAAAAGATTTTGTGTTGAATATCAGCGAAAAAGAGGTTGTGCTGATTAAGGAGACGCGCCCGTCGACCGACCCGCGGGATCTTGAAAAGCTTGCCCGCTCGATTGTAGACACCCTGAGCAGTGAGTTTTATACGCAAACGACCATTGGGATCGGCACAGTCGTTTACGGTATCAAGGATTTGGCACGTTCTTATAAAGAGGCGCAAATTGCGTTGGAGGTCGGGAAGGTCTTTGATACCGACAAGATTATTGTCAGCTATGACAATCTGGGGATTGCCCGGCTGATTTATCAGCTGCCGACAACGCTGTGCGAAGCCTTTTTGCAGGAGGTGTTCAAAAAAGGCTCCATTGAGAGTTTGGATCAGGAAACGCTGTTTACAATTCAAAAATTCTTTGAAAATAATTTGAACGTTTCCGAGACCTCCCGAAAGCTGTTTGTACATCGCAATACGCTGGTGTATCGCCTTGAAAAGATTAAAAAGCTGACAGGGCTGGAGCTGCGGGAATTTGATGATGCGATTATCTTCAAGGTGGCGCTGATGGTGAAGAAATATCTGGCGGCCAACCCGGTAAAATATTAAAGGACGGATTTGGCGGACTGCAAAGCCCGCCAAATCAAATTTATAGGTTATAGGTGGTGTCTTTCCTTGATTTGTTTTGATTCGGTTACCAAGGTATATCCGAACGGCACCAAGGCGCTTTCCGACGTAAGTTTTACCGTTGAAAAAGGCGAGTTTGCCTTTATTGTCGGCGCCTCCGGCGCCGGCAAGAGTACGCTTTTGAAATTGATGATGCACGAGGAGGCGCCGACGTCGGGTCATATTACCGTCAACCGGTTTTCCTTGGAAAGTCTGCGGGGGCGGGATGTGCCGGCCCTGCGGCGTTCAATGGGAATTGTGTTTCAGGATTTTCGCCTGATTGAAAACATGACGGTTTATGAAAATGTCGAATTTGCCATGCGCGTGACGAATATGTCCAGCCGCACGATTCGGCGCCGGGTCCCGTATGTGCTGGATCTGGTTCGGCTGACGGACAAAGCCCGCAGCTATCCGCGTCAGCTTTCGGGCGGTCAGCAGCAACGAGTGGCGCTTGCCAGAGCGCTGGTTAATAATCCGGCGATTATTATTGCCGATGAACCGACCGGGAATGTAGACCCCGAAATGTCTCATGAGATTGTCGAGCTGCTCAATGAAATCAACCATTGCGGCACTACGGTACTGATGGTAACGCATGAGCGCAGCTTGGTTTCCGAGTTTGGCCGTCGTGTGATCACCATCCGGGGCGGCCGTGTCGTTTCGGACACCGGAAACGGAGGGACGCGGCTATGAGATTTGGCAGTTTTACCTATTTGCTTAAACAAGGAGCAAAAAATGCGTATCTGAATAAAGCAATGTCCTTTGCTTCTGTCGGCGTGCTGGCAGCTTGCCTGATTTTGGTTGGATCGGCTGCTCTGTTTTCCAAAAATATACAAAATTTGATTGGGTTTGTGCAGCAGCAGAACGAAATCATCGTATATCTGGACGACGAGTTGTCCGCCGACGCTTCCGCGCAGTTGGATCGGCAGATTCGCGCAATGCCGAATGTTGTTGAGGCAACTTACACTTCAAAGGAAAAAGCCTTTGAAAATCAGCGGGAAAAGCTCGGCAATTTGCTGGACGGATACGAAAACGAAAATGTTTTCCCGGCGTCTTATCATCTGCAGATTCGCAATCTTTCCGAAATGCAGCAGGATGTGGATACTTTGACGGCAATGGCAGGCGTATACCGGGTTGACGCACCGACCGATGTTGCCGACGTCATGCTCAAGACCGACCGCGGCATTTCGGTGGCAGGTACGGTGGTGGTAGCGGCGCTGTTGGTGGTTTCCTTTGTTATTATTATCAATACTATTAAAATTACGGTTTTCAGCCGCCGGCGCGAAATCAATATTATGAAATATGTCGGGGCGACCAATCACTTTATCCGTATGCCGTTTTTGATTGAAGGCATGATTCTCGGCGGCGTATCTGCGCTGCTTGCGTTTTTAGTGGTTTTTTATTTGTATGACCGTATTTATAATGCGTTGGCCGGAAATTTAACTGCCTGGATGAGCAGTGCGGCAGCCTCTTTGATCCCGTTTTCCGATATTGCGTTGCCGCTTGCGCTGCTTTATTTAGCGGCAGGTGTCCTAATCGGTGCTTTGGGCAGTATGTTGAGCGTACGCAAGCACCTGAAAGTTTAAGCAAAGGAGGAACAGGAGATGAAACGACGCAGAAACGGCAAACAAACAGCAGCGGCGCTGGTGAGCCTCATCGCCGTTGTTTTGAGCTGCCTGTTCGGCACGTCTGTCCTGCAGCCGCGTGCCGCAGATACCGCTACGGTATCCAGCCTTGAAAACCGGTACAGTGAGCTTGAAAAAAAGCTGAATGCACTCAACAAAGAAATGAGCAAGACCCAAAACCAGAAATCACAGCAGATAAAATATAAAAAGCAGCTGGATGAACAAATCAGCGTTGTGGAGGAACAAATTGCCAATTTGTCCAGCCAGGTAACCGTGCTGAATGCACAGATTCGTGAAAATCAAAAGATGTTAACCCAAAAGGAAGGGGAAATATCCGAAAACGACACATTGTTTAAGGCGCGTTTGCGCGCAATGTATATGTCGGGGGACACTACGATTTGGCAAGTTCTGTTCGGCTCCAAGAATTTTTCGGACTTTTTGCAAAATGCCGAATACATGAAAAGGCTTGCTCAAAGCGACCAGCAGTTGATGGATAAGCTGCATCAGGATCGTCAGAGCATTGTGCAGGCGCGCGAAGCTATTGAAACCTCCAAAATCAAGCTGCAGGCCAATCAAAAAACAATGGAAAGCAAAAAAAAGACGCTTGACAATAAGTTTTCGGAAAGTCAGCGGCTGCTTTCCACCCTGACGAAGGAAGAAAACAGCCTGAGAGCGCAGCAAATCAAGCTTAACGAGGAAATGGAGGAAATTGACGAGCAGATTCGTGAAATGCTTCGGAATCAAGGGTCGTCGGGGGCCTATGTCGGCGGGCAGTTTGCTTGGCCGCTGCCCGGATATTCAACGATTACCTCCAAGTTTGGCTGGCGGACGCTTTACGGTAGAAAGAATTGGCACACCGGTATTGATATTTCGGGCGCCTCAGTTTATGGCAAGAACATTGTCGCTGCCAATGCCGGAACGGTGACCAAGGTTGTGACCTCTTACATACAGGGAAAAGGTTACGGCAAGTATGTTATGATTGACCATGGCGGTGGGTATGTTACCTTGTATGCTCATTGCAGTGCAATATCAGCCAGAGTGGGTCAGAGTGTCAAGCGAGGGGACGTGATTGCACAGGTCGGGTCAACCGGCAACTCTACCGGGCCGCATCTGCATTTCGGTATTTATATTAACGGAAAAGAAACCGATCCGCTGCCTTATTTAAGATAAGGCGTTTTAGCCATGGCGGAACGGTGGGAAGGAATACCTTATGAATAAAAAAATATCGCTTGGAATGGCAGTTGCGCTGATGGCAATTGCGTCGGCGGTTGCAGTGGCGATTACTATGGTTGCTTCAACAGCCACCTTTAATTCCAAGCTTGCCAACATCAATGAACGGCAGGCAATTTATGAAAAAATCACCGAAATCAACAAAATCGTTCGCGAAAATTATAACGGCGAGATTGATGAATCGGTGTTGCTTGACCATATTTCTTCCGGTTTTACGGATGGTCTTGGAGACACCTGGGCAGAATATTACACGGTGCAGGAATATAATGATTTAAAGGACGATTTAAGCGGCAAGGTGGTCGGTATCGGCGTTTCCTATACCAAGGACACTGAGGGCTATGCCCGCATTACGACTGTGTACGAGGATTCGCCGGCAATGGCGGCCGGACTGCAAAAAGGCGACCAGATTATAAAGGTCGGCGAAACGGATGTGCTGACAGCGTATCAAGAGGCGCTTTCTGCTGTAAAGGGCAATGCCGGTACAGCGGTGACGCTGACCTATCGGCGCGGTGGAGAAGAAACGACGGTGGAAATGACCCGCCGAAAGGTTACGGTGCCCAGCGTTCAGCTTCAAATGCTGGAGTCGGATATCGCCTGTATTCGGATTACCGAGTTTAGCAGCAATACCGTCGGACAGTTTGAAAAGGCTCTGAGCACGGCGCTGGATCGGGCGGACGGAATCATTTTTGATATTCGTAATAACACCGGCGGGACCGTGAAGGCAACAGCTAAAATCTTAGACATGATATTGCCGGAAGGCCCGATTGTTTCCAGCACGGATAAAGCCGGAAAGACGAAGGTTCTTTACACCTCGGACAGCGCTGAGGTGGATTTGCCGATGGTGGTGCTTGTTAATAAGAATACTGCCAGCGCCGCAGAGCTTTTTGCGGCAGCCCTGCGGGATTATGACAAGGCTAAGCTGGTTGGCAGTAACACCTATGGCAAGGGCGTTATGCAGGATATTTATCCGTTGTCGGATGGGTCCGCCATTAAGATTACAACGGCAAAGTTCAATCCTCCAAAGTCGGATAATTTTAACGGCGTCGGATTGAAGCCGGATTTTGTGGTGGATCTTTCTGCAGAGCAGGAGAAACAATGGTATGAGCTTGACAACACTAATGACCCGCAGTTTATTAAGGCGCTGTCTGTTGTCAAGGCAATTTATAAATAATTTTTAAAGGAGAACCTAGCATGAAAAAGGCAATGACCCAGGAAGAAGTTAAAGAACTGGAGCACCAGCTTGAAGAGCTGAAAACAATTAAAAGAAAAGAGGTCGCCGAAAAAATCAAGGTTGCGAGATCTTTCGGAGACCTTTCGGAAAACAGTGAATATGATGAAGCCAAAAATGAACAGGCTATGGTCGAGGAAGAAATTCGTCAGCTGGAAACCATCCTGAAAAACGTCGAGCTGATTGATAAAGAGGCACTGACGACCGATACGGTAGAGGTTGGGCTGCATGTAAAAATTTTCGATAATAAATATCAGGAAGAGCTGGTGTATCAGTTGGTCGGCTCCAACGGAGCCGATCCGCTCAAGGGGAAAATTTCGGATGAATCTCCGATTGGCCGGGCGCTGAAAGGAAAAAGAGCCGGAGAGACGGTTGAAATTGAAGCTCCCGGCGGCCTTGTGAGTTATAAAATCCTCGAAATCACAAAATAAGCGCGGAGGGATTTCAGTGGCTGAGGACGATAAGCGTTACGACATGCTGGATGACCGGGATCGAAAGGAAGCAATACGGTTGCAGAAAATTCGGCAAGGTCTTTTGCCGGATACGCTGTATGAAGAACACCAGCAGCAAAAACAGGCTGAACAGGCAAAAACGGTGACCCTTGCGGAAAAGGCCGGAAATTTTTGGTACCATTATAAATGGACGGTGCTGGTTGTCGGCGCGCTGGTGTTGATTGCCTCCTTCTTGTTTTATCAGGTGCTGACAAATAAAAAATACGACGTTACCCTTGTTTTTTGCACCTACTCGTATTATGAGGATTCGGCGCTTAAGTCCCTGTCTGATGCGTTTGAAAAGGTGATGTCCGATGCAGATGGGGACGGAGAGGTGCGCGTTGCGGTTTTTAACGCGCATTATCAAAAGCCTGATGAGCAAACCGGAACGGTACGCTATGAGATGGCGGCTCAGTCTCGGGTGATGGCGGAATTGGCAGATGGTGAAAATTGTATTTTTATCGGAGACCCGGAGCTGCTTGAGTCCTTGGCTCAAAAAGGTGCGTTTGCAGACCTGAGGTCTGTACTCGGTTTGGAGCAGGAGGAGCCGGTTTATACTGTTTCCTTGTCGCAAACCGGGCTGTTCGACGCACCGGCGTTTGCGCAACGAGGAAAACAGTATGAAATTGCGCTGCGGGTGCAAAAAGAGGGAACCGATACAACACGGTACGAAGCACAGCGCGAAGCTCTTGTGCGGCTTTTCACATAAGGAAAAGCCGCACATTTTTTATGAGCTGCGACTTGTCGTTATACTTCGACCGGTATTTCGATTTCACAGGGCATGGAAACGGATTTGATCATTTCATCTCGGATTTGCAATCACCGAAAGGGTTTGGCTTGACAAAAAGGGAGGGGCGCCGCTTTTTAAAGAATGTAAGATTTTCTTTAAGCTGTCGAAAAACCTTGCCGCCGCCTATTGCATTGGAGGTTTTTTAAAAAAGGCTTGCTTAAAAATAAAAAACGCACGGGGAAACCCCGTGCGTTTTTTGATTGCAGACTTGCAAGGAAAGAAATCAGTTTTGTTCCTCTTCCTCTTTCATCTTGGCAAAGCATTCGCTGCAGTAAACCGGGCGATCCTCGCGGGGCTTAAAGGGAACGACTGCTTCTTTGCCGCAGCTGGCGCAGACCGCGGTGAACATTTCACGATCGGGGCGGGAAGCGGCTTTTCTGGCGGCACGACATTCTTTGCACCTTTGCGGCTCGTTGGTAAAGCCTTTTTCGGCATAGAACTCCTGTTCTCCTGCGGTGAATACGAACTCGGCGCCGCATTCCTTACATACTAAGGTTTTGTCTTCGTACATGGTCATTCTTTCCTCGCTTTTGGTAGAATAGTTGCCCTCGGCGGATTTATACCGCCACCTTTGATTTTTTCAACGCTCTTTTTAAGCTATTCGGGCGTGTTTTTGCAAAAATATCTCGAGCGCTGCATAAACCAAAGCCACGTCCGATTCTTTTTTGCATAAATTTATTATAAAAAATTTCTAAATACTTGTCAATAACTTTTTAAAAATAGAGGAAATTTTGTAAAAAACAGCCAAATACAGAGGGGTGAAAATGGTCGGTTTTACCGAGAAAAAGGCGTTTTTTGGCTTGAGAAAGCGAAAAATGCGTCGAATAACGTTGCATGATTTGTGCAGATTGCGCGCAGCTTGTTTAAAAGTGTTGCGAAAGATTGCCAAAAATGCGACGCTGCTTTGACGCCGAGAAGAAAAAAACGCCTCGACCAATAGGCCGGGGCGCTAAATTTTCCATTGTGCGTTATTGCAGCATCAGTTTAGCTGCTTTGTAAATGTCGCCGCAGCCCAAGGTGATAACCAAATCGTCCGGTTCGGCATTTTTTTGAATGTAATCGGCAACTGCCTCAAAGGTGGGCAGCAGCACACAGCCGTCAATCTTTTTTTGTAAATCTGCCGAATCAATACCGTAGGTGTTGATTTCGCGTGAGCCCATAATGGGCGTTAAAATCACTCGGTCGGCCAACGAGAGGACTCGTGCAAAATCATCAAGCAGCATAGCTGTTCTCGAAAAAGTAAAGGGTTGAAATACGGCCCACACATGATGAAAACCCAGTGAAAGCGCTGCTTTAAGCGTGGCCTCCAGCTCTGCCGGATGATGGGCGTAGTCATCGGCAATCGTGACACCGTTTTGAATCCCTAAAACATCAAATCGACGGGCTGCGCTTTTAAATTGCGCGAGAGCTTCGGCTGTTTTTTCAAACGAAACGCCGCATTCCAGTGAGGCAGCACAGGCTGCCAGTGCGTTATATACATTATGCCGCCCCGGAATCCGGATCGATATGCGGCCGAGGCTTTGCGCATGATGATATAGGTCAAAGGAGGTGATTAAGGAATGTGTTTCGGTACAGACGGAGGAGAGAATGTCCTGCGCATAATAATCGTTTTGTGCCGCCAACCCGAAAGTGACTGTTTTTTGAGGAAGATTTTCAACAGCATCCAACGTGTTTTGGTCATCGCCGTTAACAATCAACAGGCGTGTTGTCATTTGCGCAAATTTTCGGAAGGACGCTTTGAGGTTGTCAAGCGTTTTAAAGTACTCCATATGATCTTGGTCGATATTTAAAATAACGGCAACGTCGGGGGAAAGCTTTAAAAAGGTGTCTACATATTCGCAAGCCTCGCAAACCATGTTTTGACTATGTCCCACCCGACCGCTTCCGCCGATGAGCGAAAGCTTTCCGCCAATGACGGTGGTGGGATCAAGCCCGGCCTGCATAAAAACTTGGGTAATCATAGAGGAGGTGGTGGTTTTGCCGTGCGTTCCGCAGA
>CAKSSH010000029.1 GCA_934488695.1 uncultured Oscillospiraceae bacterium
GCGCCGGCTTGTGCGGCGGGTAAAATGAGGCGCGGCGCCGGCTTGTGCGGCGGGTAAAATGAGGCGCGGTGCCGGCTTGCGCGGCGGGTAAAATCCGGAAAAACGGTTGTAATCTCAGAAAAAACGTGGTATAATATTTTTTTAAGATGGGGTTTTATAAAAATATTGAACAAAGGGGCCTTGCACGCCATGCAGTCGCTTTATTATACGTTGGTTTCTCACCTGCCGTTTGCGCTGATGATTCTCATTTCGCTGCCGTTTCACGAATTTGCCCACGCCTTTGTGGCCAATCGTCTCGGCGACGATACCGCTTATTATCAAGGCCGTCTGACCTTAAACCCGCTGGCACACCTTGACCTTTGGGGGACGCTCTCCATGGTTTTATTCGGCTTCGGCTGGGCGCGTCCCGTTCCGATTAACCCGACCCGTTTTCGCGGCAATATGCGCCGCGGCATGGCGCTGACGGCGCTGGCCGGGCCGGTCGCCAATCTGATTCTTTCCCTGTTGTTTTTGATTTTTGCCAAGCTCTTGCTGCTGATCGGCAACGCCTCCGGGCTTCCCTTTTTCTTTTTCTGCTATTGGCTTTTTTGGACCATCAGTTTTACCAACATTCTGCTGGCCTTTTTCAATCTGCTGCCCATTCCGCCGTTGGACGGCTCGCGGATTCTGAACTTCTTTTTGCCTTACCGGGCGCAAGCGGCAATGGATCAGCTGGAGCGTTACAGTTTTCTGATTCTGCTGGCGGTGATTTTTATAGACAACCGCACCGGGATCTTGTCCACCCTGATTCGCTATGCTGCCTCGGGCATTTTCTGGCTCTTTGATCGTGCCACGTTTTTCCTCGGCAGCGCTCCGGGCATTCCCCTCTCTGCGCTGCTTGCGCAAATGGCCGGGTAAATCCCGACAAAAACGATTCCAAAAGAAAGGATGTGACAGCTTGGAGGGCGTTACCTTTACGCTTGAAAAATTTGAAGGCCCGCTGGATCTTCTTTTATCCCTGATCGCCAAACACAAGCTGGACATCTACGATATTCCGATTTCCCGGCTTTTGGAGCAGTACCTTGACTACATTGAAAAAATGCAGGCGCAGGACATGGACGTTGCCAGCGAATTTCTGGAGATGGCCGCTCGCCTTGTTTATATTAAAACCGCCATGCTGCTGCCGCGCCACGAGGAAGAGGCGCAGGAGCTGAAAAGCGAGCTGGAGGGTCAGCTCCTGGAATACAGCGTTTGCAAGCAGGTGGCACAGGAGCTGCGCGAAAATCATGTCGGTGGGGACCTTTTTGTCCGTGCGCCGGAAGAGCCGGACCTTCCCAAAACCTTTACGGGACAGGTTGAGGTTCAAAAACTTTTGGAGGCCTATCTGGCCGTCGCCGGCCGCCGGCAAAGGCGCCTGCCGCCGCCCGAAACCGCCTTTCATCAAATCGTCGCACGCAAGGTGGTGTCCATCCGCTCCCGGGTCACCCTGATCTTATCCAGAATTTTGGGCGCCGAGCCGGTGCCGATGAGCGAAATCTGGCAGCAAAATCATGATCGTTACGAGCTGGTCGCCTCTTTTTTGGCGGTGCTGGAGCTGATCCGTCACGAACGAATTTGCGTAACGGAGGACGGTCAAAGCCTTTTTTACAACACGGCAGGAGGAGATATTGATTGGGAATCCGAGAACATCGAGGAGCAATAGAAGCGATTTTATTTGCCAGCGGAGAGCCGATCTCCGCCGGTCGAATTGCCGAGGTCATCGGCGTTGACGCCAAGACCGTACACAAGCTGCTGCAGCAGCTTTCCGACGAATATGATGAGCGCGGCTGCGGGCTGTGTATTCTGCGTCTGGAGGACAGCTATCAGATGACCTCCCGGCAGGAGTATGCCGACGCGGTGCGCGCCGCACTGGATATGCGCCGTAACGCGCCGCTGTCTCAGGCGGCGTTGGAGGTGCTGGCCATTGTCGCCTACAACCAGCCGGTCACCCGTGCTTTTATGGAACAAATCCGCGGGGTAGACTGCTCCGGCGTGGTGGCCACTCTATGCGAAAAGGAGCTGATTGAGGAGTCCGGCCGGCTGGAGCTGCCCGGTCGTCCCATCGCTTTTCGGACAACGCCGAACTTCCTGCGCGCTTTCGGTCTTTCTTCTCTGCGCGACCTGCCGGTCCTGCCGGATCGCGGCGACCCGGCGTCTCTTGCCGAGGCGTTGCCCGCCGCGCAGCAGGAAAATACCTTTAACGCCGCTTCTTTGGGCGGGGGCGCAGAAGCCCCCTCTGCTAACACTGCTTCTTCGGGCGAGGGCGCAGACGCCCTCTCTGCTAACACTGCTTCTTCGGGCGAGGGCGCAGACGCCCTCTCTGCTAACACTGCTTCTTCGGGCGGGGGCGCAGAAGCCCCCTCTGCTAACACTGCTTCTTCGGGCGAGGGCGCAGAAGCCCCCTCTGCACAGCCGACCGAGCCGGGAGGCGACACCAATGAGGCCGCGTCGACCGGGGTGACGGACGACGCGGAAACCGCCTTATGACCGGCGGCCAGGTTGTTTTAACGGTCTTTCTTTCCCTGCTTGCGCTGCTTGTACTGCTGAGTTTTTTCCCCGTCAAGCTCAAAATTCACTGGGCTTCCGAGCAGGGGCGTATAACTCTTTTATGGCTTTTTTTCCGCTTTCGGCTGTTTTTGCGCGACAAGAAAAAAGGCGGCAAAGCGCCGTCGAGCGGCGAGCCGGAAAAGCCGGCGGCCGAAACGAGCAGCCGGCAGCGGGATCCGTTTATCGACCGCGTGCAGCAGCTGTTATCCGCCGTGGGGGCGGCCGGCCGTTTGCTGCGGCTGCTGCTTTCTCTGCTGCGGGTCAAGGCAGATTTGCAGGTTACGGTCGGCGGGGAGGACGCTGCCGAAATTGCCATTCGCTGCGGGCAGCTGTCGGCTTATTTCCATTCTGCCGCGGCGGTACTTGCCAATTTTTTGACGCTCCGGCAGCACCACATTATTGTTCTGCCGGACTACGACGCGGAAAAGACGGTCTACACGCTGAATGCGACCGCCTCTTTTCTGCCCATTACCGTGCTCTTTTCCCTGCATCGGCTGCTGCCCGATCTACAGACACTGGCCGATGCATTCCCTGATAAAAAGAAAAAAACAGAAAAAGGAGCGAAAAAACATGAGTGAACATCCCATTTTAGGTCTGATGGGCGCGACGCTGGAAAAGGTCCGCGAGCTGTGCGACGCCGAAACCGTCATCGGAAAACCGATTACGGTCTCGGAAGATACTGTGATTATCCCGGTATCGAAGCTTTCTGTCGGGTATGCCTCGGGCGGGTCCGACTTTCCGAGTAAAAGCCAAAAAGACCTCTTCGGCGGCGGCGGCGGTGCCGGTATTTCAGTCACGCCGAAAGCCTTTTTGGTGATTGAAAACGGAAATGTTCGACTGCTGCAAATCGCCAAGGACGGCGAAAGTGTCGATCGTTTCTGCAATCTTATTCCCGACACCATTTCCCAAATCACTTCCCTGATCGGCAAGGCCAAAAAGGACAAAAAGGGCAACAACGAAGGTTAAACGATTTTTCTTCTCTTTTCCGCATATACTTTTTTGAAAACATATGCGGGAGGCCTTGTTATGTTCCTTTTCAAAAAACGGTCGAGGCGGGGGCGGCGCCTGCGCCGGCGTATCCTGTGCCGGGCAAGCCTGCTCCTGCTGCTGGCATCGCTGTGCGCCGATCCGGCCGCGCTGCGGGCCGGCGCGTCCGGGCTTTTGCCCGGACCGGACGCTGCGGCGTCCGGCGCCGCCCCTCTGCTTATCTCTTTCTCACCGGTGCTCCAAACGTCCCTTCCCACAATAAAGGCGGCTTCGCCGCCATCGGTTTCAGCCCTGTCTGCCGTGTTGATGGACGCGGACACCGGTGCGCTGCTGTTTTGCAAAAATGAACGGCAGCGCCTTGCCATGGCCAGCACCACCAAAATTATGACCGCGCTGCTGGCGCTGGAATCGCCGGACCCACAGGCTTCTTTCGCGGTAGACAGCGCCTCTCTTCGGGTAGAAGGAACCTCCATGGGTCTGCTGCCGGGCGATCGTGTAACCTTGACCGACCTTGCCGTCGGTATGCTGTTGCTTTCGGGCAACGACGCTGCCAACGCAGCCGCCGTTCGCCTCGCGGGCAGCCCTGCGGCCTTTGCGGCAAAAATGAACGCCCGCGCAGCTGTGCTCGGCCTTTCCGACACCCACTTTGTAACCCCGTCCGGACTGGATGACCGAGAGCACTTCTCAACGGCGTATGACATGGCGCGTCTTGGTGCGGCCGCCTTGCAAAACCGCGCTTTTGCCGAAATCTGTGCCAGCTCGCGCCTGTCGATCACCTGCGGCACCCCGGCCGTCACCCGCAGCTTTCAAAATCACAACCGTCTTTTGCGAGAGCTGGACGGCTGTATCGGCATTAAAACCGGCTTTACCAAAAAAGCCGGCCGCTGTTTGGTTTCGGCCTGCAGTCGACAAGGGCGCCGCCTTATCTGCGTCACCCTCAAGGCTCCCGACGACTGGCGCGACCACACCGCCCTTTATGATTACGGTTTTTCCCTTTATACGCCGGCAAGCCTGCCGGCACAGAAATACCGCCTGCCGATTGTCGGCGGAACGCTTTCTTCGGTGTCCGCATTACCGTCCCCGGCGCCGCCGCTCTCTCTGCGCGCCGGTGAACAGCTGACGCTGACAGCCCGACTGCGACCGTTTGAATATGCCCCGGTCATGGCGGGAGAGGTGGTCGGGTGCTTGGAGTGCCGCGTGGGGGAGTGCCTGCTGCAAAGTCTGCCTCTGATTGCCGAAGCCTCTTCTCCCTGCCCGACCTTGCCGAACAAGGAAAAACCTCTGAATTGGACAAAACGGCTGTTTGCCCGTCTTCGGGCCGCCTTTTCATAAATTTCGGCCTGCCGCCCCGCTGTCGGCGGTGCAGCAACGGCCCCTATATTGCAAAACGAGCGCCGGGAGGCGCGCTGGGAGGAAAAATATGCAAGAAAGGATCCAAAAAATTCTGTCCGAAGCGGGCTTCTGCTCCCGCCGGCGGGCAGAGGAGCTGATTGCAGCCGGCCTTGTCCGGGTGGACGGCCATCCGGCCAAAATCGGCCAGCAAATCGACCCGCAGAAATGCCGTCTGACCGTGGACGGGCAGCTTATCGTGCTGCCCAAAAAAAGGGAAAAGCACTATATCGCGCTGTACAAGCCGCGTGGTTATGTCACCACCCTCAAGGACGAGCTGGGACGCAAGACCGTTTCGGAGCTGGTGGCCGACCTCGGCGTTCGGCTTTACCCCATCGGTCGACTGGACCGCAACTCCGAGGGACTGCTGCTGCTCACGGACGACGGGGAATTTGCCAATCAAATGATGCACCCGCGCTACCACATCAGCAAGCGATACCGCGTTACGGTGGACAGCGCCGTGGATGACGAAACCGCCGCCGCACTGGCTGCCGGCGTTGTGATCGACGGGCAAAGGACTGCGCCGGCCATTATCAATGTGCTGACTGCGACCCCGACCCGCAGCGTTATGGAAATGACCATCCACGAGGGTCGTAACCGCCAAATTCGCAAGATGTGTGAGGCCGTCGGCCTGACGGTCGGCCGGCTCAAGCGCGTTGCCGTCGGCCCGCTCAAGCTGGGAATGCTGCAGCCCGGGGAATACCGGGAGCTGACCCGAGCCGAGATTGCCGCTCTGCGCCGTGCAGCCCGCCCGGATACACAGTCTACTACAAAAAAAGAGGGATTTTAAAATGGAAAACAGCAAAAAAACCATGGAAACCATTGTGACACTTTGTAAAAACCGCGGATTTGTCTATCCCGGCAGTGAAATTTACGGCGGTCTTGCCAATTCGTGGGACTTTGGACCGCTCGGCGTCGAGCTGAAAAACAACATTAAACGTGCGTGGTGGAAAAAATTTGTCCAGGAATCGCCCTACAATGTGGGCTTGGACAGCGCCATTTTGATGAATCCCGAAACCTGGGTCGCCTCTGGCCATCTTGGCGGCTTTTCCGATCCGCTAATGGACTGCAAGTCCTGCAAAACCCGGCACCGTGCCGACAAGCTCATTGAGGACTACGCCGCCGAAAACGGACTGGACATCAATCCCGCCGGCTGGAGCGACGAGCAAATGCTCGCCTACATCCGGGAAAATCAAATTGCCTGCCCCTCCTGCGGCAGCCATGATTTTACCGATATTCGCAAGTTCAATCTGATGTTTAAAACCTTTCAGGGGGTCACCGAGGATTCCTCGTCGACCATTTATCTGCGCCCCGAAACGGCGCAGGGTATTTTCGTCAATTTTAAAAACATTCAGCGTACCACCCGAAAAAAGATCCCGTTCGGCGTTGCCCAAATCGGCAAATCGTTCCGCAATGAGATCACCCCGGGCAACTTTATTTTCCGAATCCGCGAATTTGAGCAAATGGAGCTGGAGTTTTTCTGCAAGCCCGGCACCGATTTGGAGTGGTTCTCTTTCTGGCGCGGCTACTGCCGGGACTTTCTGCTGAATCTCGGCCTTGCCGAAGAAAGCCTGCGGCTGCGCGATCACGACCCTGAAGAGCTTTGCTTCTATTCTAAGGCGACGACCGATTTTGAATTCCTCTTCCCGTTTGGCTGGGGCGAGCTGTGGGGTGTGGCCGACCGGACCGATTACGACCTGACGCAGCACCAGAATCACAGCGGTCAGCCGATGGATTACTTTGACCCCGAAACCGGCGAAAAGTACATTCCCTATGTTATTGAGCCTTCGCTGGGAGCTGACCGCATTACGCTGGCGTTTCTCTGCAACGCCTATGACGAGGAAATCGTCGATGCCGAAAAGCAGGACACCCGCGTCGTTCTCCGCCTGCACGGCGCCCTGGCACCCTTTAAGGCCGCAGTGCTGCCGCTTTCCAAAAAATTGGCAGAGCCGGCGCGCGAGCTGTACACCGAGCTTTCCAAAAAATTCATGGTGGACTATGACGAGGCCGGCTCCATCGGCCGGCGTTATCGCCGCCAAGACGAAATCGGCACTCCGCTGTGTATTACCTTTGATTTTGACAGCCTTGAGGACGGCTGCGTCACCCTTCGTGACCGCGACAGCATGACCCAAGAGCGGGTACGCATTGAGGAGATTGCTGCCCACATTGAAAAGGCTATTGCATTTTAAGCTCGCTGCAAGCGTATGCAGAGAGTTTTCCGGCGGGCTTTGCGCGGGCGATTTGCAACGCGCGCTACGTCGGCGCTCTGCCGGCCGACCACAAGCCTTGTAAAGCGCTCTGTCGGCCGAAGGTCTCTCCCGAAAACGTTCCTCAAAAAATTTTGCCGTCCGCGGTGAAAGGGCGAATCCCCTTTCACCGCGGACGGCATTTTTATGGTTCCGGCCAAAGGGCCGAATCAGTATGGTTTGGCTGTCTTGGACAGATGGTAGCCGTTTTTGGCGCTGCCATCCATGCTGTAATAGTATGCCTCGCCGAAGGAAACGATAGAAATCGTAATGTCGTTCGTCGCCGGGACTCTATCTCCGTTTTCGGCAACGACCGTCACCTCAATCACACAATCAAGCAGGTGCGAAAGATCTTTAAATTTTTCATCGGTAAAGTCATAGCTCAGCTGATCATCAGCCAGCACAACCCCGTTATCTCCTTTACCGAGGTAGACCGACTGCTGCGTTCCGTCCCCGGCAGTCAGGCGAAGATTTATCCCGCGGATTTTTTCCCCAGAATGATTGGAAATACAAATTCGGAAGGCGTCCTTTGCCACAGCTTTTTGGCCGCAGCCGCACAGTCCGGTCAGCAGCAGCGCAAACGCCAGCACGGCGCAAATGATCTTTTTCATAAAACGTCCCCTCTTTTTTTCTTCCTTTCAGACCCCGCCGGCCGCTTTCGGCTCAGGCCGCCGAGGAGGTGGTTGCACTGCGGACCCGGTTTTCAAGTGCCACTGTCGTCAGCGCTCCTTTTCGGCGCTGCCCACACCCGGCCCGCCGGCCGCTTTCGGCTCAGGCCGCCGAGGAGGTGGTGGCACTGCGAACCCGGTTTTCAAGTGCCACTGTCGTCAGCGCTCCTTTTCGGCGCTGCCCACACCCGACCCGCCGGCCGCTTTCGGCTCAGGCCGCCGAGGAGGTGGTGGCACTGCGAACCCGGATTTCTGGCACCGCCTGCAGCGCATTTTCGTCGGATTCGACCTTATACGTGTCCTTCGCCTGCTTATACAGTCCGTTATAAAAGTCATTCTTCATAGCAGCGACCACATCTGCCCGCCACTTCGGCTGGCCGACACCCTCAAAGCACATAATATGATAACCATAATCAGTTTTGACAATCCCGGTGTCCCCGGTCTTGCGCGTCGCGTCAAAGCTCCAGTCGGAAAAAGCGGTGACCATGCTTTCGCGGGTAAAGTTTTCATAAAGGCCGCCGGTCTGCGCAGATCCGGGATCCTCGCTGTACTCCAGCGCCAGATTGCTAAAGTTCTCCGTGCTCGGGTTTTTCTTAAACTTTTCAAGAATCTCCTCGGCCTTTTTCTTGGCCTCGGCATCCGCCGCCTCGCCGGACGATTTAATTAAAATGTGTCGGACCGACCGCGTCTCGCTCTCGTCCCGACGCGGCAGCGCAGCAATCATATAGGTCGCGACATAGCTGCCGTTATCATAAGTCCGGGTAGCATACAGCCGAGCGTCCCCTCCGAACGCCCATTTGGAAATCTCAAAGCTTTCGTCATACGTGCTGTTCTCGACAAGAGACTTGGAGAGTGCTGTCTTAACGGCTTCGTCATCACTGCCGTCCTCTTTTAAAATGGCGGTCAAAATCCGGTCAAACTCGGCCGGCGTCTTGGCCTTCGCAAGGCGGGATGCCTTGTCGGCCGCCACCTGCTTCGCCGCATTTTTCTGCTCGTCGGTCATCCCGTCGGTCGTGCTCGGATAAAACGAATACTGCTTATAATTCACCGTGCGGAAATCGTTGATGTTTTCTTTGTAATATTCCTCGATCTCGGCGTCGGTGTAGGTCTTTGCGCCGACCTTTTCATTATAATACTGTGTCGCCAGCAGGGACAGCTCCAGCCCCTTGCGGATGTCTTCCCGAGAAACCCCCTGGCCGTATGCCGCATAAATATAATCCTTAGTCTTCATTTTCATCTCTTGAGCCGTCTTGTCCAGCGACTCAAAAAAGATCTCCAGCTGCTTTTTGCCGGCCTCGTTCAGCTCCATCCCCTCTGCCTTGGCCATCTCCGAAAGGTACATCAGCTCGCTTAAGTTTTGGGTGGTCTGATTGATAAAATAATCAAACCATGTCTTACCGCTGCTCTGCTCCTGATCGCGCAGCGAGGTTTCCACATCCAGCCCGTAGCTCTTGAGCTTGGTGGAATTGTTGTTGATAAAGCTTTGATATTGGTAGTTGAAAAAATAGGTATAGGTCGCGGCGTTCATCGAAAAATGCTCCGACTTCAACGCCGTTTTCCGGCGCAGAAAGGCCCCGGTTTCAATCCCGCGATTGTAAAACATCAGTCCGCCGACAAAGGCAATGAGAAGCCCTGCCGCCACGGCCGCCAAAGAAATATTCACGCGCCGGGCCCGACGCGCCTTTTTCTGCTCCAACGCCCGTTGCTCTTGTTTCTTTTCCTCAATTGCAAGACGTGCATTTCGTACCCGTTCTGCTTTTCCCATCGTCAAAACATCCTTCCGCTGAAAGCTTTTGTGATATCCCTTTTATTGTACACGATTTGACCGTTCTTTTTGTTACCGGTTTGTAAATTATCCACGCGACGCACGGTGCCATTTGACCCCCTGCGGCGTATCCTCCAGCACAATGCCCTGCTGACGGAGCGCATCGCGAATCGCGTCGGCCCGCTGAAAGTCCCGTTCGGCACGCGCCTTTTGACGCTCCCGGATCTGCGCTTCGATCTCGGCGTCCGGCTCCTCGGCGCCGCGGCGCTCGTAAAGCAGACCCAAAACGCCGATCAGCCGCTCAAAGGTTTCCTGTGCCGCCGCCGTGTATTCCTGCGATGCGGTGCAGCCGACCACCCGGCTGTTAATCTCGCGGACCAGCTCAAAAACTGCCGCCAGCGCGTCCGCCGTGTTAAAGTCGTCATCCATTGCCTCGCAGAACTGCCGCTCCAGTGCCGAAAGCCGCTCCAGTGCCGCCGGGTCTGCCGGCGTCGCCTCGGCATACCGCGCGGCCTGCGCCAAATTCTCCCGGCAGGTGTACAGTCTGTCCAACGAGTTTTGCGCCTGGGTCAAAATTTCGGTGCTGTAATTGACCGGACTGCGGTAATGCGACGATATCATGATATACCGAATGGGCTCGTAGCCATACTTTTCGCCGATTTCGCGCGCCGTAAAGAAATTGCCCAGCGATTTGGACATTTTTCGATTGTCGATGTTGATATACCCATTGTGCATCCAGTACCGTGCAAAGCACTTGCCGCTGGCACATTCGCTTTGGGCAATCTCGTTTTCGTGGTGCGGAAAAATGAGGTCCTGCCCGCCACAGTGCAAATCAATCGTCTCTCCCAGAATGCTGCGCGCCATGGCAGAGCACTCAATGTGCCAGCCCGGCCGGCCGCGTCCCCAGGGGGACTCCCAAAAAGGCTCTCCCTCCTTGGCCGCTTTCCAAAGCACAAAGTCCATCGGATCCTCTTTTTTCTCGCTGACATTGATTCGGGCGCCGGCCTCCAGCTCCTCAAGCGGCATATGAGACAGCTTGCCGTACTCCGGAAAGCGCCGGGTTCTGAAATAAACGTCGCCGTCTGCGCAATAGGTAAAGCCCTTTTTCTCCAAAATCTCGATCAGCTCGATAATATTGCCGATGTTCTCGGTGGCGCGCGGGTGCACCGTTGCCGGACGGACGTTCAGGCCGGCCGCGTCTATCTTATACTCGGCGATGTACTTCTCCGCAAGCGCCGGCACCGTTGTATGCTCCTCCTGTGCGCGGCGAATGAGCTTGTCGTCAATATCGGTAAAATTCTGCACATAATTGACCCGATATCCCCGATACTCAAAATACCGGCGCAGGGTGTCAAAAACGCAAAGCGGCCGGGTGTTGCCGATGTGAATGTAATTATACACCGTCGGCCCGCAGACATACATATTCACGACCCCCTCCTGCAGAGGGATAAATTCGTCCCGAGTTCCGGTCAGGGTGTTTAGAATTTTCATTTTGACGTCTCCTTTGTTTCCTTTTTTCTTTTTTCGGGCTGTAAATCAAGCTGCTTTTCCAGCTGCTCTATCTGACGGCGCAGCTGCCGAAGCTCCTGCTGCACCGGATCCGGAATGTGGACCTGATCCAAGTCCTGCGCGCTCTTGCCGGTCCGATACCGGCCCACCGTCCGCGCCGGGACGCCGACCGCGGTGGCGCCCGGCGCCACCGCGTCCAGCACAACAGCGCCGGCGGCAATTTTAGCCCCGTCGCCCACCACAAACGGCCCTAACACCTTGGCGCCGCAGCCAACCATAACATTGTTGCCGAGCGTCGGGTGCCGCTTGCCGCGGTCCTTGCCGGTGCCGCCCAGGGTCACGCCCTGATAAATGGTGCAGTCGTCCCCGATTTCGGTCGTTTCGCCGATGACCACGCCCATGCCGTGGTCAATAAACAGTCCCCGCCCGATTTGGGCGCCGGGATGAATCTCTATCCCGGTCAGGTGCCGGGAGGTCTGCGAAATCAGGCGCGCAATAAAAAAACACCGGTGTCGATAAAAAAAGTGTGCCCAGCGGTGATAGATCACCGCGTGCAGCCCCGAATATAAAAGCAGGACCTCCAAGTCATTTCGCGCCGCCGGGTCCCGCTCCCGGATGGCCCGGATATCGTAACGAATACGGTCAAACATGCTTTTCACCTCAAAACAAAAAATCCCGAAAACGCTTAGGCGTTTCCGGGGCGGCCGGCAGCCGCGGTTCCACTCGGATTTTTCACTCTGCGGACATTTTTATCCGCTGCCCCGATAACGCAGGGCGGGCGCGCGGCGCTACTCACCGAGCCGGCTTCACGCTGCGGGCTGTCGGGGGCACTTCGCAAAGCTCTTTCTCCGGCGCTCTTTCACCTTTCGGGCGCCTCTCTTTTGAAGAAATCCGGCTCGCTACTCTTCCCGAGTCTGCCTTTACAGAGTTATTGTACCATATCTTATTTGGTTTTGCAATATACTATGCGCAAAAATTTTATTTTGCTCTTTACGTCTCCCCGAAAAAGTTGTACAATGAAATTGTGCCATCAAATATGAAAGGGGTTTTTGTATGCAACCGTCCATCTCAGAGCAAAGCCTGGCTTTGCACTACGAAAAAAAGGGGAAGATCGAAGTTGTTTCGACCGTTCCCGCCAAAAACAGCCGCGACCTGTCGCTGGCCTACACGCCCGGCGTTGCCGCGCCTTGTTTGGAGATTCAAAAGGATCCCGACAAATCTTATGAGCTGACCCGCCGGCACAATCTTTGTCTGGTGGTGACCGACGGAACCGCCGTGCTGGGCTTGGGAGACATCGGCCCCGAAGCCGGTATGCCGGTCATGGAGGGAAAATGCGTTCTTTTCAAGGAGTTCGGCGGGGTCGACGCATTCCCGCTCTGCATCAAATCCAAGGATGTTGACGAAATCGTCAACACCATTTACCTCATTTCCGGCTCCTTCGGCGGAATCAATTTGGAGGACATTGCCGCGCCGCGCTGTTTTGAGATCGAGCGCAAGCTGAAAGAAAAGTGCGATATTCCGATTTTCCACGACGACCAGCACGGCACCGCCGTTGTCGTTCTGGCGGCGCTGCTCAATGCCCTGCGGGTCGTCGGCAAAGACATCGGCGAAATTCGTCTGGTGCTCAACGGTGCCGGTGCAGCCGGCATCTCCATCACCCGGTTGCTGTTATCCTGCGGCCTTAAAAATGTAATTCTCTGTGATAAGGTCGGCGCCATTTACGAGGGTCAAGAGGGGCTCAACCCCGCTCAGGCCGAAATGGCCCGGTTGACCAACCGTGAAAAGAAGCAGGGCACGCTGCGTCAAGTGCTGGCCGGCGCCGATGTCTTTATCGGCGTTTCGGCGCCCAACCTCGTCGATGAGGAAATGGTTCGCAGCATGGCGCCCGACCCGATTTTGTTTGCCATGGCAAACCCGACGCCCGAAATTATGCCCGACCTTGCCAAAAAAGCCGGCGCCGCCGTGGTCGGGACCGGGCGCAGCGATTTTCCCAACCAAATCAACAATGTGCTGGTTTTCCCCGGGATTTTTCGCGGCGCCTTCGACTGCCGCGCCTCGGATATCAACGAGCCCATGAAGCTGGCTGCGGCCCACGCAATCGCTTCGCTGATTTCGGATGACGAGCTGTCGGCAGAGCACATTCTCCCCGCCGCTTTTGACGCGCGCATTGCGCCCGCCGTTGCGGCTGCCGTCGCGGCCGCCGCTCGCGAAAGCGGTGTTGCCCGGCTGTAGCGTCCTCGCCTTTTGAAAAAGCCCGGGCCGAGAGGCCCGGGCTTTTTGTTTTAGCGCAGCCCAGCCTCCATCCTTTGGTTGCCTGCGCGCCGTGGGTTTAGCCGCGCAGGCGCCGCGCCCCTTCGGGCGCGGCGCGGCCGTTTCCCGCCGCAAGCTTTTCCGCCGTGGCCGTTTTTCGGCGTGACCGTTTCCCGGCGCAAGCGTTTTCCGGCGCAAGCGTTTTCCGGCGCAAGCGTTTTCCGCCGCAAGCTTTTTCCGGCGTAAGCGTTTTCCGCTGCAAGCTTTTTCCGGCGCAAGCTTTTTCCGGCGCAAGCTTTTTCCGGCGCAAGCTTTTTCCGGCGCAAGCTTTTTCCGGCGTGGTGACTCGGATAATTTAAATACAAATAGTATTTATTATCTTTAATTATACTATTAGGATTGTGATTTCTCTGACGCCGCGCCGCCGTCCCACAAGCAGCGCTTTAAATCCACACGACCGTCCTGCAAAAAGGGCACGCCCTCCTCACACAGCAGCTGAGCCTGTCGGCCGGCGCCGCCAAAGGCAAAGGCGGGCGCCAGCCCGCCGAAACGGTTGACCACCCGATGGCAAGGGATTTCCCCCGGCGCGGGATTGACGTGCAGCGCATACCCCACAACCTGTGACCAGTGCGGGTTGCCTGCAAGCAGCGCAATCTGCCCATAGGTCGCCACCCGCCCGCGCGGGATTCTCCGAACCTGCTCATAGATCTTTTCAAAAGTATTCATTAAAACAGCTCCTTTCTTTTATTGTACCCGAAAGCGCTTGCTTTTTTCAAGTCCCTCGGCAAAACGCTTTTTTGACATTTTTTTGACAATTCCCACCTTTTTTGACGCTTTCCTCTTTACAAAACCCCACGAAAATATTATAATAATCTTTGTATGGGAACGTACAGAGAAACCGAAAGGAGTTTTGTAATATGGACTATTCTCAGGAAGTTCAGCAGATGTGCCCGCTGGCCAAAGGCCCGCACCACGGTCCGGCGCCCATCCCCGAAGAGGGCAAGTGGGTTGAGGCCAAGGAAATCACCGATATTTCGGCCTACACTCACGGAGTCGGCTGGTGCGCCCCGCAGCAGGGAGCCTGCAAGCTGTCCCTTAATGTGAAAAACGGTATTATCGAAGAGGCTTTGATTGAGACCATCGGCTGCTCGGGCATGACCCATTCTGCTGCCATGGCGGCCGAGATTCTGCCGGGCAAAACCGTTCTGGAGGCGCTCAACAGCGACCTTGTCTGCGATGCGATCAACACCGCTATGCGAGAGCTGTTTTTGCAAATTGTATACGGCCGTTCTCAGTCGGCTTTCTCGGAAGGCGGCTTGGTTATCGGCGCCGGCATGGAGGATTTGGGCAAGGGAGAGCGTTCCATGGTCGGCACCATGTACGGCACCCGCGCCAAGGGCGTTCGTTATCTGGAAATGACCGAGGGCTACTGCACCCGCATGGCCGTGGATGAGAACGACGAAGTTATCGGCTATGAATTTGTCTCGCTGGGCAAAATGACCGATTTTATCAAAAAAGGCATGGAGCCGAACGAAGCGTGGGAAAAGTCCCGCGGGACCTACGGCAGATTTGACGAGGCGGTCAAGTACATTGACCCCCGCAAGGAATAAGGAGGTACGCTGAAATGAGTTTGTTTGAAGGATACGAAAGACGCGTAGATAAAATCAACGGCGTACTGAAGGAGTACGGAATTTCTTCCATTGAACAATGCCGTGAGCTTACTCTGGCACACGGGATCGACTGTGATAAGATCGTTCGCGGCACCCAGCCCATTTGCTTTGAAAATGCAGTCTGGGCATACACCGTCGGCTGCGCCATCGCCATCAAAAAAGGCTGCACCAAAGCGGCGGACGCCGCTGCCGCCATCGGGATCGGCCTGCAGTCGTTCTGCATTCCCGGCTCCGTCGCCGAAAACCGCAAGGTCGGTCTCGGCCACGGAAACCTCGGAAAAATGCTGCTCAGCGAGGAGACCGAGTGTTTTTGTTTCCTGGCCGGACATGAGTCCTTTGCCGCCGCGGAGGGCGCCATTAAAATTGCGCTGAACGCCAACAAGGTCCGCGTAAAGCCGTTGCGGGTCATCCTCAACGGACTGGGCAAGGATGCGGCGTACATCATTTCCCGTATCAACGGCTTCACCTATTGCGAAACCGAGTTCGACCCCTATTCCGAGCAGGTGAAGGTCACCCTTGAAAAAGCGTTTTCCAAGGGGCCGCGCGCGGACGTCCGCTGCTACGGCGCCGACAACGTCCCCGAGGGCGTTGCCATTATGAAGCTTGAAAAGGTCGGCGTTTCCATCACCGGAAACTCCACCAACCCGACCCGGTTCCAGCACCCGGTCGCCGGCACCTATAAAAAATGGTGCGTTGAAAACGGCGTAAACTACTTCTCGGTGGCCTCCGGCGGCGGCACCGGCCGGACCCTGCACCCCGACAACATGGCCGCCGGTCCGTCCTCCTACGGAATGACCGACACCATGGGCAGAATGCACTCCGACGCGCAGTTTGCCGGCTCCTCTTCGGTTCCGGCGCATGTCGAAATGATGGGCCTCATCGGCGCGGGCAACAACCCGATGGTCGGAATGACGGTCGCCTGTGCCGTCGCGGTCGAGGAAGCCTTCAAGGCTTAAACCCCGGCCCTTTGGTGGGAGAATCCCTCCGCATTGGTTTTTCTCCCGGATCTAACAAAAAGCATCTTTGCTGATCGATCAGCCCTCCCGCCGGCGAGCGCGAAAGCGCCGCCGGCGGGAATTGTTTTGTCTGCTCGCCCGGCGGCGCTTTCGCGCCGACAAAAAATTTTCAACACGGCGCGCTTTCTTTTGCGGCCGGCAGAAATTCATCCGTGCGGCGCAGCTTCTTCTCAGCAGGGGTTCCCCCTGCGGCGACGCTTTCGCGCCGACAAAAAATTTTCAACACGGCGCGCTTTCTTTTGCGGCCGGCAGAAATTTGTCCGTGCGGCGCGGCTTCTTCTCAGCAGGGGTTTCCCCCTGCGGCGGCGCTTTCGCGTCGACAAAAAATTTTCAACACAGCGCGCTTTCTTTTGCGGCCGGCAAAAATTTGTCCGCGCGATGCGGCTTCTTCTCAGCAGGGCCCCCCTTGCGGGGGCTTCCCGGCGCGGCGCGTTTTTCCCGTCAATAATTTTTGCGCAGCAGCTCCCCGCCCCCGGCGGCGTCCTCCCCCCGCCGCAACCAGAAAGGGGACTATTTTCCCTGTTTTTAGTTATTTTAATATTGTTTATTGTATAAACAGTTCTATTTATTGCGATTTGTATACTTTTTTGACGGTTTTTCTTGTTTTTTCAACGCATTTGTGCTATGATGAAGAAAAGCAGAAAGGAGCTGGCCGGCATGACGTTTCGCACAGAGAAAGACTCCATGGGACCCATCAAGGTTCCGTCAGACAAATTTTGGGGAGCACAGACACAGCGCAGCTATCAAAACTTTCCTATCGGTGGCGGACGAGAGAGCATGCCGCAGGAAATCCTAACCGCCTTTGCCCTCCTAAAAAAAGCGGCCGCGCGGCAAAATGCCCGTCTGTGTCCGGCGCAAATGACGGCGCAAAAATGCCGCGCCATTGAAGAGGTCTGTGATGAGATTTTATCCGGCGCCCTCTGGGAGCATTTTCCGCTGGTCATTTTTCAAACCGGCTCCGGCACCCAGACCAACATGAATGTCAATGAGGTGATTGCCAATCGGGCCAATGCCCGGCTGGGCTGTTCTCTGTTGCATCCGAATGACGACGTCAACATGAGTCAGTCCTCCAACGACACTTTTCCGACCGCCATGCACATCGCCGCCGCCGCCGCCATTGAGGATCGGCTGCTGCCGGCTCTTTGTGCGCTGATTGAAACCCTGCGCGAGCTGGAATCGAAAAACGCCGGCGTCCTCAAAAGCGGACGCACTCATTTGCAGGACGCGACCCCCATTGCCTTTTCCCAGGAAATCAGCGGGTGGCGTTCCGGTTTGGAGCAGGACTGCAGTCAACTGCGCGCCGCCCTGCCGGGTCTGTATCGGCTGGCAATCGGCGGAACCGCTGTCGGCACCGGTCTTAACGCCCCGGCCGGCTTTGACCGAGCCGTCGCCGCAGAGCTGCAAAGCATGACCGGCCGCCCGTTTGAGACGGCTCCGAACAAATTTCATGCGCTGACCTCACTGTCAGAGCTGGTTTTTGCCCACGGCGCCGTCAAGGCCTGTGCCTGCGACCTTATGAAAATTGCCAACGATATTCGCTGGATGGCCAGCGGCCCGCGCTGCGGTCTCGGAGAGCTGCACCTGCCGGAAAACGAGCCGGGGTCTTCGATCATGCCGGGCAAGGTCAACCCCACCCAGTGTGAGGCCGTAACCCAAGTGGCCGTCCAGGTGCTCAGCAATGACGCTGCCGTCTCCATGGCCGCCTCACAGGGAAATTTTGAGCTTAATGTCTTTTTGCCGGTTTGCATTGCGAATTTTTTACAATCGGTCCGGTTGCTTTCGGACGTTACCCGCTCTTTCTGCGAGCGTTGTGTGTCCGGCATTGAAGCCGACCGTGAAAAGATGTCCGAAAATTTAAACCGCTCGCTGATGCTGGTCACGGCGCTATCCCCCCACATCGGCTACGAAAACGCCGCCAAAACTGCCCAAACGGCCTACCGCGAAAACATTTCGCTGCGCGAGGCCTGTCTGTCGCTGGGCTTTTTGACCGAGGAACAGTTTGACCGGGTCTTTCACCCCGAACAGATGGTCTAAGGCGCCCTTTGCACATGCTCTCGGGGTTCCCGGCGCTCCCACCGTGCCTTTGCACGCAAACTCAAAAGGCCGGCCGAAAGAAGCTTCTTTCGGCCGGCCTTTGCCTATCCTTCGTTTGCGTCCTGCGCGCCGTTTCTCTTATTTCCGGCAATCCTGCTCACCGCACTGGATAAAGCTGTTGCCCTGAATCGTTTTTACACCGAATTTCACCGGGATTCTGATTTTCACGCTTTGGGTAATGATAATGCTGCAGTTTGAGCCGCACGGCTCCTGCTCACATTGGATACACGGCTCGCCGAAGCATTCGGTTTCGATCCGACCGACCTCGGTGGCCGGGCAAAGCTCCAGCGGAAGACTAACGTCTACAATTTGAAAGCTGTGTCGGTCGCAGCAGTCGCCCTTCGGCGGCTTTACGCCGCAGGCCGGTTCGGAAATCGGGACTTCGCAGGGAGGATACGGATTTACATTCATGGTTTGACATCTCCTTCTCATAGATGCCGGAAAACGGCAGTCCGCCGCCCGGTTTCGACTTGTGTCACTATTATCTTATGAAAACTCGGTCAAAAGCGTTCCGCCCGATTTGTTTTCGCGCGGGCGCGCTTGTCCGTTTCGCGCCCGCGCTTTCTTTCCCGCGGCGCAGTGCGGTTTTGTATCGCTGCAAAGTTTTTTCCTTGTCATCTTTTCCGGCTTTTTGAGCGCACTATGCAAAAAACCCCCAAATCTTGGGGGTTTTTGTAATATTCTTGCTATTTATTACAATCTGTAATATTAATATTCGGTTTCGTCGATCTTTTTGCCGGTCAGCCGCTCGGTCAACTCAATGAGATCCTCCCGGTTTAAATAATCCACCGTCAAGCTGCCGACGTTTTCCCCGGACGGCGAAATGCGGACCTTCCGTCCCCAGGTTTTTTCAAGGGCCAGCTCAAGCTCCTTATAAAAGCTGTCTACCCGGACCTCTTTTTTCGGCCTTGCCTTTTCTTTCAGCAGCCGCGAAACCATCTGCTCGGTCTGCCGCACCGACAGCCCGCGTTCCGCCACCCGGCGTGCCGCCTGACAAATCTTCTCGTCCTCCTCCAGGGAAAGCAGTGCCCGGGCATGCCCCATAGAAAGGATTCCCGACGAAACCGCATCCTTCACCTCCTGCGGAAGCTCGCAAAGACGCATGGCGTTTGCCACTGCCGGCCGGGATTTCCCCACCCGTTTGGCGATTTCGGCCTGTGTCATGGAAAACTGCTCGGCCAGCGCTTTATACCCGGCGCCTTCTTCCAGCGGATTTAAATCACGCCGCTGCAGGTTTTCCACCAGCGCGACCTCCATTGCCTCCATGTCGGAATATTCCCGAATGACGACCGGAACGGTCGGCACCTGCGCCAGCATGGCGGCGCGATAACGCCGCTCCCCGGCAATCAGCTGATACTCTCCGCCCAAAAGAGGCCGAACAATCAGCGGCTGTAAAACGCCATGTTCCCGAATGGACGCCGCCAGCTCCGAAAGCGCTTCATCATCAAAAAACTTTCTCGGCTGCTCGTGATTGGGCTTGATTTCGGACAGGCGCAGCGTCACAACGCCGCTGTCCGCCTCCATGCTGTTATCCTGAAAAAGAGCGTCCAGCCCCCTGCCGAGGCCGCCTTTTTTTGCTGCCATACTCCGTCTCCTTCTTTCTGCGGATTTTACCGATTGGCCGCCAGAATTTCCCGGCAAAGCTCCGAATATGCCTTGGCGCCGCGGGAAACCGCATCGTAATACATCACCGGCCGCCCGAAGCTGGGCGCCTCCGACAGACGAACATTCCGCGGAATCGCCGTTTTGTACACCTTGTTCGGAAAAAATCGCTTGATCTCACCGGCCACCTGAACCGTCAGATTCAGCCGACCGTCATACATCGTCAGCACAACGCCCTCAACGTCAATCATGGGATTATATAGCCGTTTCACCGTCCGCACCGTGCTCATCAGCTGTGACAGCCCCTCCAGTGCGTAGTATTCGCACTGAATCGGAATCAACACGCTGTCACAGGCGCACAGGGCGTTGAGGGTCAAAAGCCCCAACGAGGGAGGACAGTCGATAAAAATAAAATCGTATTGTTCCCGCAAAAGCGACAGCGCCTGCCGCAGCCGCGCCTGACGGTTTTCCATCTCCGAAAGCTCCAGCTCGGCGCCGGCCAAATTGACACTGGCGGGCAAGGCGTCCAAATTCTTGCAGACGCCCCGAACCGTCGCCTCTGCCGCCGAAGCCCCGCCGCACAGAACCTCATAAATCGACCGAGAGATCTTTTTTTTCGAGATTCCGAGACCGCTGGTCGCATTGCCCTGCGGGTCCATATCGCATAAAAGGACCTTTTTGCCCAGCGCGGCAATCCCGGCCGCAACATTGACGGCGCAGGTCGTTTTCCCGACGCCGCCCTTCTGATTGGCAAACACAATGATTTTTCCCATAATTTCGTTCCTTTTTTTATTCTGTATTCTCATTATACCAATTTCCGAAGCGTCTGTAAAGAAAATTTCTCTTTTTGTTTCGGAAATTTCGACCTTTTTCTCTCCTCTCTTAAAAACGGGCTTTCCCGAACAGTCAAAGAAACAAATGGCAAGCGCTTGCGCGCCGCCTTGCCGGCACGAGCAAAAACCCTCCTGCCGCCGGAAGTCCGCACAATAACTTGGGGGGCGCGGCAGGCGGCGCGGCAGGCGGCGCGGCAGGCGGCGCAGCAGGCAGAGTAGCAGGCGGCGCAGCAGGCAGAGTAGCAGGCGGAGTAGCAGGCGGTGCGGCGGGCGGTGCAGCAGGCGGCGCGGCAAGGCGGTGCGGCAGGCAGTGCAGCAAGCGGGGCGGCAGGCGGCGTGGCGGGCGGCGCGGCAAGGCGGTGCGGCAGGCAGAGCGGCAGGCGGTGCAGCAGGCGGCGCGGCAAGCGGGGCGGCAAGGCGGTGCAGCAGGCGGTGTGGCAGGCGGTGCGGCAAGCGGTGCGGCAAGCAGCGCGACAGGCAGAGCGGCAGGCGGTGCAGCAAGCAGTGCGACGGGCGGTGCGACGGGCGGGGCGGGGCGGCAAGCGCCGGCAAAAAGCCCCGCCGCCGGAAAGCGGCTTTGCCCCGTCAAGAGGCACGCCAAAGCATACGGCGCGCGGAGGGCTTGTAAACATCC
>CAKSSH010000030.1 GCA_934488695.1 uncultured Oscillospiraceae bacterium
GGTCGCAATAGGGCAAGCACATCTTTTTATATGGGATCGTAACATTTATCCCGTCAAATTCACGGCGCATGAAAAAATTTTGCAGTCGTTGAGGCTCTATTTCGTATAAATGATAGGGATAGCCGCCGATTTCTTGGTGCAAAAGCGGCGAAAGGCTGTGAGAAAGGTGCTGTCCCAAAAGTCCGAACGACATAAAACCCCCTCCTTATCGCCGGTTTTCCTGGTAGGCGCGGCTGATTTTAAAAATAGCGTCGTACAGACAACGGAGCTGTGGCGCAAAGCGCCGGCCGCAACAAATGCGGTTTAAAACAGACTGCTCGCGCGCAGGATCTGAAACAGCCGTGCCGGTTTCCTTTTTTTGATCGGCAATTTTTTCAACCAATGCCATACGTTGTTCAAACAACGCACTGATCCGGTCGTCGATTTGGTCAATTTCATCGCGCAGGAGATCAAGCTCCATGGATAAAACCCTCCTTCAAAAAGAGATCAATGAAGCAAATAGCTGTCACCGCTTCTACACACGGAACGGCGCGCAGGGCAGCACAAGGATCATGTCGTCCTCGGATTTCAAGCACAACCGGCTGACGAGTTTTCAGGTCGACAGACTGCTGCGGTCGGGCTATGGATGGCGTAGGCTTGACAGCCACCGAGAAAACCAACGGGAGCCCGGTGCAGATTCCGCCGAGGATTCCGCCGGCATCATTTTTTTCACAGGTGACAGCGCCGTTTTGGAGAACAAAGGGGTCGTTGTTTTGGCTGCCGGTTCGGCAGGCTCCCGCAAAGCCGGAGCCGAAGGAAACCCCTTTTACGGCAGGCAGGGCAAAAAGAGCAGCGGAAAGAAGGCTTTCCAGACCGTCGAATAGCGGACCGCCGAGCATACCCGGCTTAAGGCCCAGCACGGCACCTTCCAAAATACCGCCCAAGGAATCACCTTCTGCGCCGGCCTGCCGGACGGCGTCGGCCATTGCGCAGCCCGCCTGCGGGTTCAGGACTGCCGGAAAACGGGCAGCGCAATCCGCAAGCTCTTCCGGGGTGAGGGCTACCGGGTCAAAGGGGCGGTCGCAGGCCGAGCCGACCCGAAGCAGATGTGCCCCGACGGTAATGCCCCGCTGATGCAGCAGCTGCAGACAAATGCCGCCGAGGAAACAAAGCGGCAGGGTCATTCGAGCTGAAAAACGTCCGCCGCCGGAAAGGTCAAGATCAAAACCGAAACGTGCCCGAGCTGCAAAATCTGCGTGTCCCGGACGCGGGACAAACGGGTTTTCATAGTCTTTGGAGCGCACATCATGATTGGGAAAGCGTACAGATAATGTTTCTCCGGTCAAACGGCCGTTTTGCAGGCCGGAGAGCAGCACAAAATCATCCGGCTCTCGGCGAGCCGAGGTCAGCGCCCTGCCGGGGGAACGCCTTTTAAGAAAAGCGGTGAGCGCGTCCATGTCTATGGACAGCCCGGCCGGAAGACCGTCGACCTGTAGGATAAGTGCTTCGCAATGTGATGCGCCGGTGATTTCAACGGAGAGACACTCCAGAAATTTTACCATCTGCTTTTCCTCCCAATGAAAGATAATCTCGCCAAAAATTCGGGTAGGATTTGGCGACACATTCGGCGTTTTGCAGGATGACGCTGTCGCTGCACACAGTGGCTGCAATAGCAGCCGCCATGGCAATACGATGATCCCCATAACTGTTCACGGTGCCCCCATGCAGCGGCCCGCCGGTAATTTCAAGCAGTCTCCCGTCCCAAGCGGCCTGTCCGCCGAGAGCGCAAATCATGGAGCGGGTGCTTTGGATTCGGTCGCTTTCTTTATGCTTTAATCGCAGGACGCCGTTAAACACGCGCCTGCCCGGCAGGACGGCGGCAACGACTGCCAAAATCGGCAGCAAATCAGGGGTTTTTGAAACATCAATACAACAATTTTCTTGCCGGCGCATTTTAGAAAGAATAGGAACGATTTGCCGGTCTCCCTGCAAACAGTCGGTCATATCCGGCAGGGAGACTGTGCTGCCGAGCAGGTTGGCAGCAGCAAAGAATGCGGCAGCGGAGCAGTCCGGCTCCGGGCAAAGGCTGCCGGGACTTTGAAAGACAGAGGCCGGAATCCTCCACTGTTTGTCGTGCGCCGACAAAAAAACGCCGAAGTGCCGAAGAACGGCGCAGGTTAAATCCAGATACGGTCGGGAGACTGTGCCCTGCAGCGTTAAAACACTCGGCTCGGCAAGCGATGGCAGCGCCATCATCAGCGCTGAAGCGTATTGAGAGGAGAGAGCGGCGTCGACCGTTATGCTGCCCGGACACAACCGGCCGGAAAGCTCCAATCGGTCCTGCCCCGAGAGGACTTGACAGCCGTTTTCTCGCAAAAGCTGCAGCAACGGCTCATGGGGCCGGCGCTGCAGCGCCGGCGAAAGCAAAAAGGTATACCTCCCGCCGCGGGCGGCACAAGCCGCCAGCATAAAATGCAAGCAAGCGGCGCTGTCGCGACAGGGCAAAACAGCCGTACAAGCGGGCTGACTTGGCGGCGTCAGCAAGACCTTTTCCCCGTGCAGTACGGCTTGAAACCCCAGCGCGCGGGCACAGTCCAGCGCCGCGGCGGTGTCCTCACAGAGGTTGCCGACTGTCAGCTCCAGCGGCTGCGCACAAAATAAGGCACAGACAACGGCGCGTAATATAATGGATTTGGCCGGCGGCGGCATCAGTCTGCCGGAAAGTCGGGCAGGGTGCAAGGTCAGCTGCATATTTTTCTCCTTTATACCGAAAGAATACGTGCAAGACGCGCTCGCAAATCCGACAGCGAAAGCGGAATCAGCGTTCCTTGACCGAAGTCCGGCAAGGCTGCCAGCGTAATTTGGTCACCGCAGCGTTTTTTATCTGCAGCAGCGGCCTGTACAAGCTCGTCGGCCGAGTAGACTGTTTGCACCGGGAGCCCGTTTTTTTTAAGGACTTCTGCCAATCGATCGGCCGTTTGCGCATATCCGGGGAGGCTTTCGAGGGCACGCGTAATTAAAACCATCCCAATGGAAACGGCATGTCCGTGCGGAATTTCAAAATGGGAAAGCTGTTCGACAGCATGCCCCAGCGTGTGGCCGAAATTAAGCAGACGACGTTGCCCTAAATCATGCAGGTCTTGAGATGCCAGCCGACGTTTGCAATGAATGGAAAAGGAAATTAAGCCGGATAGCTCCATTTCTTTAAGCGGCGTCTGCTGCAGCGCGCTAAAAAGCGCAGCGTCAAAAAGGGCGGTGCATTTAATGATTTCGGCATAACCGTTTTTCATTTCTTCCGGGGGCAGGGTGCACAGCAGCCGGGTGTCACAAAGCACGGCGTCCGGCAGGTAGAAGCTGCCGATTTGATTTTTAATACCGCCAAAATTTATGGCGGTTTTCCCGCCGATACCCGCATCTACGGCGCAGAGCAGCGTAGTCGGCAGCAAAACAAGGCACATACCGCGTTGATACAGAGAGGCAGCCAGCGCCGCCGTGTCACAGACACAGCCGCCGCCGAGGGCTAAAACAAGATCAAAACGAGAAAAGTGCTCCCGGGTCAGCCTTTTAAGAATCTCGGTTAGGGAGGAAAGCTGCTTTCCGGCTTCGCCGCAGGGAATTTCCTGCAAGAGAATGGGCTTCCCGGTTGCAGACAGAAGATCGGTCAGGTTCTTTGCATAAAGGGCGCCGACTGTTCGGTCGGTAACCAGCAATATTTTTTGAGCCCTCGGAGCCGTTTTTTGCAGCAGAGAAACAAGCTCCTCTAAGGCGCCTTGCCGGACGAGAACAGGAATTTGGCAAATATCTTTTTCCGGCACAGCCGCCCCCCCTTTTTAAAAAACTTAGTATTTATTGTCCTACAAAATATTGTAATCCATTCCGGCACTTTCGTCAATAGGCTGCACCGGTAAACAAAAGCGGCAGGCGCCCCCGAAGGAGCCGCCTGCCGCCGGTTTTTTTATGAATGCTGTTCTGCCTGCCGGAGCTTTAAAAGGTCAAAACGAATGAAGGCAATCAGCAGCGATATCAATGCAAATATTTCTGTCAGCGTTCCGGCATAGGAGTGGCTTGCAAAGTCATAAATCAGGAACAACACCGAAGCCGGCAAAGCAAAAATGCGGGTGATGCGCGCATTGCGGCTCCATAGTGCAGCTCGCGAGCAGACAAAAGAAAAAATCGGGAGCAGGGAAAGCGGACCTTGCCAGTTTTGCAGGGTAAAAACAGTTGCTGCGGCAATGAACAAAATCGGCCACAGCGGCGTTGCTGCCCACTTTTTTTCAGCCCTAAAATAGAAAACCGCAGCACTGAGCACCGCAAAAATATTGACGACGGTGCCGGCCGGCGCTCCGAGCCAAAAAAAGTGGACGGCGTACAGCCACGAGGAAAAAAATTGAAACAAAACAGTTTTCCGGCTGCTGTTAAATTGATAAGACAAAAAGTAGATCCCCATGGCGACAAAGCCCAGCAGTTGAGCCGGGATATTTTCGGTGAAATCTGCAAAAAGCGTTGTAAAAAAGTGTGCCATATCAAAGCTCCCATGCGCAGGGCTTGCCGGATATACCACTCCGGCAAGCCCTTGTCGTTTTATGCTATTATTGTAGCACAGACTCTCTTTTTGTCAAGGGAAATCGGCCGAAAAGTAAGCGCGAGAATCGAGCGTCGGGATTTTCGGACAAGGGGACACAAAAATGCCCGCGGCGCTCAGCACCGCGGGCCAATAAAAACTTAGAAATTAAAGCAACGGACAAAGTTGTTCGGCGCTGTCACGGCTTCCCCTTTTTTCGTGTCGGCAGCCATGTGTTTTTCCGGCGCTGCATAGACTTTTGGGCCGGCGGCCGTTTGAACTAATTGTCGAATTTTTGTTCTGCATCGGCAGTCGAATCGCTTTCCGATTGATCGGCGGTTTGAACCTCCGGCGCCTTTTCCGTCGCCGCATTTTTTTCCGGGGCGGTGTCGGCCGGCTCAGTCTCCTTTGTCAAAGCGGCGGACTTGTCATCGGGCAGAGCGCCGGTTTTCATCAGGGACATGAATTCGGCTTGGTCAATCTTTTCACGCTCCAGCAAGGTCTTGGCAATTAAATCCAGCTGGTCACGATGTGCAAAAAGCAGGTCGAGCGCTTTTTTGTAAGCATCGTCAATCAAGCGGCGGACCTCGGTGTCAATTTCAAAGGCGACCTCCTCCGAGTACCCTCGGGATTGAGAAATATCACGGCCCAGGAAAACCTCGCCGCCTTCGTCATGCCCGTACACCATGGTGCCGAGCTTTTCCGAAAAGCCGTACTTCATGACCATAGCCTTGGCAATCGAGGTGGCACGCTCCATGTCGTTGGAGGCGCCGGTACAGATGTCCTCTTGAGTCAGCTGCTCCGATGCACGACCACCGAGCAGACCGATCAAAGTTTCCTTCATCTCCCGGCGGGACATATGCGTTTTGTCCTGCTCAGGCAGCGACATTGTAAATCCGGCTGCCATTCCGCGCGGAATGATGGAAATATGGTGCACATCATCCTGCGTTTCCAGATAGTACATGCAGATTGCGTGTCCTGCTTCATGATAGGCAGTGATGGTTTTGTCTTTTTCGGTCATCTTGCGGGATTTTTTCTCGGTACCGGCGACCACTTTAATGGTGGCCTCTTCGATATCCTCTTCGGTGATGGCGAGGCGACCGGACCGGGCAGCCAGCAAAGCAGCTTCGTTCATTAAATTTTCAAGATCTGCACCGGTAAAACCGGTGGTGGAGCGTGCAATTACACGAAGGTCTACATCAGGCGACAGCGGCTTGTTGCGCGAATGCACCTTGAGGATCTCCTCGCGGCCGCGGACATCGGGATATCCGACCACGATTTCACGGTCGAATCGACCCGGCCGCAGCAGGGCGGGATCCAAAATATCCCGACGGTTGGTGGCGGCAATCACAATGACGCCTTCGTTAACGCCAAACCCGTCCATTTCAACCAGCAGCTGGTTTAATGTCTGCTCCCGTTCGTCGTGTCCGCCGCCGAGACCGGCTCCGCGGTGACGACCGACAGCGTCGATTTCGTCGATAAAGATAATGCTCGGCGCATTTTTTTTGGCCTGGTCAAACAGGTCCCGGACACGAGAGGCGCCGACGCCGACAAACATTTCAACAAAGTCGGAGCCGGAAATGGAAAAGAACGGAACACCCGCTTCACCGGCAACGGCACGCGCCAGCAGGGTTTTACCGGTGCCCGGAGGGCCCATCAGCAATACGCCTTTGGGAATACGCGCGCCCAGCTCATTAAACTTTTTGGGGGACTTTAAAAAGTCCACGATTTCGGCAAGCTCGGCTTTTTCCTCGTCGGCTCCCGCAACGTCCTTAAAGGTTGTGGTGCGGCCGTTTTTGCTGTCGGCAATCTTGGCCTTGCCAAAGGAAGAAATTTTGCCGTTCCCGAGACCGCCGTCCTGCATACGCTTCATCATAAAAAGATAGAGGACGACCATGGCAACAATCAATAAAACCGTCGGTAAAAAGGTCAGCCACCAAGGCGTCGGTGTAGCGGGAATCAGGTCATATTGAATCCGGTCTGCCGTGGGCTTCCCCTTGTTGTACTCATCCACATAGGGCTGTACATCCTCCAGGAAATAGGAAATACTGGGCACTTTATAAGTGAATCTGCTGTCTCCCAGCGTTTCGGATTTCTCAAATAGCTCCAGCTTGAGCTGATTGTTGTTGAAATTCAGGCTGTAGCTTTTTACTTTGTTTTCCTCAAACAACGCGACTACCTGGTCATATTTCAAGGTTTTTTGGGTGCTCGGCATCATTTTGTAGAATCCAAAGACAATCAAAAAAATTGCCAAAGCCGTCAGCAGATAGCCGGTCATGTTGCGCTTTTTCATCGGCGTTGCGTACCTCCGTGTGTTATTTTGAATAGACCTCGGGCTTTAATACGCCCACGGCAGGGAAATTACGATAGTGTTCGTCGTAGTCCAGGCCGTACCCGACGACAAACTCGTCCGGAATATCAAAACAGTAATAATCCGCCTTGATATCCACCTTGCGGCGTGCCGGTTTATCCAGCAGCGTTGCAATACGAATGCTGCGGGTGCCGCGCTGGCGCAAAAGCTCGGTGATGTACTTTAGGGTCATGCCGCTGTCCAGAATGTCCTCGACAATCAGAACATCGTAGCCGTTCAAGTCAATGTCCAGATCTTTGACGATCTTGACGACGCCGGAGGTTTTAACCCCGCTGCCGTAGCTGGAGACGGCCATGAAGTCAATCTTTGCCGGGATGGTGATGGATCGCATCAAGTCTGCCATAAAAATAACCGACCCTTTTAAAATGCTGACCAGCAGCAGGTTTTTATCGGCATAATCCCGGCTGATCCGCGCGCCCAGCTCTGCAACCTTTTGGCGCAGCTGTTCTTCGGTCACCAAAATTTTCAGAATGTCATTTTCCATGATTTTTCGTCTCCGTCTCCTTTGCATTTTCAAAGAGCTCCAGGAAAAGGATCCGTTCGGTGTCCCGGGAGACGGCAGCACTTGCATCAATGCCGAGATTCGGCACCCAAAGCACTTGATTTCCCCGCGCCAACAAGGGTATTATATCCCTTTTTTCGACCGGAATCTTGGCCTCATTGAAAAGTTTTTTTAAAGTTTTTGTAACTAAACGGGGGAAAAGCAAAATCCGATCCTCGCTTTTGCGCGCCCGAATCAAGCAATCATCTTTTATTATAGCATAGTTTAAACAGTTTTTTAACTGTTCCGGAAAATTTTCTTTTAAGCGCTGAAAATCCGCCTGCTCCAGCAGGGATAAGCGCAAAAGACTGCCGTCCGGCAGGCGGTGACTGCCGAGAGTCGGCCGGAAGGGAACCGGCGGGGGCAGTGTCGGAGAGGAAAGGTAGAGAAGACCTGTCTGTGAACAATACAGCGCCCGGCCGCCCGGCAGAGAAAGGGGAAAATGCCCGTGCTTTGCAGCAGACAAGGCTGCATCGATCAACTTAAAAGACAGTTCAATATGGTTTTCTTTAAAGAAGGCGGCGAGGATCTCGCGCTGTAAATAGATGTTGCGTTCCAGCAGGGCTTTTTTCGGCAGAGCGCCGTCCCGTAAAAGGGCGTTGTATTCTCGCCGGACAACTTCTTTCACAAAATCGCGTTGTTCTCTGCAAAGAGCGGACAGTTGGTGCAGGGAACGATCTAATTCGGGTGCTTGGGCACGCAGCCGCGGCAAAATATCTTGCCGCAGAAGGTTGCGGCGGTATTGCGTGTCCTGATTTGTGCTGTCAACAACATAGGATTGGCCGATAGACATCAGGTAAGCTTCGATCTCCTGCCGACTGCATGCAATCAGCGGCCGAATGATATTTCCACGCACCGGCGGGATACCGCACAGCCCGTCCGGCCCGCAGCCGCGCATGAGGTGCAGGAACAAGGTCTCGGTGTTGTCCTCGGCATTGTGCGCGGTGGCAATTTTTGTGCCGGGGCCGAGATCCTCGGCCGTTTGCGCAAAAAAGCGATACCGTACACTCCGGCCGCAGGCCTCTACTCCGCATTTTTTTTGTTGAGCTAAGGCGGCAATATCGCAGTGCATTGCATAAAAGGGCAGGGAGTTTCGGGCGCAAAAGTCATGCACAAACTGCTCGTCCCGATCTGATTCCCAGCCGCGCAGCCGGTGATTGATGTGACAGACGGCCAAGGTCAGATGCAGGCTTTCCCGCAGCGACAGCAGCAGGCAGCAAAGCGCCATCGAATCTGCCCCGCCGGAAACGCCGAGCACGACCCGGTCTCCCTTTTGCAGCATATGATATTGGGAAATGGTGTTTAAGGCCTTATCCTTCATTTTGTAAGTACCCGACGGAGGAGAAACGGGTGTATTGCCCGTCCCAGTGGAATTGCAGCGTTCGCACCTCGCCATGACGGTTTTTGGCAATGTCGCAGTTGACAAGGTAACTGCCGCCGGCATTTTGCACTGCACCCTCGGCCGGTTCCCCCTGATTTTCATTGTCTTTATAGAGCATAAGAACAATATCGGCGTCCTGCTCAATAGAGCCGGATTCGCGCAAGTCCGAAAGCATGGGCTTTGGGTTTTTTTCCGAAGCACGACTCAGCTGGGACAGCACTATCACCGGGACATTGAGGTCTTTAGCCAGGATTTTAAGGTCACGGGTAATCCCGGACACTTCCTGGACACGGTTGTCGGTGTGCTTTGCGGAGGTCATCAGCTGCAGATAGTCCACAATAACAAGACCAAGATTATGAATGCGCCGCAGCTTGGCACGCATGTCGGCAATATTAATGCTGGAGGTGTCGTCAATATAGATGGAACAGGAGGACAGGCGGCCGGAGGCTTCGGCAAGATCGCTCCACTGCGCATCCTCCAGCTGACCGATGCGCAGTTGCGTGTTCGGGATCCGCGCCGCAGTCGAAAGCATACGCAGCACCAGCTGTTCTTTGGACATTTCAAGGCTGAAAACGGCGACGCTTTTGCCGGAACGTTCTCCGACGTGCGCGGCAATATTTAAAGCAAGACTGGTTTTACCGACACCGGGGCGGGCCGCCAAAACGATCAGATCGGATTTGTTGAGCCCGTTGGTGGTGCGGTCTAAATCACCAAAACCGGAGGAAAGACCCAGCAGCCCGTTTTGACTTTCGTTGGCAATGCGCTGCAAATCGTCGTAAGTACTGACGATGACATCGGAAATATGGGTCAGGCCGGTGGAATCCTTGCCTTGACGGATTTCGTAGATCTGCTGTTCAGCGTGATCCAGCAGCTCCTTAGCGTCCAATCCCTCGTTGGCTTCTCGCCGGATCGTGCCCGAAACACCGATCAAACGGCGCACATAATATCGTTCCCGAACCAGCTTGGCGTACTCGTCCACGTTTTTCGTGGTCGGCACAATCTGCACCAGCTGGGTCAGATAAAGCTTTGCCTGTTCGTCGCTTTCAAAAATATGTTCGGAACGAACATGGCCGAGCACGGTGATAAAGTCCATGGTTTCACCGGCGGAAAACATGCCCAGCATTAATGAAAACAGCTCTCGGTGCTGCTCTTTGTAAAAGGAATCCGCCGTCAGATATTCCAGCACTGTCGGCATACAGCTGCTATCCAAAAGCAGAGCGCCCAGCACGGATTGCTCGGCCTCCAAGTCGAAGGGAAGCTGCTCAAAGGTCTCGGAAAAGGCCTCCATATTCATTCCTCCTTTTCAGGCTGCAGAAACTTATGTGCAAACGTACATAGGGACTGAAATTCCCCGCCGCCGAAAGGCGGAAATTTCCGTGCGCAATGCAGGGTATTTTGAGATAGGTCAAAAACAGCCGGCAGACATGCGGCGGAGCCGATTTTTTTACAGCGCTGCGAAAGCAGCGCTTTTGCACCCTCGTCGAGGGAAGAAACCGGAAATAGCACCAAAACCGCGTCCTTTCGACGTCGCTCCGCGTCATCGTAAAAGGAAAGACTGAGCGCATAGCGCGCCAGCGCGGTGCAAAGCGCCATGTCGGGAGCGGCGTCGCGCACAATAAAGCAAAAAAGACGTCCCGACACCCGCGCGTCAACACGCGGCGCTGTCAACAGCTTGACCGGCAATTTTTTAATGGTTATATATTCGCTTTTTTCAAAAAGCCGCTCAACAGCAGCCAGATAGCTTTGCTGATCCATGCAATCACTCCGAAACGGTCACTTTTAAATTAGCCGTCACACCCGGGTACAGCTTGACCGGAACGGTAAAGCTGCCGAAGGATTTAATATCACTGTCCAGCACCAGCTTCTTTTTGTCAATGTCCAGATGCAGCGTGCGCTGAATTTCGGCCGAGATCTCACGAGCCGTCACCGAACCGAAAAGCCGGCCGCCCTGTCCCGCTTTGGCGATCAAGGTCAGGTTTGCGCCGTCCAATTGTTTTTTGGCGGCCAGTGCCGCCTCTTTCAGCATCCGGTCGTGATGCTCCTTGGAGGATTGGGCATTGTTATACTCATTCATGGCTTGGGCATTGGCTTCAACTGCAAGGCCGCGGGGAAATAGAAAATTGCGGGCGTATCCGTCCGACACATTCAGGATCTCTCCTTTTTTGCCGCTTCCCTTAACGTCTGTTTTTAAAATAACTTTCATGATTTTTACCTCCTTCCCTCCGACCCGGCGGGGGGATTTTCTTCAAAATATTCGGAGAGCACCGCCAGCAGCTGCTGGCGGACCGGTTCACAGCTTTCAGCCGGGATCTGTGCGCCGGCCATAGTCAGGTGTCCGCCGCCGCCCAGCTTTTCCATAATCAGCTGGACGTTGACTGCACCGTAAGAACGGGCCGAAATGCTGACGATTCCGTCATGCAAATAAAGGACAAAGGTTGCAAAGACCGAACGCATATGCAGCAGCTCGTCGGCTGTTTGCGGCGCAGCCAGCGTCAGCGCGTCACAATAACGGTCCTGACAGGCGATGGCACATCCGTGTACAATCTCGGCGGCCGCAATCAGCTGTGCGCGCTGGTGATAGGTTTCGATGGAGCTGGCAAACCAGCCGTTGACCCGGATAAGATCGGCGCCGCTGCGCCGAAGAACGGCAGCGGCCTCAAAGGTCCTGACCCCCGATTTCACGATAAAGTTTTTGGTATCCAGCATGATGCCGGCCAGCAGCGCCTCGGCAATGGGGCGCGCGATGACGGCGTTTTCCGAAAAGTACTGCAACAGCTCGGTGACCATTTCGCAGGTCGACGAAGCGTTTGGCTCGTGATAAAAAATCACGGCATTTTCAATAAAGCGGACCATTTTCCGATGATGGTCGATGATTACAATGTCCCCGGCAGCATCCAGCAGGGGAGGATACTCCACAAAATCCGGATTATGCGTATCCAGCACAATCAGCAGGGTGTGTCGGCCGACCGCTTCGCGCGCCTGCTGCGGTGTGATGAAGGCCGCCTCACAGCCGTTTTGACATAGATGCTCAATAAGCTCTTCGGCCAAGGTGGCGCTCCGGTCCAAACATATGTGTACGGGCTTTTGCGTCTCGGAAATGGCTCGGTATAACCCGGCGGCCGCACCGACGCAGTCAAAATCCGACATTTTGTGGCCCATCAGCACAACATTGTCACATTCGCCCAACAGCTCGCGCAGAGCCGATGCAATCATGCGGGAACGCACCTTAGCGCGCTTTTCCACGCCCTTGGAAAGTCCGCCAAAAAACTCAAAACCGTGATCGCTTTTAACGGCCACTTGGTCTCCGCCGCGCCCCAGCGCCATATCCAGCGCCTGACGGGCCATGGTGTCGGAAGAACGCAGGTCGTCCGCACCCTTGCCGATCCCGATGGAAAGCGTTGCAAACAGGTGGCCTGAAGCAGTAGCTTTATGCACCCGCCCGAGCAGCTCAAACTTGTTTTCAATCAGCTTTTCCAAATGAGTGCTGTCAATAATGGCAACAAAACGGTCCTTTTCCAGCTTGCGCAGAAAACCGCCGGCCTCGGAAACCAGTGTTTTTTCCAAAATAGACTCAATGCGGCTGCCGATAAAATTCTTCTCGCTGCCGCTGATCGAATTTATCAATTCCTCGTAATTGTCAATCAGAATGTGCAGGACTGCCGGTCGTTTTTGTAAAAAACGATCCGCAGCGTTTTTCAAATCGGTGTTTTCCAAAAAGTAAAGAATTTTCAGGGTTTCATTGCCGTTTTCAAGCAGGGAGGAAAGCACCGTGAACCGTTTTTCTTTGTAGGAAAGGTCCTCATAGGCTTGCGCCTTGATATGAAAGCGGCTTTCAAACGGCAGCGCGTAGGCATTTTCACCGCCCAGCACTTCGACAGAGAAACGGTCATTATACCAAACAAATTCCTCTTGATCGTTCAACAGGCACACCGGCAGCGGCAGCAGCTGCAGCGCCTGTCTGCTTTCGGGAGACAGGCTTTGCTCCACGACGCCGAAAAAGGCGTATGCTTCCTGGCGCAGCTTGCGGGACAGGAACACCGCGGCGCCAAATGCCAGGGTGGTGATGCCGAGCTCAACGATAGAGGCGACAACATTGAAAAAGGCAGTAACGACTGAAAAAGAGAAGGCAATTAGGAACATGGAAATAACGGCGTAGTTAAAAATATTTCGACTCTTTTTCATGTCGTTCCCTCCAAACAAGAAGCTTTAAACGTTCATGATAATCGGCAGGATCATCGGCGAACGCTTTGTTTTTTGAAACAGATAAGACGAAAGGGCTTCACGGACGGTGGATTTCATCATCGGCCAATCCGGCGTGCCGGCGGAAAGACAGCCCTCTAATGCTTTTTTCGCAATTTCTTTTGCGTGGTCCATCAATTCTTCAGACTCGCGGACATAAACAAACCCGCGGGAAATGATGTCCGGCCCCGCCGTCAGTTTTCCGGTTGCGGCGTGGACTGCGGCAGCAACGATAATCAATCCATCCTCTGCCAAATGGCGACGGTCGCGCAGGACAATACTGCCGACGTCACCGACGCCGAGCCCGTCCACCAGAACCTTGCCGGCCTGGACGGTTTCTTTGAAACGCATGGATTCACCGTCGGTTTCAATCACCTTGCCGAGATCCGAGATGATAATATTGTTTTGCGGGATCCCGACGCCTTGCGCAATCAGTGCATTTTTGCAAAGATGCTTGTATTCGCCGTGCACCGGAATATAGTACTTGGGGTGCACCAGCTGTAAAATGAGCTGTAATTCGCTTTTGCAGGCGTGCCCCGAAACGTGCACCTCGTACATCTTTTCGTAGATGACCTCGGCGCCCAGCTTCATGAGGTCATTGATGACCCGCCCGACCAGTTTTTCGTTCCCGGGAATGGGGTTGGCTGAAATAATGATAAAGTCATCGGCGTTTACTGCCACCTGCCGGTGTTCTCCGGAGGCCATCCGGCTAAGTGCCGACATCGGCTCTCCCTGACTGCCGGTGGTGACAATCACCATCTCATCCGCCCGTAAACGACCGGCGGCGTCAATGTCGACCAGCATATTTTCGGGCACCGACAGATAGCCTAAATTGATGGCTGTTTCCACAACGCTGACCATGGAGCGGCCGGAAACGGCCACCTTGCGGCCGTAGCGCATTGCCACATCAATAATTTGTTGGATTCGGTGAATGTTGGAGGCAAAGGTCGCAATAATAATGCGCCGCCCCTCTGCACGCTGAAACAGCGGCTCAAAGGATTCTCCGACACTGCGTTCGCTGGGGGTGTAGCCCGGGCGTTCGGCGTTGGTCGAGTCGGCCATCAGGGCTAAAACACCCTGCTGACCCAGCTCGGCAAAGCGCGCTAAATCAATCATGCCGCCTTGAACGGGAGTGTAGTCAATCTTAAAGTCTCCGGTGTGAACAATAACGCCGACCGGGGTGTGAATGGCAAACCCGCAGGCATCCGGAATCGAATGGTTGACATGAATAAATTCGGCCGACATACAGCCCAGCCGCACCACGCTGCCCGGGGTGACCACCTGAAGCTTTGCGCTGCCGAGAAGCCGGTGCTCCGACAGCTTGTTTTCCACAAGCCCAAGCGTCAGTCGTGTGCCGTAAATCGGCACGTTGATTTGCTTGAGCAGATAGGGCAGGGCACCGATATGGTCCTCATGGCCGTGGGTCAGAATAATGCCGCGAATTTTATCGGCATTTTTGATAAGGTAGGTGAAGTCCGGCAAAACAACGTCGATCCCCAGCATTTCGTCGTCCGGAAATGCAATACCGCAATCCAGTACCAGAATGTCGTTTTGACACTCAAAAACCGTGATGTTTTTGCCGATTTCATTGAGGCCGCCAAGCATGATAATGCGCAGCGGCGACTTTTTGCCGCGGCCGGTCATCCGCGGAAGCGCCCGTCCGGCCGTGTTTTGAAAGGCTGTGCTTTGCATGGCCATGGCGCTTTGCATATCGGCCGGCTGAAAAGCGGCCGACGCTTTGGAACCGCCCTTGCGTGCAGGACGCTTTGCCGACGTTCTGGCGGGCTTTTGCACGGTCTTTGCCGGGGCTTTTCCGATCGGCCTTGTCATAGCCTTTGAGCCGGGCCTCGACGCTGCCTTTGCCGCCGGCTTTTTGGCCGGCCCGGCCTGTTTGCCGGCCGGCTTCGGCGCAGCTTGCTTGGAACGCGGCTGGCCCGACTTCGGCCGCCGGCTCCGGTTTGGACGGGCCGACTCGTTCATGATAGGATTTTGTTCTGTTGACACTTGTAAAAATACCTCCGATTTTTTCCCGGCAGCGGACACGGGAAACGCACAGCCGTGACTTGGTCTGCCGATTAATTATATACCCATTTGCCGCATGGCGGCAAAATTGGAAACACTTTTTGATAGTAGTTAATTATACAATATTTTGTGGCATTCGTCAAGCGCTCTTTCTGTCTTGGCGCTAACGATTGATTGAAAGACGGCGTAGTCGTAAGGCGACGACTGTCCGCCGGCTTGTCTTTTTGGAAAGTATCGACCGAAAAAGGCCGGAATATGCGGTAAAAAAAACAAAAACCGGGGGCATTCGTCCCCGGTTTTAAAGGCCGGAATCCTCCTCGGATCTCGGTTTTTTGTGTCGAAAAATCAGGAATTTGCAGGAAAAATAGTTGAGAATAACCTCGATGGTCACGCCGATGAGCTTGGTCAGACTGTGATCCAGCTGCAGATAATTGATAAGCAGCGACATGACGTAAGAGGCAATCAAAAAGGAAAAAAGACGGGATCCGAAAAAAACAGCCGTTTCTCGCAAAATAGAGCCGCGGGTGTCATTTTCGGAATGAAAAACATATCGACGATTGGCATAGTACGAATAAATATTGGCAATAATCCAAGAAAGGATATTGATCAATTCCCAGTACTGAACACCCAGGACGAGACGGTTCGGGTCGTGCACAAATCGGGTAAAAAGAAAGAATATCCCGAAATTGAGCGCCGAGGTGCCGCAGCCGTACAGGGTGTATTTGATAAGGGTTTCAAAACGTCGATAAAATTGTTTCAACGACAGCTTGTGATTCATGGTTCCCCTCACAAATTAGTATTTTCATCGATACCGGCTTGTGCGGCAGAGGTGTTGCCGGAGGACGAAGAGGCAGTTACTTTAGAGGAGCTGCGGTCGGAAGAGCTGCCGGTCGACGAAACAACCTTGGAGGACAGTGCGCTTCCGGCAGATTCATGGTGGCTTGAAGCGGCCGAGGAGCTTTCCTTGCCGGAGGAGCTTCCGTTGCTTTCCACATGACTTTGGTTACTGCTGCTGCCGCTGCTGCTGTGCATCTGACCGGAGCTTTCTTTTTCGGAGGAGGGCGACGGCTTGCTGATCGGCCCGATGTCGGGCATGCTGATCTGCGAACTGCCGGACTTGACGGCAGGCGGCGGGGTGATCGCGCCGAATTTAACGAATTTTCCGTTGCTGTTTACCGGGTGAGACAGGATATAATCAAAAACGGCACTGTAGCCTTTTTTGCTCAGATGGATCCCGTCCCCGGAAAAGGCTGATTGCAAAAATCCGTTCTTATCACTTAATACTTCATAGGTGTAGAGAAAATAACAGGACTCCTCTTGTGCCAGTGCGGCCAAACGCTCGTTAGCCGCGGCAATGTGCTCGTTGCAGCGCGGTTTTCCGTTGTTCTGGGCCCAGCTTTCGGTGACCGGAAAGATGGATTGCACCAAAATGACGCTTTCCGGCGAAGCTTTTTTAATTTTCTTCAACAGCGCGCGGTAATTGTCATAGAAGGAATCGGTGCTGTGACTGTAAATTGCATTGATGCCGAGGGTAACGAAGATTTTGCCCGGTCGGGCGACAGCCAAGGCTTCGGCGATGGTGTAACCGTCGGTCTTGGATTTGTAAACGCATTTTCCGTTGAGCGCGGTCCCTTGGTGCAGACCGATTTTGGCAAAGACGTGGTCAAAGGTCAGGTAACCGTAAGAGGCCATGCCGTAGGTGATCGAGTCGCCGACCATGACCGCGTCGTCAAAATAATCCCAGTCGACTGATTTTTCGGCCTCGGAAACGGCGCCGCCGATGTTGCGGTTGACCCGCGCAAGCCCCCCTGCCCCGTTATCCAGATGCCAGTCCCAGCGAGACAGCGCCAGCACGGTGGTGGCGCTAAGAATCAGAAGAACGCTGACAACGGCCAACGGCAGAATACCGGCTGATTTCTTTTTCTTTATTTCCTGATTTTTCATTATTTCATCTCTTGTTTTTACAAAATTATATTTTATTATACCACAGTCGGTGCGTTTTTGCAAATCCTCTCACTCATTTTATTTTTCCGGTCATTTGCTCGGAATATACCGAAGGGTTAATTTTCGGCGATAAAACCGCCGCCGAGCACGCGGTCTTTTAAATAAAAAACGGCAGATTGACCCGGCGCCGGCGCCCGCACCGGCTCATCAAAATCACAGCGAATACGCTGCGGGGCAAGCGGCGTCAACAGTGCCGGCGCCGGCACCGCCGCACTGCGAATCTTGACAAGCGCCCGCAAAGGCTCGTTGATGGATTCCCGGCACATGAAAACACAGTCCTCCGCCAACAAAAAGCTGCGGTATTCCTGCCCGGCATAGGAGACCTCTACGGTGTTGTTTTCGATGTTCAGCCGGTTGACAAAAACCGGTCGGCCCAATGCTATTCCAAGCCCCTTGCGCTGCCCGACGGTGTAATGCAAAAGCCCGCGGTGACGGCCGCACACCGCTCCCTCGGGAGAAATAAAATCCCCGGGCGCCATGGGTCCGCTTCTTCGCTCAATAAAACCGGCCCAGTCCCCATCCGGAACAAAACAATTATCCTGACTGTCTGGCGCATCAGCCGATGAAAGACCCAGCTGTCGTGCTTTTTGCCGGACCTCGTCTTTAAACGCCTCTCCCAACGGGAGCAGCAGGCGACAGAGCACCTCCTGCGGCAGACGGTAGAGCATATAGGATTGGTCGCGAGCGCCGCTTGCGGCGGTTTTGATAAAATAACGCCCGTCCGCCTTGTCGACCCGGGCATAATGGCCGGTGGCAATGTATGCGCAGCCTAACCGATCGGCGGTCTCCAAAAGATAACGGAATTTGACCCGAGGATTGCAAAGAATACAGGGATTGGGCGTTGTTGCCTGACGATAAGCGTTTATAAAGGGAATAACAACCTCCCGCTCGAAAACCTCCCGTAAATCCAGCACGGTCAGCGGTATATCAAGTGTCTGTGCGGCTTTTTCGGCAGCCAGAACCGTCGGCGCGTGCGCATCGGACATTTGCATGACGACGGCCTGCAGATCGTAGCCCTGCTCTTTTAAAAGCGCGGCGCAGAGAGAAGAATCCACCCCGCCCGAAAGCGCCAGCAGAACGGTTTTTTGGGTCATGGCTTACCGCTCTCCTCTCTGAAGCTTTTGATAAAACGAAACCGCCAGCCGATCGCAGCGTTCGTTGTATGGGTGGCCGGCGTGCCCCTTGACCCAGACAAACGTGACCTCGTGCCGTTCCAAAAGGGAAAGCAGCTGCTGCCACAGGTCGACATTGAGCGCCGGCTTTTTATCGGCCTTACGCCAGCCGTTTTTTTGCCAGTTCTGAACCCAACCCTTTTGAATGGCGTCAACTAAATATTTGGAATCGGAGTAAAGCGTTACCCGGCAAGGCTCCCGCAGCGCCGAAAGCCCCTCGACGGCGGCGGTGAGCTCCATGCGGTTGTTGGTGGTTTCCGCTTCGCCGCCGCTCAGCTCTTTTTCGCGGCCGTTGTATCGAAGAACGGCGCCCCAGCCGCCCGGCCCGGGGTTGCCGGAACAGGCACCGTCGGTATACAGCTCAACCTGCTTCAAAAAGCTCGCCTCCGTTTCTGTTTGCATTTCTGTTTTTCTATTATAACGGGTTTCGGCCGTAATCACAAGAGCGATTTTGAAAAAAACGAAAAATTAGGTTGACAAAGAACGGATTTTGCACGATAATAGAAGTAATAAAACCCTGCATTTACAGGCCTTGCAGTAAGGAGGAAGCGCCGCGTGAGAATTATTGCCGGAGAGCACAAGGGGCGGCGGCTTGTCAGCCCCGCTGGGTTGGATACTCGCCCGACGGCCGACCGGGTCAAAGAAGCTTTGTTCAGCATCCTTCAGTTTGAACTGGCGGACGCGGATTTTCTGGATCTTTTTGCCGGCAGCGGTCAGGTGGGGATCGAGGCGCTCAGCCGAGGGGCCGCACGGGCAGTTTTTGTGGACGCGGAGCGCCTGCCTTGTGACTGTATCCGCCGGAATCTTGAGGCTGTCGGCCTGACAGATCGCGCCGAGGTTGTTTTACAGGATGTCAATCGTTATTTGCTGTTTTGTACCGAACAGTTTGATATTGTTTTTACCGATCCGCCGTATCGCCAGGGTCTGACCGAGTCGTTGCTGGAAAGTCTGTCCGGAATTGTTCGCAGCGGCGGCGTTGTAGTCTGCGAGGTGGCTGTCGGCACCGATCTGCCGCAGCAGCAGGGGACCTTGCGGATGCATCGGCGCTATCGATACGGGAAAACCGAGCTGGTGCTGTATCGCAGCGGAGAGCGGCAGGACGCAATTTACTGAAAACGAGGAATTAGGATGAAGCTTGCAATTTGTCCCGGCAGTTTTGACCCGATTACCCGGGGCCATGTGGATATCATCACCCGCGCCGCCGGCCTTTTCGATCGGGTGATCGTACTGGTATTAACCAATCCCGAGAAACGGAACACCTTTTCGGTGGAGCAGCGCTGTGCGCTGATTCAAAAAGCGCTTCAGGGGCAGCCCGGGATTCAGGTGGACGCTTATGACGGTCTGTTGGCTCAGTATGCACATAAGGTCGGGGCGTGTGCTATTGTCAAGGGCCTGCGCGCCATGTCGGACTTTGAATACGAATTTCAAATGGCCCTGACCAATAAAAAGCTCAATCCTGCGTTGGAAACGGTTTTTTTAACCTCCTCCGCCGAAAATATGTACCTGAGCTCCAGCATGGTGCGGCAGGTCGCGCGGTTTGGGGGCGATATTGCCGCATTTATCCCGGAAGAGATTTTGCCTGACGTTGAAAACGTTTTGAAGAATAAACAATAAGGAGGATTTTGCAATGAATGTGGACGATATGGTGGATTTGCTGGATGATATGTTTGAGGACGCTGTCAAAATGCCGCTGACCGGCGGTAAATGCCTGATTGATTCTCAAAAAGCACGTGACCTGATTGATGATATCCGGATGAATCTCCCGCAGGAGATTCGTCAGGCCAAAGCTATTGTGGCGGATCGCGGCGAGATCATCTCGATTGCCAAGAGCGAGGCGGAGGATATTATTCGCAACGCCGAAGAGCGGGCGCGCAGCATTGTGAACAAGGATGAGCTGGTGCTTCAGGCGCAGAATCGTGCCAATGAGATTCTGTCGCAGGCACATCAGAAATCCCGCGAGGTGCGGGCGGCTGCCAACGATTTTGCCGATGAAATTCTCAAGAATGCCGAAGAGGTTTTGGCAAAGAGTGCGACGGAGGTTAAACAGACCCGGACAACACTGCGCAATCGTCGCGCCGGTAATCTGCAAAATGCCCCGGAGGCGCCGGCAAAATAGGTCTGCGCCGTTTTGGATTAAGCGCGCACCGTTGTCGGCAAGCCTTTCTTGCGTCGGCAAATAGGAGCGCTGTGTGCCGTCGGTTAAACGGCTTTGCGGCTTTAAAAGAAGCACCGCTCCGTGGCTGAGAGCGGTTTTGCGCCGACATGGATCGCTACGGGTGCGGCGCGCTTTCTGCCGGCGCGGCTTTTCGCTGTCGGCAAGTATTTCCATCGCCGATAAAAACGGGCGCTGCCGTAATGTTTCGCACGGTGTTCAATCCAATATTTTTTGTTAAAAAGCCCGGCTGATGTTTGCTGCATCGGCC
>CAKSSH010000031.1 GCA_934488695.1 uncultured Oscillospiraceae bacterium
AGCCGGCGCCGCGCCTCATTTTACCCGCCGCACAAGCCGGCGCCGCGCCTCATTTTACCCGCCGCACAAGCCGGCGCCGCGCCTCATTTTACCCGCCGCACAAGCCGGCGCTGCGCCTCATTTTACCCGCCGCGCAAGCCGGCACCGCGCCTCATTTTACCCGCCGCGCAAGCCGGCGCCGTCTCCTTGAGAACATCAGGAAAAAGAGGCGGAAAAGCAGGAGAAGAGACGCGCAAAGGGCGGCAGCCCCGACAGGGTTCTGCCGCCTGTGTCATAGCGCCGCGAGGCGCGGTTTTTCGGCAGTGTTTGCCGGCGCCGGCCGGCAAAACGCGGCGCGATTTTTTTAAAGATGTCAAACCTGCCGATAACGGGGGATCACCGCCCGGCTCCGGATAGTCGTCCGGCAAGCCATGACAGGCCGAAGGCAGCAATTTGTACGGCGACAATGGTGGCCCCCACCGGCGTGCCGGCAAGGATAGAGCCTAAAATGCCGAGCAATGCACAGACCACGGACAAAACAGCGGAAAAGAGGATTACCCCGCGAAAGCTCCCGCAAATTCGCATGGCGGACAGCGCCGGAAAAATAATCAGTGCGGAAATCAGCAGGGAGCCAACCAGATTCATTGCCAGCACGATGACAACGGCGACAACGACGGCAATCAGCAGATTGTAGAGTCCCGCTTTGGTGCCGGCAGCTCTTGCAAAGTCCTCGTCAAAGGTTACGGCAAAAATCTTGTTGTAGAACAGGAAAAACACCGTTGCCACCAGCACCGACATCCCCACGCAAAGCCAAACCTCGGTGGGAGACAGCGTGAGAATGGAGGTAGAGCCGAATAATGTGCTGCAGACGTCGCCGGAGAGGTTTGACGAGGTGGAAAAAAGGTTCATCAGCAGGTAGCCGACGGCCAATGCGCCCACCGAAATCATGGCAATGGCGGCGTCCCCTTTGATTTTGGTGTTTTGACCGGTGCGCAGCAGCAGTACGGCGCTGAGAATCGTAATCGTCATGGTCAGCGGCATTTCGTTTTTGAGCTGCAGCACGGCGGCGACGGCCATTGCGCCAAAGGCCACATGGGACAGACCGTCCCCGATAAAGGAGAAGCGCTTGAGCACCAGCGTCACGCCCAGAAGCGACGAGCACAGGGCAATCAGCACCCCGACAATGAGGGCATAGCGGACAAAGGGGTAGGCAAGATACAGAGAAAGCTTTTCAAAAACAGCACTCACTGCGCATCACCGCCTTTCCCGGAACCAGGGAGCCGGCCCTGAGAGCTTTGCAGGTAGGCGTTCTTTGTCCCGAAGAAAATCGTGCTGCCGATGTGCAGAATGTGGCTTGCGTACCGAACGGCTGCGGCAAGGTCATGGGAAATCATGATGACGGTAATCCCGTCCTCCCGATTGAGCTTTTCGATGAGGGCATACATTTCCGACGTGACTTTAGGGTCAAGACCGGAAACCGGCTCGTCGAGAAGCAGCATTTTTCGGGTGGCGCACAGCGCTCGGGCAAGGAGCACCCGCTGCTGCTGTCCTCCCGACAGCTCTCGGTAACAGTGCCTTGCAAGCCCGGCGATCTGCATTTTTTCCATCGCGCTTGCCGCAAGCTGCTTTTCTTCTTTGTTGTAAAAGGGGCGGTGACCGCAGCGCCCCTGACACCCGGAGAGAACGATCTCCCTCACCGCGGCCGGAAAGTCCTTTTGCACCTGCGTTTGCTGCGGCAGATACCCGATCTCGTTTTGCTGCAGCCCGTCGCCCGTCAAAATTTTTCCGCGGATTTGCGGCTGTAAGCCGAGCAGCGTTTTCATCAGCGTGCTCTTGCCGGAGCCGTTTTCACCCACAATGCAGAGATAGTCGCCGGCGTCGACCTGAAAGCTCAGATCCTGCACAACGGCCTTTCCGTCATAGCCGATACAAAGATTTTGACAAGTGAGCTGAGCCATAAAAATCCTCCTTATCTCAGCGCTTCTTTCAGAACCGAGAGGTTCTTTTCCATTACGGAAAGATAGGTCGTGCCGGCTTTCAAGTCCTTAGAGGTGGTCGACTGCATGGAGTTCATTGTCAACACCGTTTGATTTTTTTCGGCGGTCGCCTGTACGACGGCTTGGGCAATTTTGTGCTGGGACCCTTCAATGGTCAGTACACAGGGAAGCTTCAGCTCATCTGCCTTTTTGGCAAGGAAGGAAATGGTTTCAAAGCTGGCCTCGGTCTCGGCGGAGCAGCCCGCAAAAGCAGCGTAATAGCGAAGGCCGTAATCCTCCGCCATATAACGAAAGGGAAACCGGTCTCCGAATAGGAGGGTTTTGCCTGTCGCGCCGTCCACGGCTTTTCGGTATTCGCCGTCCAGCGCGGACAGCTTTTTCATATAGGCCTCGCCGTTGGCGGCATAGACGTCTGCATTGTCGGGGTCAAGCGCCTGCAAGGATTCGCAAACGGCCTTTACAAGAATCGCGGCATTTTTCAGGGAGAGCCAGACGTGCTCGTCGTATTCCGGCGCCTTTGGGTGCTCGCGGCTGTCAAAATTCGCAGGGTCGTGCGCCGGCTCTTGCATCCCCTCGACGGTTTTTTCTGTTTTTACAGCGTCGCCCAGCGCCTCCAGCAGCTTGAGGACCTTTCTTTTTTTACCGGCAGTGTTTTTCAGAGCGGTATCCACCAGGCGATCGGACTCGCCGCCCACATAGATAAAAAGATCGCAGGTTGAGATTTTGACAATGTCCTCGGCGGTGGGCTGATAGCTGTGCAGCTCTACGCCGTTATCCAGCAGAAAGGTGACTTCGGCATTGTCGGCCTTGTCCCCGAGAATTTCAAGGACCCAGTCGTATGCCGGAAAAATCGTCGCGACCACCTTCAGCTTGCCGGTTTTTGCGGCGTCCGGCTGCTTTCCGCAGCCGGCAAAAACGCCGACCAGCATGAAAAGTGCAAGCAGCAGCGCAGGTATTTTTTTCATAGGATCTTCCCTCCGGAGCGTAATAAACGAAAAACAAACGAAAACAAAGGGGCGGTGCGTTTTTTGCGCCGGCGGAGCCGTTACTTCCGGCAATCGGCGCAAACGCCGTAAAGAACCGTTTCGGATTTGTTAATTTGAAAGCCGGTGTTTTTCAGCGTTCTGTGAACAAGCCGCGCGGCGTCCTTGTCGTCCAAATGAATGCTTTTTCCGCAGACCCGGCAGGATAGGTGCAGGCTGTCCTTACATTCCGCAGCGGCGATGTATTGGTAAAAGACCTCTCGGGAGCCTTCCCGGACGCTGCGCTTGATAAGACCCTCTTCCTCCAAGGCCGAGAGATTCCGGTATACGGCACTGAGGCTGACCCGATCCGCCGCCAAAGTGTCGGCAATTTGCCGCGCGGTCAGCTGTTCGTCCGTATGTGCCGAAAGAGATTCGATAAGACGCTTGCGCTGCCGTGTTAAATATTTTGCCATCAGGAGCACCTCCGATTTGCAAACTGTTCGCAAATTATTATACAACGCTCGGTTTGGCTTGTCAATATGCAGATCCGTCGCAAATTGGCAAGGCGGCAAAGGGACAAGCTGCCGCGTTTAAGAAAAAACCGGCAGAAGGAGGCCCCCGAATGCGGAAGAAATTACAAGGCGGACACACGAAAAGGCGTCGCGGCCGAAGCTATTACCAAATCCGCATAAAACAAAAGGAGCAGGCGAAAACCTGCTCCGTACATAAAACCGTATCAAGATAACATACGAAATCTGGCATCGGAAATTGTGAACAACAAAATTGTCTTTAGATAAGGACAAATAGGCGGAATAATCCTTTGTTGAAAGTGATTGTGCAAAAATCTGTCCTTAATATACTCTGCAAACATTTTCTGTGTTAGGTTTAAAAAATTTTCCTTCTGTGATGTTTTCATTTTTAAGAAATTTTTCACATTCAACCAAAGGAAGAATTTTTGAAAAATAAAATCCCTGCATCATATCACAATTTATTTTATCGAGAAATTCCGCTTGTCCCAAATTTTCAACTCCCTCACAAAGAATCTTTGCGCCGGACTTATGCACAAGTGTTATTATATTTGAAAGCATAGTTTGCCGCCTTTCAGATGTGCAAGAGGCAATAAATTCTCCATCGATTTTTACTAAATCAATTTCATTATCATATAAGTCGGCAAAAGACGAAAATCCTGTTCCCATATCGTCAATCGCTATTTTAAAGCCTGCTCTGCGGCATTTGCTGATATTTTCCGAAACCGCCTGTGAATTCTCAGCAATTGAATCTTCGGTTATTTCAAGTACAAGTCGGCTACGATCAAATTTGTAATCGGAAGAAATTTCGGATATGCGGTCGAAAAAATCATTTTGACTGAGCGAAGGCCTTGTGAAATTGCAGGTTAAAAAAAGTCGATTATACGGTTCGGTACACCAAGCCTCAAGTTGTCGGCATACAGCAGAAAACATTTTGTAATCGTGTGCTATTATTTGTCCGGTTTCTTTCAAAATGTCAATGTATTCGTGTGGACGCAATATACCGTATTCTCTATTTTGCCAGCGTGACAGAGCCTCCGCACCGCAAATCTTTCCGGATTTATTTTCATTGATAAACTGTAAATACACCCGGAATTCGCCATCGGTAACCGCTTTGGCAACAGCCTTTCGCAATTTTTCCTGTCTTCTGCTTTGTGTCAAGTGGTTTTCACAGGTTATCACTGCAGAAGTATTGCTCCTTAGAGCTGCAAAATAACCCTGCTTTGCATTATAAAATGCAGTTTCGGCATTGCAATCAGGATGTTCGCAAAGCCTTGACACTCCTGCTCTGAAAGCATTTGCCATATTTGGATAAAATCCCTGCAGATATAGGTTTAAGTTGTCAACAATCTCGAACACTTTGCTTGCACATTCTTTTTCTGTAGGTGCCTGTATAAGCATTACAAAAACTCCGTCATTTATCCTTGCCAAGTATTCGGCAGAGGCAATTTTTGAATTTAAGTGTGCAGCAGCATAACGCTCAATTTCCTTAATTGTTTTTTCTCCGCATTCAATGCTTATTTTTTCAACTTCATATGCCAAATAAACAACAGCATAAAGATTTTTTGATTGACGGGACAGCAGCTGTTCAAAGGCATAATTATAATATTCTGCATTGCCTATACCCGTCAATTCGTCAATCATCGAATCTTGATTGCTGTGTTTTTTTCTTTTGACGGCAATGACGGCAAGAAAACCGCAAATGACAATAAGAAAAGAAATTGACAAAATTATTATTTTTATTAAACGGTTCTTGTTGCTCACATCAGGATTCTTATTTGAATTTGCGAGTAAAAATCCCATTTTTTCCTCTTCGGATATTTCCGAAAATGCATTTCTTATTTTCCCGATAAGTTCGGGAGAGGTAATTTCGGTAAAGCCTATGCAATAAGTTGTATTTTCCCCTTTAGAATAAAACTCTAAAACCGGCAACAGTTCATCCACTTTGCACTCGTCCTGTTTATCGGAGAGTACTGTCAACAATTCAACCTGATTGTTGCGGGAAAGCTCTTTCTGTCGATTTTCGGAAGAAGCTGAAATATAGGTAAACGAAATGCCTGTTTTTTCGGATACAACTTTCAGCATATCGGGAAAAACACCGCAAAAAGCTTTATCTTCCTTGCTGTAATATTCAAGCGGATAAGCATTTGGATTTCCGGCAACATAAACGGTGTCCGCCTCACCGCTGTCGCTTGGCACTGTATAAACAGCGGCATAAACAGGCAAACCGATATTCAATATCATCGCAATAGAAAAAATGCATATAATTAAGCTTTTATAAAACTTTCGGCAATCATTCATACCCTTGCTCCGTCCGCAAATCCGAAATTCTTTTTTCGGCCGAGTTTAGCTGTTCTTTAACTTCCTCAAGCACTGAAACGGTCGCTTTGCGAATTTCTTCAATTTGGTTTTCCAATTCGCTTGACTTTCTGTCGGATAATTCAAATTTTTTCTGTAATTCATCGTTAATTCTTTTAAGCTCGGTGTTTTCTTGATTTAAACGGGAATTATAATCATTCAGTTCTTCATTCTTTTTATTTAGTTCCTCTAATATAACTTTCTGCTCCTTGATTTTTTGCGCTTCCTTTTGTTCATAGATATAGTTTAACTGTGAAATGTATTCGCAAACATCGTTTTTATTAAATCCGAACAGCGCAGTTTTTAAATTTTTAAGTTCCATATATTTCTCTCCTCTTATTTAAAGCTGATTTTTTTGCGTTCAATTCGACCCCATTGCAGTTTTTTCTTGCGATAACCGAAAAAAGCCGTTGCTCTGACCCATGCCAAAACAAAGCGAAGGCAAGTGATTTCAAAAACACACAAAAGGCAGGCTTTAACCGCGTCTGAAAATGTTACTTTCAAATCCGAAGTATAAATTCTTGAAAAAAACGCCGTAAGCGACAACACACTTCCGAATACTGCATAGATAAGGAAAAACAGTACCATAAACGGAATGTTAATCAAATCCATCGCAAAAGCCAAAAGCATTGTCAGAACTCCGAATATTTCTATAAAAGGCGAAAGCAATTCATAAATCAGAAAATATAAATATGAAATATAACCTACCGCACCGAATTTGGGGTTGAAAAGCATTTTTCTGTGTTTAATCATACTTTGAAACAGTCCGAGGTGCCAGCGCTTACGCTGCTTTTTTAAGTCGCTCAGTTTTTCGGGAGCCTGCGTCCAACAAATGGCGTCGGTTGCATAGCAGATAGTGTATTTCATATTATTGACCGTACAGTATTCATGCAGTTTTACAACAAGCTCCATATCCTCACCCATTGTTTTGTTATTGTAACCTCCGGCGGCAATTACAACATCCTTTTTAAACAAACCGAATGCACCCGAAATAATAAGCGAGCCGTTGAATTTATCGAACATAATGCGTGAGGCTAAAAAAGATCTGTCATATTCAAGCACTTGCATACAGGCAAGGATATTTTTTGGAAGTTGATATTTTTTCACTCTGCAATTCTCAAGCTCAACATCGTTTGATAGCCTTATCAACCCTCCGACTGCAACAACATTCGGTTTTTCTAAAATAGGCTGAGAGATATTTTTTAGTGAATCATACTGAAGTACCGAGTCTGCGTCCATACAGATAAAATAAGGATAATTAGCGGCGTTTATACCCATATTCAGTGCGTCGGCTTTTCCGCCGTTTTTCTTTCGTATAACAGTGAGCGGCACACGGGTATCCCTTGTTTCATAAATAAATTCCTCGGGCTGACATTCAATTTGTCTGCGAATCGGACGTGAAACACGGTGCATTGAAAATGCGTCAATAACCTTTTTTGCGGTTTTGTCGCGTGATCCATCATCAACTACAATGATTTCGTAAGACCGATAATCAAGCTCAAGCAGGGACTTAACCGTTTCCACTACGGTTATTTCTTCGTTATAAGCAGGGACTACAATGGTAATCGGCACAAAATAATCGTTCGGAAAATAATTTTTAAGGCGCTTTCTCCGATGTGTTTTGTAAAGCTCGGAAGACCCAACCAATACAGACAGAAACAAAAAAGTTGAATAACCAATCAAATAAATAATAAAAAACACACCGACGGCTTTTAGGAATATATCTATTGCTTCTATCATATATGAACCGCCTCCTTTTCACCCGAATAATCCCGTTGCAGACAATACCTGATAATTTCCGAAGCATAGCGGTCGTTTCCGTCAATAATATCGCTTAATTCCGAATATGTAATTCCGAGATTTTTCAGACTCGTTGCCGAGTTGAGCCGTACATACCAGTTTCGGCTGTACAGATTTTTCTTTAAAATATGTACGGTGTTTTCACACGGATAGGAACCGAGAGCGGTTGAAGCAATAGCGGCATATTCCCACTTTTGCTCTGAATTCTCCTCAGCGAAACCACATAGCGACGCATACGCTTTTGAAAACGGATATTTGCCGAGATACCGGATTGCCGCATAGCGTATTTCATCATTCAAATCCTCGTTTATCAAAAGCGATAATGCAAACTTTTGGTACTCACTGCCTGAAAAGCGCAAATAATCAAGTAATGTCACCTGCATTCCTACTGAAAAATCAAAAAAACTTTCAACGATTTTTTTGCCCAAAGTATTACCGCTGCCGGCAAAATTCAAAAGACCGTCGGATAACAGCTTTCGATGATAGAACAAATTACTTCGGTCAATTATTTTAAGAGCTTTTATAATACAGTCAACATCGCCCGTCGTGTAAAGCGCCTGCATAGCATTTTCACGGCAGTAAATGCTCGGTTCGTTCAAAAGCTCAAGTAAAGCCCCCTCAAGGCTGTAAAAGGAACGGTATGCAATTACTCGGTATTTTTTTATAATATAGGGGAAATAGGCGGCTTCACTTCTGTTTCGCTTCATATAATATGCCATAAGTGATATAAAAACCTCGTCAAGACTATGCAAATAATTGCGAATTTCCTGCGGGTGGCGTATATATTCAGCCTCCAACATTTTATCAAATGCTATCATATTTCCGACTTTTCGCAGCTTTCGGCTCAGATACAGCTTATGATTTTTGTCAATAGGGGAGCCTGCCTCCGCAGCTTTAAGCCGGAGCATAACCTCATAGCGCAGATTTTTGCTGACCTTTTCTGTCCTTCGTTCGCTTTTGCGGAATAAAACCGCAGTGACTATATTGAAAATAATCATTGCTCCGCAGACAAACAAATAGACATACAGCATTATTTCTACTCTCACGGCGACACCTCTTTGTTCCAATAACTTTGTAATAGATAATAGGAATTCTTAAGCCTTTCGTGATAAGTCACTTTGTTGCCCCACCCCTTCAGTTCAAAGGATGAAAGATGGCAGCGGTTACTGCTATCGGTCATAATCCCGATATTCATTTTATTGATGTTAATAAATTTAATTCCGTAATTGCCGGCATAATAATCATCGAGAATTTCCATTTTAGACGGATCGGAGAAATTAAGCAGCTGCCACGGCAATTTCACTTCTATATAATCTCCGCTTTGGGCAAAATCGGCAAGCGAGTCAAAGTCGGCGGAATCCGGGTTGGCGTTTCCGTATCTCAGCTTTCCGGTTTCAAATGAAGGCTCACCGAAATTAAAGAGATTACTGTGTCGCTGTTCCTGAGTGACATTGAAAATTTCAAGGATCATATCAATATTTACAAATTTTGAGGAGTTCTTATCGGGAACATTATCAACAAGATAGGTATCAAAGCCTTTAAGATTTTGCGAATAGGTAGATCGCAGTACTTCATATCGTTCCTGAACCATAAGCCGACTGTTGTCTTTCCCATTGATTACAAGGACAAAATCCGCTGCCTTATCAAACTTCAAGCCAAAGTTCTCACAGTAATTACTGCCGGATTTCGGTGTGGTATCAATAGGAATAAATATTTTGTCATTTTCAAAATCAAGGTTTTTCTTATAGATTAGAAAATACATAAACCGCTCATCATAACGGATACTGACAGACATATCACCCGATTGTACTACAGGCTTTTCTCCCGACCATTCCGAAATATCTCCGTCTGCATAACAAACGGATTTTTCTTTCCCGGGGTCAAAGGAAAGAAGTCCGAAATACTGCTCGTTTGTTTGATAATCCGACCAATAAGGATTTCGGGTTAAATTTACGGCATACATCGTATTCCAAGTGCGCTTGAACCATTCGTCTTGCCACGAAAACACGCAAGAACCCGCACATCCCGAGGACATTATATCTTCATAACACCGCACTAAAGCCTGTCCCTGATCCTTTTCAGACATATTGCCCTGATTTCGGTTTGTGTTTAAATCTCTGTGTGCCATTCCTCTGCCTGTCGAAACACCGAATTCCGAAATTATTACGGGAATTGTATGGTGTGCGGTCAGCATATTTAAATATGCGCGGTAGGTATTTAATGTTTCACCGTCATAAAACGGAGTTTTGTCGGTGATACCCGAAAAGCTCCAATCGTCGGTCCAATTAAGATAATCGGGATAGTAAGGATAAACATGATATGAGGCAAATTGTCCTGTAAGCAACTTGTCGGTTGTTTTAATATGCTCAACATCCACATAGGCGCATTTCATATATAAGTTTTTTACAGTTTCGGGATATTCAAAAGGATCGGTTGTCGGCCAATTTGAAAAGGCAATCAGTTTTTGCGTTTTATAGCGTTTTGTTTCATAATCTATCAAATGATTTCCAAGCTTGCACAAAAGCGTTTCAAAAACCGAGGCATTTTCTGCCGTATAAAGATATTCCCCTTTAAAAGACGTATACTCCGTCATATTTTTATAGGTTTCATCGGTGTATGCTACCGTCACATCGTCCCATTCAACACCGAGAATATAGCCGATAACCCACTCTGAAACATCCTTGCGGTATGTTCCGTGACCGGCGCTGGCGACGCGCCCTAAGGAAAGCTTTTTCTTTCCGTGAATAACATCAATCATGGTAATGCTGTCACGGGAAAAGGTGGTGTAAAAGTCTTTATCATAAGCGTCTCTGTGGGAATTCTGAACATAATCGTTTACCCAAACGCCGTGAATCATATAAAGAGGATCCGGATTTTGATAGTTATATTCATAAAATGCGTTATAAAAGGTATCGTTCTGAATGGTGTAAACACGAATGGTGTTAGCACCCATTTCTTTTATATATTTAAACCATCTCTTATAGGTTTCTTTGTCTATGCTGAAATCCGTAGACCATTCACCCGGCTCGCCCGAGCCTAAGTTAACGCCTTTTATTTCAAATTCATTATATCCTTTTCCGCTGTTAAGCAGAATTCTATTTTCCTTTGTTTTTACAAAGGTTTTCACTTCTTTTGAAGGGTTAAAATCGATATATACTCCTAAACGGTAGTAAGCGGCATCAACACCGACAAATAAAAGAGCAATACATAAAACAATAATAATAAATTTTTTCATATATGCTCCTTTCTAATCTGTTACCTCGGTGTATTTCTTGATTTTTGATGACGCACTGTATTGTTTAAGTGTTTCAATGTTATCGTCAAGCCAAGCGGTACGCGCACTGAAAAATGTTTTTAGCTGCATTACTGCCTCATCATAAGAGTGAAGATTTCTGCCTTCGGGTTTAAGAAGCGTATCATCGCTGAAAGACGAAGCCCATCGTTTGTTGTTCCGTTCTATTGCCGGTTCTAAAAATTCAATAACCCCGTCAATATATTCTTCTAAATATTTATCGCTGAACACGGTTTTGCGAAGTGACTTGTACTTGCTTATGACCCTTTTGACAAAATCTTCGTCTTTCATCAGCATACCGAACCATAATTTGTTTTGAATTTCAAAATGCTGTACCGTCATAACGCTTTGTTCTTGATAATTGTCACAAGCATTATTAAAGTCCCAAACGCACATCTTGTATTTTCCGCTTGTATCCTTATAAATATAGGTGGAATAAGATCCGGCGTCATAGTTTACAACAAGCTCGTGAATGATAAAATACGAGACGAACGAATCAACATCAATATAATTTTTATAGCCGTATTTTTTGTTGTTGAAATCATATGAATAAAGCGCCTTTTCAAAGCGTGAGAAGTCGGTTTCAATAGATCTTTTAAGCGTTTCGTTCAGTTTCTGCGGTCCGGGATATTCAACCTCTAATTTTAAATCCCTGTCTGCTCTTAGAGTATATTCAGTCAGGTTATTTACACGGTCGGATTCAATTTCGTTTTGGCGGTCTAACCTTAAAAGATAACCGGTGTAGGTATTATCCTTAGCGTCAACCGACATATTAAGCCTTGCACCGTCTTTGCCTGCTGTAATCGGCTCGGTCAAAACATATACTCCCTCATATTCGCCGTTGATAACAACCTCACAAAAACGCACATTCGGCGCATAGTCCATAATTTCTCCCGATAAGTTATACATCATATAGTTGCGTATCAGTGTTTTATCAAGGTAAGGCCCGTGCAACACCCAGTCTTGGTGTTTATCCATTCCTAAAAGTGACTGCGGATTATTGTTCCCATTCTTATCAATAAGCTTAATGCGATAACCTGATTTTTCAAAAAACCTCGAACTGTTCCCGCGCACATGAATAATTACATCGCTTGAAACCGTAGATTCATCGGAAGGATGATTATATTGGGTTTCCGAATCCATAATCCGCATAGAGGCAGTTATTCGGTCGCCGCCGTCGGGAGTGGAGGAAAATCCGGTGTGTTTTCCGTTTTCGTCTTTCATTCCTTTTCCCGGTATTTCCTGACCGTTTGTATCAATAGAAATAAGCGGGAGGTGAGTGCAAAGCTCGCCGTCATTATGGGTTTGCTCGCATTTTTGTTTTGGCACATAAGATAAATGCTGATGAACACGTTTTTCGGTTGTTTTTCCGAACAGCAAATTCCAATTAAGTGAACCCACAAGCAATATTACGGCGCACGCAATCGCCCCAATGCTTTTATACTTCATTTTGAAAATCCTCCGTCAGTTGGATATTTCATCGTTCTGCATTACCAAATTAACATATTCTATATTTTCAAGTTTGTAAATACTGTCGGTAATGTTAGGCTCTGACTTTTCAGCCTTTTTAACAAGATTTTGAGTCAGTTCATAAATCAGCTCAACCGTGTCTGCGGTAGTATTTTCAACACGCAAAATCGCTTTGCCGAAAAAAAGTTTGTAAACCTGTGATTTTATCATAGGCTGCTTTGAACGGTCTGCACGTACAATCAAAAGAATTCTGTTATCGCTTTTAATGCAGCCGAGAATAAATATAACGAAAAAGGTAACCGCACTGCCTATTGATGCTACCAGATAATCGCCGACACCGCAGCAAATACCTATTATGATCGCCCAAAAAATATATACCGTATCACGGGAGTCTTTAATAGCTGTTCTGAAACGTACAATAGATAATGCTCCGACCATACCGAGCGATAACGCTATGTTATTTCCGATAACGGTCATAACCGTGCCTGTAAGCACCGTTAAAATAACAAGCGAAGCATTAAATTTTTTGCTGTAAATAGTCCCTCTGTGCGATATTAAATAAGAAACAAAAACAAACATTCCGAGAACTGCGGCTGCGGATATATTCATTAAAATTTGTTGCCATGTCATATCGCTGGGGTTGGTAAAAAGACTGTAAATTTTTTCTCTCATTTTTTATTCTCCTATAATCTTGTTTGATAACCGTTCTGTCTGGCTAAAACATATTTACTGACTGAAAGCTCGCTTCTGTTAACGGGATTTATCATCCGCTTTATATATTCAAGCAAAAAACCGTTGAATTTCACCTCAAGCACCACATTATACGGGTCGAGCACAGGGTTCATATTCAGATTTTCGCTGAATAAATCAAAACTACTTTCCGTAGAAACAATGTGATTATCGAAGGTTACTCTTATTTTGTTTTCTTTTGCGATATAAGCCTTGCGGTTGTATTCCACAATGGTTTTCGGCAAATAGCATTTGGTATTCATCAAAGCATAACATTCGGCGGCAAAGGGCTCGGAATATGAAAGCAACGGAGAGTAGTCTCCCAAAGTCAGTCGGACAGCGTCCTCGCGTTTTAGTTTAAGCGAACGCTTGAGCTGATTGGCCCCTTGCTTTTGTTTTATTTCAAGCATAGCGTAATCTGCTTTCGGGTCATAGCAACGAAGCCGTATTTTGCGACGCAGCTCAACGCCCGCCTGCTTTTCAAAATAATCCCGATCGTAAACGCTGTCGAAATAAAGGGAACGGATTGTGTATCCGTGCGTGCCGTTGTGCGGATCGGAAAGCATAATATTTTCTAATTTGTGCGATAGGGAAATAAACTCGTCAATACTGATTAAAAACTTTTTTTCTTCTCTTAAAACACGGTTCAAAAAATCACCTCAACAAAAAAACTGACCGCACGTTGATTTGTGCGGTCAGTCAATCATACGGAAATTTCCGGTTAGACACTTAACTTTGCGTCCCTGCCTTTCGGCAGGTTTGCCGATATTCTTTGTCATTATAGCAAACTTTAAAAACAAATACAAGAAATTATTTTAAAAACTCTTAATTTGCTTTTTATTCTTATACATTTGAGCATCTGCTTCCTTTATAGCGTCGGATATTTGCATCGTTTTCGGGTCGAAAAGCGCGTACCCGATGGCAACAGGGGGTATTTTCTCACTTTCCGAGCGTTGTCTTGAAAGTTTTTCGTGTAGGTTTGAGTTCAAATCTTCAATGTTAATATTACTGAAATTGAATTTCCTATCTATAATAACACAGAATTCGTCTCCGCCTATACGATAACTTCGTCCGTATTTTTTGTACACTTTCCGTATGACCGATGCTATGGTTTTTAAACAAGAGTCCCCCAAGGTATGACCAAACGTATCATTTGTTTTTTTAAAGTTATTCACATCAAGAATAAGAATATATGCTTTTCTTTTTAACGATGATTTATGAACCTCAAAAGCGCTGCGATTCAAAAGCTCTGTTAACACATCAAGCTGACACACCATATTGCAGTAATAAATATAAAAAAGAATCATTGTAATTGCCACAGTCAGCCATGCGATTTTAATATCATTGTCAATATTTTGAAACACAACTCCTATTGTTAAAAATGTAAAAATAATCAATAATGAAGACTGGTTTCGATTTTGAAATCGAGAGGCAAATTTATCAACAATATAAAACAGATACAGTACACTTAAAAATACAAATAAATAGTAAACCCAATATGCTTTGCCGTGATGATAAATGTTATTCTTATCCACGTAAAATATGAAATTGAAAAAAAGATCTATTGTTTCTAAGACGATGTGAATAATATTCGGAATAAAAACTAATTTTTTTGATTTGATAGGGTAGAAAGCCGTAGTAAAAACTATCGGAATAATAGGCGCTGTACAAAATTCAACATATTTTACAGCAATATGAACCGTTCTCGGAAATATGATTGATCCATCAAGCAGCACACCGAATAATTCTGCAAGCGAACAAAGCATTACCAATGATGAGGAGATAACTATTCCTTTCTTTTTGTGTTTTGGTAAGCCTTTGTTTTTAGATATTAATACATTAAGTGTCAGCAACGATAATTGTGCTATAATTACAGTAGAAATATAGTATTCCATTTTATGCCCTTTAAAGATGTTTTTGAGTTTTATAGATTGATTTATTTCTATTTCTGATACTTCTGAAAGTCGTAAAACTATGTTCAAAAATCGGGCTAAACAACATAATCGTTATTATGTTACAGGATAAATCAAAAAAAGTACATAAAACTTCATTGTTTACTGCATATTATAGTACAAAGATTTAGTATTGTAAAGATTTTAGTCGAAGAAAATATGAAAACCAATTAAATTGTTGAAAAGAGCAAAAGTAATAAGCCCTTTTAATTTTTGAATTTAAAAAAGTGTTTGAATTATTATGCTTATTTTTTGTTTATAAGCAAAAATTAAAGCGCTTCGGCAAAAGCTTTCCGAATGCGGACAGCGCGAACAGGAACGCGAGAACTTCACTGCGGCAATCCGCAGATTTATGCGAATGGACAGGCTGACCGCACCGCTGCTGCGTGAACTTATCGACCATATGGATGTTTTTGAAACAGAGGGCAAAGGTAAAAACCGAACGCAGAGAATCGTAATTTATTATCGCTTTGTAGGATATGTGGAGATACCCGAAGTATCTCGCAGACCGAATATCGTCGCTGATACACGAAAAGGTGTCGCGATTGAGTATTTAACCGAGCCGAAAACAGCATAACAAAAGGAGCAGGCGAAAACCTGCTCCGTACATAAAACCGTATCAAGATAAAAAATCGAGTATTCATAAAGTCAAATCCCTTATGAATACTCGATATGGTCGGAGTGCCGGGATTTGAACCCGGGGCCTCTTGGTCCCGAACCAAGCGCACTACCAAGCTGTGCCACACCCCGAAATTGCGATATGCAATGTGGTTTTGCCGACTGCGTTTCACAATCAGCGTCAGTTATTATATCACAGTTTCGGGCGAATGTCAAGTGAAAAATGCCATTTTGTCAAGAAACGTGCAAATGCCGAAGCGATGCCGCAGGCACGGTCGGTCGACGGAAATGCGCCGCTTTGGGGTCTGCAAATGCAAGCCGTCCGTTTTGATTTTTCCGCGACAGGCGCCGACCGTCGGACACTTATGCAAAACAGCCGCAAAAGGTAACAAGAGAGCGCGCCGCAACGGCGCCGCAAACCGTGATTTCTGCCATTGACAAGCGCCCCGCGGCTGTCGTATAATGTCGTTGTCAGGAACGCCGACAATTCTACCCCCACACAGGAAAACTGCGCAAATGGAAAGAAAAAAGATCGCAAAGGCATTTCGCCACGCCTTTCCCTACACCGTCCCGATCTTCGCGGGATTTTGGTTTTTGGCGTTTGCATACGGCATATACATGCATGTTTCGGGCTTCGGCTTTTTGTATCCCACGCTCATGAGTCTGACGATCTACGGCGGAAGTCTGGAATTTGTGGCGGTGAGCATGCTCCTGTCGCCCTTTGCGCCTCTGCAGGCATTTCTCATGTCCCTCATGATCCAGGCGCGGCATCTGTTTTACGGCATCTCCATGCTGGACAAATATGCGGGCTTGGGCTGGAAGCGGTTTTATCTGATCTACGGCATGTGCGACGAGACCTTCAGCGTCAACTATTCCGCACAGCTCCCGCCCGATGTGGATCGGGGCTGGTTTTACTTTTTCGTGACCCTCCTAAATCAACTGTACTGGGTGAGCGGCGCCGCCATCGGCGGGTTGCTCGGCAACTTCATCCACTTTGACACAACGGGACTGGACTTTGTGATGACCGCCATGTTCGTCACCATTTTCACCGACCAATGGCTACGGGAAAAGCATCATATCAGCGCATGGATCGGTCTTGCGGCAAGCGTGGGGTGTCTGATGATCTTCGGTGCGGACAATTTTCTGATCCCCACCATGATCTGCATTCTGGTTCTGCTCACGGCACTGCGCCGTCCCATGGAGAGAAAGGCGGGTGACCGTCAATGACTCTCGTCCAACAGATCATCACGGTCGCCATGTGCGCCCTCGGCACCATGCTGACCCGCTTTCTGCCCTTTTTGGTGTTCCGCGAGTATCGTCCTGCGCCGAAATACATTCAGTATTTGGGGCGAGTGCTTCCCGGCGCCATCTTCGGCATGCTCGTGATATACTGCCTGAAAAACGTATCGCTCCTGCAGTACAGCTACGGACTGCCGGAGCTGATCGCCATCGCCGTGACCGTCATTCTCCACGTATGGCAGAGGAAGATGCTCCTTTCCATCGCGGGCGGCACGGTGTGCTACATGCTCCTGATCCAGCTTGTGTTCTGAACCGCCGTCGGTCACACACAAACAGACATAATATAAAAAAACGGCACCGCCGAGGGAAACCCAACCCCGGCGGCGCCGCTTTTTTGTTGTATGTAATAATTCGGACGGTCAATCCGACGAGTGCCGTTTCGTCATCTCATCCCGCAGGGCATTGAAGCGTTTTGCAGGAACGGGAAGCCTTTGTTCGTTCGTCATAACGAGTAAATACCGTTCCATAGCGGAAACATATTCGGGATTGACCAGATAGCTCCGATGCACGGACAGAAGCGCGTCCTTTGCCTGTTTTGCAATTTCGGTGATGCTTGTTTTGACAAAGACCTCGTCGTGCAGGGTGTTGATGACCGAATCCTTTCCCAGAGCGGAAATAAACAGAATCTCGGAAAAGCGGAAAAAGCGCAGTGAGCCGCCGTCCCCGTGTACGGCCAGCGTCCCGCTGTTTCCCGCACGCTCGTAATGCTTCAACATGTACCGATGCGTCATTTTTCCCATGGTGCTGGGAAATGCCTCATCCTCGGCAATCTTCAATTCGCCCATGGGGTTGGAAACGTGCATGTGCTTGATCCTCCACCCGCCGTCGGACTTTTCCCAAACGAAGGAGCACCGCTGTTGCACCTGCAAAAAGAAATCCGCAGTGCCGTCGGTGATCGTGAGGTATCTGCCCGTCACCGCACAGATTTTGGAATCCGCGGCGACGGCATGATATTCGGCATCGATCAGATGGCAAGGCTGAATTTCCTTGGCGCACCGCTCGAGATCGGCGCGCGTACCGTCAATGCCCACCTGAAATTGCTCCTGCAGAGAACCGATCCACACGACGTTGTCGGCACAGTAATCCAGCACGAATTCGCTGTCGCGTTGCCAGAAGCGGCTCAGAACCTCATAGGTCAGGCGGATACACTCTTTTTCGCTCTGCTTCACGGATGCGCACCTCATTTCGATTTTCTCACTCATAAGTATACCGATTTTCCCGCGCCGCGTCAAGTACGCGGTTTCCTTTTTTGGGCGCAAATTCTTCATTTCGTGCGGCTATACCGTCATTCGTTCCCGCAGTGTTGATTTTTCGGACTGCATTCGTTATACTGTAATTCGGAACCGAAGATCATATGCAGGAGAGAAAAACATGAGTGAAAACAACGGGATCGTGATAAAGAAGAAGCACATCGTCATAGCGCTGATCCTCCTTTTGCTGTTGCTGGCGGGCGCGCTGACCGTCGGCATGAACCGGAGCCGTTGGTTCGGCGGGAAGCCCGTGACCCCGGGCACATCCGGCAACGGGTCGCAAATGGAGATCGATCCGGACGCGGGCAAACGGGACGGTCAACAGCCCGAGGACAAGGGCGGAGAGAGCGTGGGCATCAAGATCCCGGGATATCCGTCCGTCACCCTGCCCGCCGACCGAAAGGACGTCACGGTGGCACTTCTGAACCCCGAGGGCAACCCCTGCTATTTTGTGTTCGAGCTGGTGCTCCGCGACAGCGGCGAAAGCCTGTACACCTCTAAATTGGTACCGCCCGGTCAGGCGATCACGAGTATTTCGCTGGCAAGACCGCTGTCTGCGGGGGAGTACAACGCCACCATTAAAATCACCACCTATTCCACGGCAGATCAGACGCCGATGAACGGCGCGAATGTGGAAACTGTCCTGATCGTGAAGTAAAGGAGACGGCATCACCATGAAGAAGCGCAAACGGCTTGTCCTGTATTTGTGCGCCGTCATGATCCTGTTTCTGCTCTGCGCCGTCCCGTTTTCGGCGGACGGATCTTATGTAACGCCGGATATCGCGCAGGGAGACATCACCCTCTCCGACAGCGGATACACACAGGGCGGCGTCACCACGCCGTACAGCGGTGACTATCTGCTGACGGGAAGCGGCACGGGGCGCGTCACGGTCACGGGAGGCACCCACACCGTGATCCTGCGCGACCTGAACATGACGCAGGCAAACACCTACGGCATCAAGCTGTGCAACGACAGCCGCGTGACCCTCACGGTCAGCGGAACAAACACCATCACGCGCGGCGGCGGGGACGGAGAAGCCGTTCCCATCGGCGTGGAGGGCAGTGCGTCGGTCATCATCGAGGGCGAAACGGCGGATGACCGCGCAAACGTGCTCAACGCCATCGGCACGTCGAACGGCAAAGCCGCCATCGACGGTCCGTGGGATCAGTTCAGTTGCGGCAGTATCACGATCAACAGCGGAACGGTCAACTTTACCGTAGCAGTCAAGGAGGCAACCGCATGAACACGAAAAAGATTCTTTGCGCAGTATGCGCCGCCCTTCTGCTTCTGACACTGACAGTCACGGCATTTGCCGAAGC
>CAKSSH010000032.1 GCA_934488695.1 uncultured Oscillospiraceae bacterium
GGCGTAGCCCGCGGCAATTTCAAACGGCTCTCCCGGAATAACGGCAACCACGACCTGCAGCAGAACGATACCGATAAAAATCAGTCGACTGAATGCACCGTACCCGTCAAGCCAAGCGCGAAACTGCTCCGGCTCGGCGGCGTGCCGCAGCAGCGGGCGCCCGACCAGGATGAACAATGCAGCTGAAAGGCCTAAAAAAACAAGCAGAGAGCCTGCCGCAATCAACCGCTTGCATAAAAGTTTTTGTTTTTCCGTCATAGATTATCCTCCGTTAAAGGTTGTAATGATATTATAGTAAAACTGTTTATAAAAAGCAATAGTAATAATAAAGGTCGGCTTTTACGGAAATCCTTGCGTTTTTGTCGATAATAAACAAATACAAATATAAAATATTGGTTATAATAGTGAAAAATAGAGGGTTGACAAAAAAAGTCATGTGTCGTATAATGATAAAAAATTCAGCAAAGGAGCCGCCTTGTATGCGTCATTTTGGTTTTGACAATCAGAATCGTACATCAACTGCCGCTGCGTCTTGCAGTGCTGCGGCTGCTTTTGTCTGCAATTCTTTTGCTGTCATTGTATCGGACATCGCTCTTGCGGTGTCCGTTTTTGTTTTGTCGATTATTTTGGTATGCGAGATTGTACGAATTAGCCTGTCGCTGCCGGTTGTAATTCTTTCTGTTTCCGTCATTATTATAAATATTTGTTATAAAAAAGTCCCATGGAATCGAATCCGCGAGAAATTGAAAAACAGTTAACAAAACGTTTTTCGGCGGCTTCGCTCTTGGGCGAAGCCGCTTAATTTTTTTAGTGGCCCATCCGAGAAATCGGAAAAATATAAAAACAAAAAAGGAGAAAAAAGCTATGAAAAAGTTTGGGAAAGTTTTTGCGGCAGTCATGGCAGGCGCGATGATGGTTGCCTGTATGAGCTCCTGCGGTGAAGGAAAAACCGGCAAAAATTATGCCGAGGGGAACACCGAGTATTATCTGGGCGCCTCCGGTCCGTTGACCGGCGGAGCCAGTGTGTACGGACAGGCAGTAAAAAATGCCGCACAAATGGCTGTTGACGAGATCAATGCGGACGGCGGCGTCAATGGCGTCAAGATTAAATTTGTCATGATGGATGACGAGCACAAGGCGGAGAAGGTCAGCACCAACTACACCGCAATGTATGAAAAAGGAATGCAGGTGTCGCTGGGCTGCGTAACGACCAATCCTTGTCTGGAATTCAAGACGCTGTCCAAGGAAGATAATGTGTTCTTTTTGACGCCCTCTGCCTCTGCAAACGAAGTGGTTGAGTATGACAATGCTTATCAGATGTGCTTTGCGGACGGTAACCAGGGCGCGGTTGCTGCGAAATACGTCAGCGAAAATTATAAGGGCCAAACGATCGGCATGCTTTACCGGTCGGATGACGCATATTCCACCGGCATCCGGAAACAATTTGTTGAGAATTTGGATTCCTCCATCAAGATTGTTGAGGCCAACTTCTCGGGCGATGTTGTTGCCTCTTTTGCGTCGCAAATCAGCACCCTGAAGTCCTGTAAGTTTGTCTTTATGCCGATCTATTACGCGCCGGCAGCTCAGTTTATGAGCGAAGCAAAGAACGATATGCCCAAGGACGCTATCTATTACGGCTGCGACGGTTTGGATGGTATCGATACCAGCGTGAAGGGCTTTGATATCAAATCCATCCCGCAGGAGGTTTCTTTCCTGTCGCACTTTAACTCCAAGGCAACCGACGGTGCTTCGGCAGAGTTTATCAAGAAGTATACCGAAAAGTTCGGCGCTGAGACTCTTAATCAGTTTGGCGCTTCGGCCTATGACTGCGTTTACGCTATTGCAAGCGCCATAAAACAGGCGGGAGACAAGATCACGGTTACCTCTTCGGCTTCCGATGTTTGCGAGGCGTTGAAAGAAGTCTTTAACAGTGGATTTAAGTTTTCCGGCGTAACCGGTGACGAAATCACCTGGAGCAAGGAAGGGTATGTTAACAAAGACGCCCTCAAGTATGTCGTCAAGGCGGCAGACTGATTTAAAATCCCGAAGAATTTATAGCGACAGCAAGCCGGTACGGTCCTATGCCGTATCGGCTGCCGCCGCGCAAACAGGAGCTTAAGGATTGTTGTTATGAAGATTATTGAAACACTGATCAGCGGACTTAATGTGGGCGTCATCTATGCCATGATTGCTTTAGGGTATACCATGGTGTACGGTATTGCCAAAATGCTGAACTTTGCCCACGGAGATATTATCATGGTCGGCGGATACACAATTTGTGTTTTCTGCGCAATGAGAGGTTCTTTGTCCTTTTTTATCGTTTCCATTCTTGCGGCGATTGTTTTTTGTACGCTGCTCGGTGTTACGGTCGAGCGAGTCGCTTATAGGCCTCTTCGCGGCGCATCGCCGCTTGCCGTGCTGATCACGGCTATTGGCGTGAGCTATATGCTGCAAAGCATTGCTCAAATCGTTTTCGGGGCGGCGCCTAAGTATGCGCAGGTTCCTGATTTCGGCGTCGTCAGCATTGGCGCCCTGCACATTAAGGTTTCTACCCTGATTACCTTAGTGGTGTCAATTGCGGTGATGATTGCTTTGACGCTGTTCGTCAAATTCAGCAAGACCGGGCGTGCCATGATTGCCGTTTCGGAGGATCAGGGTGCGGCGCAGCTCATGGGAATCAACGTCAATTTCATTATTATGATTACCTTCGCCATCGGGTCTGCCCTGGCGGCCTTGGCAGGACTTTTCTATCTGCTTCAGTCTCCGTTCATTACAAACACCTTCGGCGCCATGCCCGGCATCAAGGCTTTTACGGCGGCAGTCATCGGCGGAATCGGCTCGATTCCGGGGGCAATGATCGGCAGTATCGTGCTGGGAATTGTGGAAAGTATTTGCGATGCTATTCCGCCGGTCGCGCCTTATAAGGACGCGGTTGAGTTTTCAATTTTGATTGTCATCCTGTTGGTGCGCCCGACCGGAATTTTGGGCAAAAAGAGAAGGGAGAAGGTATAATGGGTAATTTCAAGACGGGTTTTCAAAAAATCCGGTGGAAACACTATATCAATTATATCGTGATTTCCCTGCTCATGGTTGTTCTGATGATTATGACCGAGACCGGCAACTTTAAGACCTCCTCCATTGTTATTTTAGAAAAAATCACCATCAATGTGGTGCTTGCGGTCTCTCTGTCTCTGGTGGTCGGCTTTTTGGGAGAGCTTTCACTGGGACACGCGGGATTTATGTGCGTCGGCGCTTTTTTGGGCGGAAAAATCTCGGTCTATCTAGTTGACCAAATGGGCAACGGCCTACCGGCTTTACTGATTTCGTTGCTGGTTGGCGGTGTTTGTGCGTCGTTTTTCGGATTGCTTATCGGTCTGCCGGCTCTTCGGCTTAAGGGAGACTATTTAGCCATTGTAACCTTGGCGTTCGGCGAAATTGTTAAGGTCATTTTTCAGCAATCGGAATTTTTCGGCGGAAACCTCGGGTTGACAACGCCGCGGTATAACCGAAATGAATTTTACATCATCTGCCTGCTGCTTGTTTTGTTGACGCTGTTCGTAATTCAGAATCTTATTCGCAGCAAGCACGGAAGAGCGATCATCTCAATTCGGGATAACGAAATTGCGGCGCGTGCAACCGGTATCAATGTGACTAAATACAAGCTGATGGCTTTTATCATATCGGCATTCTTTGCCGGAATCGCCGGCGTTATGTTCAGTTATTCGCAGAACAATTTTGCCGCAAGTCCAAAGTTCGGCTATAATTACTCTATTGAGATTCTGGTCATGGTCGTGTTGGGCGGTATGGGCTCTATTAACGGTGCCATTATTTCGGCAACGCTGATTACGCTGCTCAACGAGTGGCTCAGCACGGTCCTGACGGGAGACCTTGCGGTCAGCAAGCAGATCGTGTACGCATTGGCGCTTATCTTAGTTGTTATTTATAATAATGCGCCGGCACTTAAGGGCTTCCGGGAAACGCACAATCTGAAAGCGCTTCGGGATAAGTATCGCCGCAAAAAGCTGGATCCTGCCGTGGTTTTGGATGACGCTGCCAACTGGGATCGGATTCCGACCAAGATCGAAATGGATGAGCTTTTGTCGGTGGATTTGAACACCGGGGACGAGTTTACGCCCGACAGACCCGGGAAAGGAGGCAAATGATGGCTGAGTATGTATTGGAAACAACAGATCTCGGAATTTCATTTGGCGGCCTGAAGGCTGCGTCGGGCGTAAACCTCAAGATTCGAGAGCATGAGATTTACGGTCTCATCGGCCCGAACGGCGCCGGGAAAACCACCATCTTTAACCTGCTGACCGGGGTGTATTTGCCGACCGAGGGCGACTTTAAGCTGTGCGGTGTCTCGCTCAAGGGGCTGCCGCAGCACGTCATTAACAGTCGCGGAATTGCGAGAACCTTTCAGAACATTCGCCTGTTTAATAATATGACGGTGGTGCGCAATGTCATGGTTGGACTGTCCAATCTGCCCGAGTATCGGTGCGGCTTGCTGGAAAGTCTGCTGCGTTTGCCGCGTCATTTTCGAGTGGAAAAGGAAATGCGCGCGCGCGCCAAGGAGATTTTGGATATTTTCGGTCTCCTGGAGGAACGAAATAACTTGGCCTGTAATTTGCCGTACGGGAAGCAGCGCAAGCTGGAAATTGCGCGCGCATTGGCGACCGAGCCGCGCCTGCTGCTGCTGGATGAGCCGGCAGCGGGCATGAATCCCAATGAGACCGTTGAACTGATGGAAACCATTCGATTTATTCGGGATAAGTTTCAAGTGACGGTTTTGCTGATTGAGCACGATATGAAATTTGTTGCCGGTTTGTGCGATGAAATCACAGTGCTCAATTTCGGGACGGTTTTGGCACAGGGAACAGCACAGGAGGTCTTGAACAACCCCGAGGTTGTCCGGGCCTATATCGGCCAATAAGGAGGCGTTGTTGATGGCACTTTTGGAGGTACGGGACCTGAACGTCTATTACGGCGTGATTCGGGCGATCAAGGGCATCTCCTTTGAGGTTTGCGAGGGAGAGGTGGTCACCTTAATCGGCGCAAACGGCGCCGGAAAGACCACCACTATGCAAAGCATTATGGGGCTTATCCATGCCCAAAGCGGCAGCGTTGTTTACGACGGACATACGGTGACAAACCTTCCGGCACATAAAATTGTCAAAATGGGAATGACGCAGGTGCCGGAGGGCAGGCGAATTTTTTCAGAATTGACCGTATACGAAAATTTGCTGATGGGCGCATATACCGAACGGGACAAAAACAAAGCTAAAACCGGTATGGATGAGATTTATGAGCTGTTTCCGCGGCTGTTTGAGCGAAAAAATCAGGTGGCGGGCACTTTGTCGGGCGGTGAACAGCAAATGCTGGCAATGGGGCGCGCGCTGATGAGCCATCCGCGGCTGCTGATGCTGGATGAGCCGTCCATGGGACTGGCGCCGATTTTGGTGGAACAAATCTTTGAGATTATTCAAAAACTGCACGGTACAGGCGTGACCATTCTGCTGGTCGAGCAAAATGCGCAGATGGCACTATCGGTGGCGGACCGGGCTTATGTTATGGAAACCGGAATTATTACGCTGAAAGGCACCGGTAAAGAGCTTTTGGAAAGCGACGCGGTGAAAAAAGCCGACCTCGGCGGTTAAGATTTGTGAAAATGAAAAAGCCCTGCCGAAAGCTTAGCTTTCGGCAGGGCTTTTTGTGCACTTGACCCCTTGTAGGCATAGCGGTGACGGCATTTTAGGCTCCGTCAAAGCACAACGTATAACGATTTGCTTAGCATTGCCGTGCCTGTTGCATGGCACCCTGCTCGCCGCGCATTGCTTACGCGCTTTGTCGGCCTTTGTTGTGTGGCGCGGCACTTCTGATTTTTGTCGGCGGTTATTTTGACATTGACGCTTGATCTTTGAGAAAACGGTCTTTGACAACCGCGGGGAAACAAGGTATAATAAAAAGAAAAAGGAGGCGAGAGCATGCTTCAGCCGGTTTTTGCAAGAAGCGGCAGCGATGTGCGCGGATTTATTGAAAAAAAAGTCCGGGAACTTTTGTCGCAGGACGGACGCAGGGTGCTCTTGCTGGTGCCGGAGCAAGCTTCCTTTGAAACCGAAAAGCAGATGGTCTTATCGCTTGGCGATCGGGATTTTGCACAGGTGGAGGTCGCCAGTTTTACGCGGCTTTGCCGGCTGATTGAGGATCGATTCGGGCGTCGCTGCGGGGAGCGGCTTTCGTCGGCGGGTAAAATGATTTTGGCGGCCGGCGCTGTCGAACAGGCTGCGCCGATGCTGCGGCTATATGCCGGGCAGAGCGGCAGCGCCGCTTTTGTACAGCAGACCTCGGCGTTGATTGACGAGCTGAAAAATGCCGGCGTTTCTCCGGAGGTCTTTTCTGAAAAAATCGAGCAGGCGTCGGAGGGGGATGCACTGCTGCGGGATAAATTGCAGGACCTTGCCACGCTGTACGGTGTTTACGATGCGGCGCTGGGTCGGGGACATCTGGATCCGGCAGATGCGCTGTCGGCGGCGTTGGAGCGTGTTGGAGACGGACGCTTTTTTGCCGATTTTGATGTTATTATTTCGGATTTTGCTTCATTTAATAGTACACAGTATGCCATGATTGGGAAAATGCTGGAAAACAGCCGTTCGGTAACGGTGCTGCTTTGCTGTGCGCCGTTTCAAAGCGGGCACTGTCCCATGGCATTTCGCACCCCGCAGGATACGCTGCGTCGGCTGTCCTTGCGCGCACAAGAGGCGGGAGCACAGGTGTTGGAACCGCTTGTTTTGCCGGCCGGCGAGCTTTATGAAAATGAATCTATGCGTACGCTGGAACGAGCCTTGTGCGCCGAGGCGGGGGACAAGGGGCAGTGGGACGAGGTCCGGCTTTTTTCGGCCGGCAGTGTGAAAGAAGAATGTCGCTTTATAGCGGCGCAGATTCGGCATTTGACAATGACCGAGGGGCTGCGTTATCGAGATATTGTTGTTATCGGTCGAGATATGGAGGATTATCGTATGCACCTGGAGGATAGCTTCCGGTTGTACGGTATTCCGTTTTTTGAGGACGCGCGTAGCGCACTCGACAGCCGCCCCTGCGTGGTGCTGGTTGTTAGCCTTCTGGAGGCGCTTATCAGCGACTTGGAGCCGAGCAGTGTGGTGCGTTATTTGAAGTGCGGCGTCGGTCCGGTGGATGTTGATGAGGCGGTCTTGCTTGAAAACTATATTGACCTGTGGCGCCTGACCCGACGGGAGCTTTCGTTGCCGTTTGAAAAAAATCCGGACGGCTTGGCCGGTGACCCGGATGAGGCGGCGCTTGTCCGTTTGAATCAGCTTAACGACATTCGTCAGCGCGCGCTTACGCCCCTGTTTGCCTTGAAACGGGAGCTTTCCGGTGCTGACGGTGTTCAGATCACGCGCCGGCTTTACCGTTTTATGCAGAAAAGCGGCGCGCTGAAAAAGCTTTCTTGTCAGACACAGCAGCTGGAGGAGCAGGACAGTGCACTGGCCGGAGAACAGGCGCGGGCGTTTGCGGCAATGCTGAATGTATTCTCGCAGCTGGCCTCTTTGTTGCCGAACAGTCCCATGCCCCTGAAGCGGTATTTAGAGCTGTTTCGGATGGCACTGAATGTGCAGGATGTCGGCTCTATTCCGCATCACTTAGATGAGGTGCAGATTGGAGACGCCGGAAGGATCCGGACCGATGGAGCCCGGGTAGTGTTCCTGTGCGGCGTTTGCGAGGGTCGTTTCCCGAAACGTTTTTCGGAGGAAGGATTTTTTACCGACGCCGAACGGCGTCGGGTCCGTCAGTCGGGGTTGGATATTTTGGCGCCGATTGCTTTTATGACCCAAAACGAGCATTATTATCTTTATCGAGCACTGACCTGTGCGTCACGCAGCGTTTATGTCAGCTACAGCACGGCTGCCGTGTCGGGTGAGGCGACTTTTTCGTCCAAAATTGTGCGGCAGCTGGAGCAGGCAACCGGTCAGCTCTGCCGACGTATCGACACGCTGGAGCCAAGCGTGTTTTTCGGTACCGATGCCGCAGACTTTCAGTTATTATGTGAACATTTCCACGGGGCGGACAGCCTGTCTGCGACGCTGCGGCAGTATTTTACCGAAAAAGCGCCGGCGATTTTCAGGCAGCGTCTTGCCCGTATTGAGGACGGGTTGCGCTTAAGGCAGCAGGAGCTGACACCGGCAGCAGCACAGCGGCTTTACGGTCGAGAGCTGGCCATTTCGCCGACTCAGATTGAACGGTATCACCTATGTCGTTTTTCCCATTTTTGCCGTTACGGACTGGGTCTTGTGGAGCAGCGAGCAGCCGAGATTGGTGCACTGGACACCGGCAGTGCGATTCACGCGGTTTTGGAGCAAATGCTTTCACACTATTCACGCCGGGAAATTGCGGCGTTTGACGAGCAGCGGATGGAGCGAGAGGTAGAGCAGCAGCTGTACGATTTCCTGAGCCGGAATATCGGCACGGCGGCAATGCAAAATCCTCGAATCCGGTATAGTATTATGCGGCTTAAAAGCACCCTGGTGCCGGTGCTGCGCTATATCATTCGGGAGCTGGAAACCAGCGGGTTTACCCCGCAGGACTTTGAGCTTCCCATTCGGCACGGCGGCGCTATTGAGCCGTACCGAATGGTCAGCGAGCAGGGAACGGCGGTCAGCGTTTACGGGAATGTAGACCGGGTGGATACGCTGCAGGCAGATGGTAAGACCTATGTCCGAGTAATCGATTATAAGAGCGGCGGCAAGGATTTTAATCGCGGCGAGCTGAGCTGGGGTCTGAACTTACAGATGTTTTTGTATCTGTTTTCCATTTGGGAAAACGGCGGCAGTCATTATAGCGGCAGCCTGACCCCTTCCGGCGTGCTGTATATGCCGGCCAAGCGTCCGGACGTGCCGGCGGCTGCCAGTGCCGAAGAAACGGCGCTGGAACAGGAAAAGAAATTCCGGATGAAAGGCCTTCTTTTGGAGGACGCGGCCATTCGTGACGGGGACAGCGACCGTCGTTTTTGCAGTGCTGCTTATGAAAGTTTGTCCGAATTTGAAGCTCTGAAAAATCAGACCGAACGTTTGCTGCTTAAAATGGCGGACGAGCTGCGCTTCGGGCATCTGGAGGTCAATCCGCTTTATGCCGGCCGGGAAAACCGCGCCTGTGCTTTCTGCCCTTATCATATCATTTGCGGTTTTGAAGAGGGCGACCCGCATCCTTGCATGCAGAAAAAGAAGAAGGGGGAAACACAGGATGAGTGAGCATAAATGGACGGCGGCACAAGAGAATTTTCTGAAGGCTTCCGGTGGGCCGATTTTGGTGGCGGCTGCCGCCGGTTCCGGGAAAACGGCGGCTATTGTGCAGCGGGTGACCTGCCGCCTGTGCGATACGCAGTCCCCGTTATCCCCCGACCGCCTTTTAATGACCACTTTTTCCAACGCTGCCGCCGAGGAAATGCGCACCCGAATCGAAAGCTCGGTAATGCGGCGTCTGTTGGAAGACCCTGAAAATCCGCAGTTAATTTTGCAAAGCGAAGAGCTGGGTCGAGCGCAAATCAGCACCATTCATAGTTTTTGCCTGAAAATTATTCGGGAAAATTTTTCCAAGCTGGGCTTGTTCTGCGATTTTCAGGTCGCGGATGAGGCACAGGCACGTATTTTGGCGCGAACTGCGCTGGAAAAAGTCTTGGAAAATGCCTATCGGTCTCAGCAGCCGGATTTTTATGCGCTGATTGAACTGATTTGCGGGCCGCGCGATGACCGAAAGCTTTCCGAAGTGATTTTGAAGCTGTACGATACGGTGGTTGCCATGCCCTTTCCGGATCAGGTGCTCAGCCGTTGGCTCTGCGATTTTTCGGATAGTACCCAGAGCTATAAAAAGTGGGCAGGATCGCTTGCACAGCGAGCCTTGTGCGTTGTGGATTATGCCGAGGCTCTTTGTCGGCATGGATTGGAGGTTTTTTCGGAGGAGATCCTGGACTTTATCCGGCAGGATCTGCAGGCTCTTGAAAATTTGCGTCAGGCGCTGCTGCGCCCGAATCTGCCGCGGGCCGCCGAGCTGGTTGCCGGTATCGCTTTCAGCAACCGCAGCTTGCCGCGCAAAATGGAACCGACGGCGCGTGACGTGCTCCGACAGAGTCGAGAATCGGCAAGAGCAGCGGTGAAAAGTCTTACGGCAATGCTGAGCTATTGTGATGAGGAGAGCTTTCGTCGGGATCAGCAGATTTTGTATCCGTCCGCGGCCTGTCTGTTTGCGTTGACCCGGGAGTTTTCGGAAAGCTATGCGGCGCTCAAGCGCGAAAAAAATCTGGTTGACTTTTCGGACGCAGAGCAATTCATGTTGTCCTTGCTTTGGCAGCAGAGGCCGGATGGCAAGGTGGAGCGGACGGCGCTTTCCGAAGAGCTTTCCCGCCGGTTTGATGAGATTTATATTGATGAGTATCAGGACGTGAATGCGGCACAAGAGATGATTTTTGAGGCGATTGCGCCTCGGGACGGTCGGATCTTCATGGTTGGTGACGATAAGCAAAGCATTTACGGCTTTCGGCAGGCTGACGCCGAGATTTTTAATCGCAAAAAAAAGACCTTTTTGGATTTTGACGGGAAGCATTTTCCTGCCAAAATATTCTTTGACAGCAATTTTCGCAGTCGCAGTGGCGTAACGGAATTTGTGAACACTGTTTTTCGGAAGATCATGACGCCGCGGAGCGGCGGCAGCTACACCGAGCGAGAGGCCTTGAAGGCACAGCGTGTGTTTCCGCCCCATCCCGGTGCTTTAACGTCTTTGCTTTTTTACGAATGCGAGGCCGGAACGCGCGAAAAGGATTGGCTGGAGGACGAGGTTCGTTTGACGGCGCAAATTATTAAAAAGTATGTAGCCGACGGTTTTCCGGTCACCGACCGGGAGGGGCTGCGTCCTTGCCGATACGGCGACTTTTGCATTTTGCTGCGCTCGGACAGCGGACGTTTTGCGGCTTTCCGGGAGGCGCTGCGCGAGGCGGGGATTCCGTCGGAAACAGACGGCGGTGATGCGGATTTTCTGGAAAGTCGTGAACTGCTGCTTGTTTTGTCCTTGCTGAAGAGTATACATAATCCGTATGATGATATTGCTTTATGCGCTGCTATGATGTCCCCGGTGTTTTTGTTCACACCGTCCGAGCTGGCGCTGCTTCGTGCCGGGGAAGGCCGTCGAAAGCCGCTGCTTGACGCCGTAAAATCGGCGTCCTGTGCCGAGCCCAAGGTGGCGGCATTTTTAAAAACGTTGCGCTTTTTACAAAGCCTTGCTGCCAGTCAGAGCGTGGACGATCTGCTTTCGACCTTGTATGAGCATTTCGGATTGTACGCCTATGTCGGCGCTCTGCCGGGCGGCAGCGCGCGGCTTGAGAATCTGGACTTGTTTCGGGTCTATGCCCGGAAATTTGAGCAGAACGGATATCGGGGGTTAGGCGCGTTTCTGCGGTTTTTAACGCAAGGACAGGAAAACGGAAAAGCATTGCGCGGCGCTTCCGTTTTGCCGGAGAGCCGCAACGCAGTCCGGCTGTTGACGATTCATAAGTCGAAGGGGTTAGAATTTCCCATTTGTATTTTGAGCAACACCGTCAAAGGCTTTAATCGGAAGGGTTTAAACGAAAACACCCTGTTGAGCCGGGATTTGGGCTTTGCTTGTCTTGCAAAGGACACAGGACGGGCTGTTTCTTGGGCACCCATGACATACATGGCGCTGCGTGAGCAAAAAAGAGAGGAACAGACTGCCGAGGAAATGCGGGTGCTGTACGTTGCCATGACCCGTGCGCAGGATCAATTGATTATTCCGATTGTGCGTGCAAACATGAAAAAGTTTTTGGATCAAGCGGCCGTATCGGTTGCCGGCGGGGAGGAGGCGGCTGCCCGGGCAGACAGCTTTGCGCAATGGATTTTGCAAGGGGTTTCCGGCGCACCGGCGCTGGAGCCGGTTATCAGTGCCTATAATGCGGTGTCGGCGCCCCCTGCCGATAGTTGCCGATTTTCGGCCCGACCGGTCGTTTCTATTGAAGCGGATACAGCCGTGCAAACCGAAGAGCCGGCGCCGGCTGATGCACAGCTTTTTGCCGAGCTGTGCCGCCGGGCGGCGTATCGCTATCCTTTTGAAGAGCAGGCGAAAATTGACAGCAAATTCTCGGTCAGCGAGCTTGTCGAGGGAGAGCAGGAGAGCGCCTTTGATTTTGAGCGCGTTCCGGATTTTATGATGGAACAGCAGATGGATGGCGCTCAGCGAGGGCAGGCTATGCACAGTTTTTTACAGTACGCCGATTTTGCTGCCGCAAAGCGGGATTGTGCGTCTGAGCTTGCACGGCTGTGCGCCGCGGGCTTTTTGACGGAGCGGCAGGCTGATGTGATCGAACGGGAGCGGCTGGAAAAATTTCTATCCTCTTCACTATGTGCGCGGATTCTCTCCGCCAAAGAGGTTTTACGGGAATATAAATTTACAATCGGCATGGACAGCACTCAGTTCGGCGGCAGTGCGGCGGCCGGTGATACCGTGATTTTGCAGGGTGTTGCCGACTGCATATTGATGGAACAGGACGGCTGTGTGCTTGTCGATTATAAAACCGACACCGTCAAAACGCCCGAAGAGCTTACGGCGCGCTATCAAAAGCAGCTGGAGCTTTATAAAGAGGCCATTGAGCGGATTCTTGAAAAGCCGGTTAAGGCCTGCATTTTGTATTCATTCTGCTTGGGCAGGGAAATTTCACTGTAAAAGAGGGCGTAAAAAACTTGTGTTTTTTACGCCCTCTTTTAATTGCTTTTCAAGAAGTCATAGATATTTTGTGCCATAGTCGGGGAAATGCCGGGTGTTTCGGCAAGCTCTTGCGGCGTCGCTTGGCGCAACGCCTTCAGCGTGCGAAAATGAGTGAGCAAAGCGGCGGCTCGTTTAGGGCCAATGCCGTCGATTTGGGTCAGCTGAAGCGTAAAGGATGCCTGTCGGTGACGTTTTTGCTGAAACGAGATGGTATAACGGTGCACCTCGTCCTGAATTCGGCTGACAAGCGTAAAGGCGCTTCGGCTGGAGGCAATGAGAATTTCGCGGTCGCCGGTGATGGCTCGGGTGCGGTGATGTCCGTCTTTCACCATGCCGAATAACGGCACCGAAATTCCCATTTCCAGCAGCACTTGTCGGACTGCCGAAACGTGTCCGCGTCCGCCGTCCAGCAAAATCAAGTCCGGCAGCCGGCCGAAGCCCTCGCTGTGATCCTCGGCTTTTTTGTATTCCTCAAACCGGCGGCGCAGGGCTCGACGCATGGCACTGTAGTCGTCTTGACCCCATTGGTCTTTTATAGTAAATTTTCGGTATGCTTTTTTAAGTGGGCGCCCGTTTTCAAAAACGACCATACCGGCAACCATATATTTATCGCCGAGATTGGAAATATCATAACTCTCAATATATTTAGGCGGACCCGATAGGGCAAGCAGCCGAGTCAGCTCGTCGAGAGCGGCAATTTCCCGCGCGTCTCGCTGCAGCAACGCGGCAAGCCCTTCGGCGGCGTTGTTCTGTGCCATCATCAGCAGCCGGTAATGCTCTCCTTTTTGGGGCTGATTGAGCGATACGGAACGGCCGCGCCGCTGTGCAAGCAGCTGCTGCAGCGCCGCACGATCCGATAAGGATAGATTGACATAGACCGCTCGGGGGATATTGTCGGCGACCGTGTAAAACTGTGAAAGAAATTGGGAGAGCAACTCCGGAAAATCGCCCTGACTGTCAAAAATGTGCTGACTACTGTCACACAACCGGCCTCCACGGTAGGATAATACGCAAATGCAGCATTTGCGGTCCCCGGCCGACAGTGCGACAAAATCGCAGCTTTCTTTCTTAGGCAGAAAGATTTTCTGCTCCTCTCGGATTTTTTCAATACTGCGAATCCGATCTCTCAGCCGTGCGGCCAGCTCGAAATCCATTGCGTCCGAAGCGCGTTGCATTTGAAGCCGAAGCGGCTGTAAATCCACGGCGCCGTCCTTGCGAATATATGAAACTGCCTCGTTAAAAACGGCATTGTAGGCCTTTTCGGAAATTTTGCCGGTACAGGGCGCGTCACATTGCCCGATATGGGCCCGCAGGCAGGGGCGCTGCCGCCCGAAATCCTGCGGGAAACGCCGACGACAGGTCGGCAGCTTGAAAATTCGATTGACGTCGTCGGCCATTTGAGTGACGGCAAAGGCACTCATATACGGGCCGATAAACTGAGATGCGTCCTTGCAGCTTTGCATTTCGGCGGCTTTAACGGCAGTAATGCGCGGATAAGGGCCGGGCGACAGCCTTAAATAATGGTAGCCCTTGTCATCCTTGAGCAGGATATTGTACTTCGGCGTGTATTGCTTGATCAAGTTGCATTCCAGCACCAGCGCCTCAAACTCACTGTCACACAGGATGTGCTCAAAATCCGCTACTCGGATGACCATTTGATAAACCTTAGGCAGGTGTCGGTGGATGGAACGAAAATAAGAGGAAACACGATTTTTCAGTTTTTTGGCCTTGCCGATATAGATTATTTCGTCGTTTTGGTCCTTCATGATATAAACGCCGGGCAGCAAGGGCAGCGCAAGCGCCTTTTGCAGCAGTGTGCGGATTTTCTCGGGGTTTTCCTGCATGACATTCACCTGCCTTTCTTCAAAATAAAAAAGCCTGCCTTTGCCGAAAGCAAAAGCAGGCCACTGATAGCTTATTCCGAAAAGCCGGAATCCACCAATGCAATCAGTCCTTCAACGGCAGCGGTCTCATCGTCTCCGTCTGCAATGATTTTAATAACAGTACCGCCGATGATGCCAAGCGAAAGAATGCCAAGCAGACTTTTCGCATTCACGCGTCGATCCTCTTTTTCAACCCAAATTGAGGATTTGTATTCGTTGGCTTTCTGAATGAAAAAGGTGGCCGGACGCGCGTGCAGGCCTACCTGGTTTTTTACTTCGACTTCTTTGACAAACATCTAAAGACCTCCGTTTCGGATAAGCTTAAAAAGCCTTAAAGATTTCAATGCTACTATTATGGCATAAACCGTTCGGTAGGTCAACATTTTCTTTTAAAAAAACTGATTTTTCTCCTTATTGTCGATTTGGCTTTTTTAAAAACAGTCTTGTTTGTGCAAAATGAACACAATCTTTTCACAATGCTTTCCAATAACCTGTCAAAATGCAGTAGGGTGTGGCTGGCGGAAATATAGGGAGGGAGACGAAAAAAAGAGGACAGGCGGTTGAAAAAGAAAGCGGAAAATGATATAATACTTTCAAGAGTGAAAAAACCGGAGGGAAAAGAAACGATGAAACGAAGAGGAAGTCTGCTTTGCAGCTTGCTGCTTGCGGGGGCTCTTTTGACCGGGTGCGGCCAAAAGGGCAGTCACGGGAGTTTTTATAATTACGATTTAACGAATTATGTTACGCTCGGAGATTATAAGACGGTGCATTATTCGCCTGCCGTCACGACGGTTGAAGAGCAGGAGATTACGGAGAAAATTCGGCAGACAATGCAGGAGCAGGGGCTGGTTCGGCAGCAGGAAAGCGGCGGGCCTATTTGTTCCGGTGACACGGCCGTTATTGATTTTACCGGGTACATAGACGGAAAGAAATTTGAAGACGGAACTGCGCAGGGTTATAGTCTTAAAATAGGGTCCGGAGAATTTATTGCAGGCTTTGAGACCGGGCTTATCGGAAAAAAACAGGGCGAAAAAGCAACCCTGAACCTGCAGTTTCCCGCAAGCTACCGCCCGAAGACATATGCCGGCAAGGCCGTTCGCTTTGAGGTGACAATTCAAAAGATTTTAACTTCGGTTTACCCCGAGCTTACTGATGAAGTGGCCGCCGATCTTTCCGGCGGAGAGAGCGCGGAGGCTTATCGTCAAACCGTTCGGCAACAATTGCAGCGGGAAAAGGAGGCGCTTGCCGATGACTTGAATCGGACCCATCTGATTCAAGCGGTGGTGGAGTGCTGCACCATTCAAAAATATCCCAAAAAAGAGATGTCATTGTATCGGCAGCAGTCCCTGCAGGCATATACCGATTATGCCGCCAATCAAAGCATGACGCTGGAGAGTATGCTGAGCTACAGTGGAATGACGCGCAAACAATTAGATGAGCAGATTCAACAAGCTTCCGAGGAGCAGGTTGCGCAGGAAATGGTGTTTTTGGCCATTGCCGACCGTGAGGAAATTGTGCTTTCGGAGGAAGAATATCGTGAGGGGCTTGGCCGGTATCAGGAGAAATACGGGTATGCTTCTCAAACCACAATGATAGAGCATTACGGTGAAGACCGTATCCGAGGGCTGATTTTGATTGATAAAGTAATTGACTATATTGGGTCGTCGGTGGCCAAGGGGTAAGTCATGCGAAACGATTATATTATGGACATGATTGAGGATTTCGGGCAGCTGCTGCAGCGCATAACGAATAAATCCTCACAATATGAAGAGGTGTCGACTGTCAACCACGATGAAAAATTGGGACAGGCCGGCTTGCTTGGGCTGATGCTCAAACGTATGTGCGCTGCCGGGGAAATCAATGAGGCTGAAAATCGCTTGTTTGAGGCTCTGGAGGAAAATCCTCAGCCGGACTACTTTTATGTGGCCTTGGATTTTTATAAGGAGCTGTCCGGTTATTCGGCACAGCGTCTGACACAGTGTGATTTTTCAGAAAAAGAAATTCAAGACGGCGTGCAGGCGGTTATTCGTTTGGCCTCCGAGAATCAAATACGACCCGAAGAGCTTTAAATCCATTTCCAAGGGAGAGCAAATATCCATGAACTATGAAAAATCCTGTGGAGCCGTTATTTATCGAATGGCTCAAAATCCGCGTTTTCTACTGATTCGGCAGGCGCGTAACGGAAGCTGGTCTTTTCCGAAAGGCCATGTTGAAAAGGAAGAAAGCGAATTGGAAACAGCCGTTCGCGAGGTACAGGAGGAGGTTGGACTGACCGTTTCGCCGATTCCGAATTTTCGACGGGTGATTCATTATTGTCCTCGTTTAAACACCGAAAAAGACGTGGTTTATTTTTTGTCCGAGGTGCGGCAGGCAACCGTATCGCTGCAAAAAGAAGAGGTCAGCGATTATTGCTGGGCGGAGCTGGAGTGCGCTCTGCGGATTTTGTCATTTGAAAACGACAGGCAGGTTCTGCGCGACGCGGCAGATTTTTTAACCGCTCGATAAGCAGCCCCCGGAACGCTGTAATTGCTGCGGTTGGTGCTCGGCATCAAAAAATGCACTGCGATCGATGCAATTTTCGCAGCAGGAGAGCTTGAGTGTTTGACGGCCGGATAAAAGCGGCTGCCATCTCTTTTAAAGCTGCACCAAAATCTCGGCACGTTTGCAACAGCTGCAGCCTTGCCACAACGGAAAAGCTGCGGAGAAAACATTTTTTGACCGGATTTATTTCCCGTATCAAGCTCCGCTTTGATACGGGGATTTTTTTGGGGAAACGAACCGAAAGACGGGTGCTTTTGTTAAACGAATAATCCGGTTGTTTTTTGTAGCCTTGCATAGCGTTGCCGCAAGGCCTTATGAAAAGAACTGCCGTTTAATATCGCTAACTGAACTGATGTGCGCTGAATCAAAGGAACAATTAGGATTGCTTTATAAGTCGAAACGGAAAAAGCGTGTACAAGGGACGTCCTTGCGCGCAGAACAAGCAAATTTGCAAGATTCGTGCGGAAAAATCGCGAAAAGATTGCGGAATAAAAAATCGCGAAAGCTGCGTGGAATAAACAATTTGTGAAATGCGTGCGAAAAAATACAAAAAAGAACGCGGGGGAGCCTTCTTACTGAAGGCTCCCCCCGCGGGTTAAATTGCTTTGTTATCCGGCTGTTTGTTGGCTACAAGCCATATTGATGACGCAGTCTCCCCTTTGCAACTGTGCTTTTGGGGCACGCCAAAAGACGATTGAAGCTTATACGGAGGGGAACGGTGTGACATCAATAACACGACCGATAACCTTAAACGAATCGTCTTCACCCAGCGGAATATCACGGTAAGCGGGATTTAAGGAACGCAACACGATCCGTCTGCCGTTTCGGACAAGCTTTTTGCACAAGGCATCGCCGTTTAAAATAAACACGCCGATTTGATTTTCATCCAAAACCTCCTGCTGCTGGACCCAAACCACATCCCCATCCTGAATACGCGGCATCATGCTGTCTCCGTGAATGGCAACACCGAAATCTGCTTGTGCCGGGATCTCTTCAGTCATCGTGATGTCACGGTATGCGGCGTCCTCTAAATATTCGCCGGTGCCTGCCGAAGCGGC
>CAKSSH010000033.1 GCA_934488695.1 uncultured Oscillospiraceae bacterium
GAACGCCGCCGGCTGTGTCAAAAATAAAAGCAATCAGGCCGAGGCCGATAATCATCAAGGTGTCCGGCGTTAAAAAATCCTTGGCCTGCATTTTGGTGGCAATCGTCAGACCGAGAAACAGCGTCACTAAATTGGAAAGCACCTTTTGCGCCGTTTCAGAAAGCGATTCCAGCACCATACACTCGCGAATCAGGTTGCCGAACATCAAAAATCCGATAAGGGCGACGCTTTTGGGGGAAACAATCCCGGTAATGACGGTGATAATAATCGGGAACAGAATCTTTGTCAAGCGGCTGACCTTTTTCGGCGCATACGGCATCCGGATCAGCCGTTCCTGCCGAGTGGTCAGCAGTCGGACCACCGGCGGCTGAATTATCGGGACCAGCGCCATATAAGAATACGCGGCAACCATGATTGCTCCGACATATTTGGAATTAAAGTACTGTGCAACAAAAATAGAGGTCGGCCCGTCAGCTGCTCCGATAATCGCAATAGACGCCGAATCCTTGACGGAAAATCCCAGCAGGGACGCCAAGCTCAAGGTAAAGAAAATGCCGAACTGCGCCGCCGCGCCGAAAACCATCAACTTCGGATTGGAAAGCAGCGGTCCAAAATCGATCATGGCGCCGATACCGACAAAAAGCAGCAGCGGAAAAAGCTCGTTGGCAATGCCGGCATTAAAAAGAACGTCAAGAACGCCGACCTCCTCTCCCTGTGTGACTGCCCCGGAAAGGGGCAGGTTTGCAAGAATGGCACCAAAGCCCATCGGCAAAAGCAATGTCGGCTCCATGTCCTTTTTAATAGCAAGATAGATCAGCACGCCGCCGATACAGCACATGACTGCCTGCTGCCATGTCAGGTTTAAAACGTTTGAAAATAAATCCGCCATATGTTCCTCCGTTTTTGGGCAAAAAAACAGACTTTTACCGAGTGCGACAAAAACACACCCGATAAAAGTCTTGCCGATTAAGCCGTATGCGGGCGGTTTCCCGCCGTGATGACGCTTCCGACGGAGCTTGCGACACACGCGGTGTGTCCTCAGCCCCCGGCTACTCCCTTTTGCCGAATTTTTCACCTATGCCGCCGATCCGAGAAAAGATAGGCAAAAAGCGCCAGCATACACTTTTCGGCCGCCTTTTTTCACAAACCGCCTCGACGCTAAAGCCCTTGACCCGCAGCACACGCTGTTATCAGTATAGCACAGCATTCCCAAAAAATCTACTGCTTTTTGCAATTTTTTGCTTTTTACAAAAACAAAGAAGATTTTCACAAGGAATATTGGGCCGGTTAAAAAACCGAAAATCGACACCTGAAATTTCAAAGGAGCAGCATCGTCCCCGGCAAAGAACCACCAAGGCGCCACCCGGCACCGATACGTCAGGGCAGGAAACGAAAGCAGCCGGCTCAAATTCCCCGGAAAAAGCCGGCCGTTAAAGCCCCGAGCGCCCTCAACCTAAATTCCGATTACTCCCGACACAAGCTAAGCAGAGCCGCCGCCCGTCGCCGGTCTATCCCTCCGATGCAGCGGTTAATCTAAATATCGGCAGGCGGCCAACGCGGCCACCGAGCCGTCGGCACAGGCCGTTGTCAGCTGACGAATCGTCTTTCGACGACAGTCACCCGCCACAAACACGCCCGGCGTCCCGGTCGTGCAGGATTCGTCGCAATCAGCGTACCCGAATTGGTCCAGCGCAATGGTATCGGCAAACGGCTCGTTTTGCGGGATCAGCCCGATGGCAATAAACAACCCGTCCAGCTCAAGCTCTTGCAGCGTATCGGTTTCGGCCCGGTGCAGCGTCACACCGGTCAGCAAGCTATCCCCTGCCAGCGCCTGCACCGTCACCCCGCAGATAATTTCTACATTGGACCGTTGCCGCAGCTGCTGTATAAGCCGCTGCTCTCCGGTAAGCTCGGGAAGATTTTGAATCACGGTTACCCGGCTGCAAAGATCGGATAACAGCAGCGCCTCCTGCAGCGCCGAATTTCCGCCGCCGACAACGCCGACTCGTTTTCCGCGATAAAATGCCCCGTCACAAACGGCACAAAAAGAAATTCCCGCGCCGACAAACTCCTGTTCCCGCGGCAGACCCAGCATACGATGCCGGGCGCCGGTGGCCAGGATAACGGCGCGCGCCGAATAACTGCCGTTTTCCCCAATCAGTTTTTTTTCTGCTCCTGCCGCCTCCAGCCGCAGGATGTTGTCGACCTCCACATCGGCGCCCATAGAAAGCACCTGGTCGGTCAATCGATCCGCCAGCTCGTTACCGCTTTGCGGCTTTTGCGTCGGGAAGTTTTCCACCAGCGGCGAAAAGGTGATTTGTCCGCCGAACGCGCCCTTTTCAACCAGCAGGACTTTTTTATCAGCTCTCAGGGCGTAGAGAGCCGCGGTTAATCCCGCGGCTCCCGCGCCGATAATGGCAATATCGTACATAATCGGCTCCTTAATTTAAGGTCATTAAATGTTTTTTGATATCCGAAACGCCGGTCAATTTTTGTCCGCCCATAATCAGGGTCGGCGCCTGACGAACACCCAACCGGGTCGCCGTATCCGGCTCATCCTCCGCATAAACCTTGCGATAGGCAATACCGGCCCGATCCAGCAGACCGGCCGCGACCTTACAATTCGGACAGGTCTTGGTTGCAAACAAAATCGTCTCGTCCACCGTATCACAGGCGGCGTCAGCCGGCTCGGCCGAAGGGTTTTGCGCAACATGCGAATGGGTCAGATGCGAATTGGCAATATCGTAAACCTTGCGGTCCTGATACTCCTGCGTTTTACCATCGTTCCAGTTCTGCACCGGGCGATAATAGCCGGTAATCCGGGAATAAACCTCGGTTTTTTCATGACATTCCGGGCAGGTAAACTGCTCGCCGGTCAAATACCCGTGATTTTTGCAAACCGAATAGGTCGGCGAAATGGTGTAATACGGCAGCTCATAATTTTCGGCAATTTTACGCACCAGTTCCGCTGCCGATTTCCAGCTGGGCATTTTTTCGCCCAAGAACGCGTGGAATACTGTTCCGGAGGTATACAACGTCTGAAGCTTATCCTGAATGTCCAGCGCCTCGAAAATATCGGCGGTAAAGCTGACCGGCAGGTGCGACGAATTGGTATAATACGGCGTTCCGTTTTCATTTGCCGTAATAATATCCGGATAGCGACGCTTATCATGCTTAGCCAGCCGATAAGAGGTCGATTCCGCCGGCGTCGCCTCCAGGTTGTAAAGGTCGCCGTATTTCTCTTGGTAATCCGACAAACGCTCGCGCATATGGTTGAGCACCTGCTGCGTCCACTCCTGAACCCTTTTGTCGGTCATGTCGGCACGCAGCCACTTGGCGTTCAGCCCGGCTTCGTTCATGCCGACCAAGCCAATGGTCGAAAAATGATTGTCAAAGGTGCCGAGATACCGCTTGGTGTACGGGTACAGCCCTTCCTCCAACAGCCGAGTGATAACCGTCCGCTTAATTTTCAGCGAGCGTGCCGCAATATCCATCATATGATCCAAACGACGGTAAAAGTCCTCATTATCCGCAGAAAGATAAGCGATCCGCGGCATATTGATTGTCACCACTCCGATGGAGCCGGTCGACTCTCCGCTGCCGAAGAAGCCGCCCGATTTTTTACGCAGCTCCCGCAAATCCAGCCGCAGACGGCAGCACATCGATCGAACGTCGCTCGGCTGCATATCGCTGTTAATATAATTGGAAAAATACGGCGTGCCGTACTTGGCCGTCATCTCAAAGAGCAGCTGATTGTTCTCGGTCTCCGACCAGTCAAAATCGCGGGTGATCGAATAGGTCGGAATCGGATACTGGAAGCCGCGGCCGTTTGCGTCTCCCTCAATCATGGTCTCGATAAAGGCGCGATTGACCATGTCCATTTCCTTTTTGCAGTCCTTATATTTAAAGTCCATCTCCTTGCCGCCGACAATGCAGTTAAGCTCGGCCAAGTCCGCCGGAACCGTCCAGTCCAGCGTGATGTTGGAGAAAGGAGCTTGCGTGCCCCAACGGCTGGGCGTGTTTACACCGTAAATAAAGGACTCGATACTCTTTTTCACCTGATCATAGGTCAGGTTGTCCGCCCTGACGAAAGGCGCCAGATAGGTATCAAAGGAGGAAAACGCCTGCGCACCCGCCCATTCGTTTTGCATGATACCGAGGAAGTTTACCATTTGATTGCACAGCGTCGCCAAATGGCTGGCCGGCGCCGAGGTGATTTTGCCGGGAACTCCGCCGAGACCCTCCTGAATCAGCTGCTTTAAGGACCAGCCGGCACAGTAACCGGTCAGCATAGAAAGGTCGTGCAGGTGCAGGTCGGCATGCCGGTGGGCGTTGGCAATCTCGTCGTCATAGACCTCGGAAAGCCAGTAATTCGCCGTAATCGCACCGGAATTGGACAGAATCAAGCCGCCAACCGAATAGGTCACGGTAGAATTTTCCTTGACCCGCCAGTCGTTCACCTTCACATAATTGTCCACAACCTCTTTGTAGTCCAAAATCGTGGTTTTGACATTGCGCAGCTTTTCCCGCTGACGACGGTACAGGATATAAGCCTTAGCTACCTCGCCGTAACCGGCCTGTCCAAGCACCTCTTCCACGCAGTCCTGAATATCCTCCACCGCAATATGGGAGTCGCGAATCTTCGGCTCAAACTGCGCCGTAACGCGCAGCGCAAGAAAATCCAAAACGCTGTCGTTATAATTTACCTCGCACGCCTCAAAGGCCATTTTAATCGCTTCACGGATTCGATTGATATCAAAGTCGACAATCTTTCCGTCTCTTTTCAATACGTTATACATACAGGTCTCCCTCCGTCTTTTTTGGCTTTGTATTTATCTTAGCACAGTCTTTTAGCTTTGTCAACCCCAAAAACACAATATATTGTGCTTTATACAAATTGTTATAACTATATAAGCTAAACCCCACGTAACTCACAGCGCTCGCAAAAGCCCGCCGCAACCGCCTGCATAGCCTCTAAATCCGCCCTATCGGGCGCCGAAAGGCCGGGAGAAAGAATGTCCCCGGAATCTTTAAAACACTGTAAAAACCACTTTTTTGCGCCCGAAATAAGCAGGCCGGCCTCTCGGATATCCTCCGGCGTGTGCAGCTGGCGGACCACTGTTGTCCGAAATTCGTGCGGCGTTTTACCGCCCATCAGCAGCGCAATGCTTTTTTTCACCGGCGCCAGAAATTTCTCCGGATCCTCCTGCGGAAAACCGCAGGTTTCGGGGTATCTGCGCGGCGAATTTTTCAAATCCATTGCCACATAGTCCACCAGACCCTGCTCCAAAAGCGGCTGAAGGCGTTCGGGGAAAAATCCGTTGGTGTCCAGCTTAACGAGAAAGCCCAGCGCTCGAATCTGCCGGATAAAATCCGCAAGATCCGGCTGCAGCAGCGGCTCGCCGCCGGTAATGCATACACCGTCCAAGATTCCCCGACGTTTTTTAAGAAAAGCAAAAAAATCCTCAAGCGGATATGTCTGTTCCCGCCCGCGCAGAACCAGCGACCCGTTGTGGCAAAACGGACAGCGCAAGTTGCAGCCCGGCGTAAAAACCGTGCAAGCAAGCTTGTCCGGAAAGTCCAGTGCTGTTAATTTCTGAAGTCCGGAAATGTGCATAAGCTCCTCCTCTGTCTGACATGCGGGCCTTTGCCCCTAATTTAATCTTATACCATTTTGTAGCGCTTGTCAATAGACAAAACACAACATATTGTGTACTTACAAAAAAATAACGGCCGCTCTGCATATGCAGAGCGGCCACTGAGTTTTTTATTTCGCGCGGTAAACAACCTCACCGCCTATGATTGTCGCCGCCACCGATCCATCCTCCTCAAGGAGCACCAAATCGGCGTCGTACCCGGCCTCGATTCGGCCTTTTTTCAGCCCCAACAACCGGCTCGGCGTTTCAGAGGCCATTTTAACCGCCTCATAAAAATCGATTCCAATCGAGCAGGCAAACTGCACGGCGTGCAGCAGCGAAGCAGACCCGCCGGCCAGGGTTTCCCCGTCGGTCAACGTGGCAACGCCATTTTTCATCACGACATCATACCCGCCGGAATCGTATACCCCGTCCGGCATGCCGGCCGGTCGAATCATATCGCTGATCAACGTCAATCGGTTACTGCCAAACATTCGATAAGCTGCCAGCACGACCGACGGCGCAATATGCCGACCGTCACAAATCAGCTGAGCGTAAATACCTTTTTCCACCGCGGCGCCAATCGGCCCGGGCGCCCGATGCAGCATCGGCGGCATAGCGTTAAAGGTGTGCGTCAGACAAGCGGCACCGCAATCGATTGCCCGCAGCGCAGTCTCATAATCACAATCAGTATGCCCGATAGACACCCGTGCATCCACCGAACGAATAAACGCCTCCGCACCCGGCAGCTCGGGCGCCACCGTAATCATTTTCACATCCCGAAAGCTGCGATATTCTTCTATTGACGGATTTTTAAGATAGCCCTTATTCTGCGCCCCGCTGCGCTTTTCGGACAGGTACGGCCCCTCCAAATGAAACCCGAGAAGGTTTGCCTTGCCGTGCGGCGCATCGCTATGCGTAATCTGTTTCAAATGCGCAACACTGTCGGTCATCAAGGTCGCAAGCCAGGATGTTGTGCCCTCCTCAACCAGGGCATCCCCGATACAGGCAAACCGGCAGTCCGCACTGTCTACCCCGCGAAAGCCGTGCAAATGCACATCCACAAGACCCGGAATCACTCGTCGGCCGCCCGCATCCAGCTCTGCCTTAGTATCAAAGTGACCGATCCGGTCAATGATTTTCCCCGAAACGGCAATATCAAAAATACCGTCTTGAAGCCGCGCATTTTTAAGGATCATAAAAAAGCCCCTTTACCTGTTTTGTTTCGTAAAGATTATCGTAACGTCCGGATGCAGCTGGAGCAACGACGCCGGCAGCTTGGGTGTTACCGGCCCCTCAAAGGCCTGCTGCAGGATTTGTTCTTTATTTTCGCCGGCCGCAATCATCAAAATCTTTTTGGCCTGCATGATGGACATCATCCCCATCGTCATAGCCTGACGGGGCACCTCATCGGCGTTTTTAAAGAACCGCGCATTTGCCGCAATCGTCGACGGATCCAGCGTTACCAAATGCGTTCCTTTCACAAAAACCTCGTCCGGCTCATTAAAGCCGATATGACCGTCCACCCCGATTCCAAGCAGCTGCAGATCGATACCGCCCAGCGCCCGAATACGTTCATCATACCGTGCGCCCTCTGCCGCCGCATCCTCGGCAAGGCCGTTTGGCACAAAGGTGTTTTCCTTTTTTATATTGATATGGTCAAACAGATTTGTATTCATAAAATACCGATAGCTTTGCGCATGCGCACCCGAAAGCCCGTAATACTCGTCCAGATTGACCGTGGTGACTTCGGAAAAGTCAAGATCCCCCTTTTTGTACCAATCAATCAGCTGCCGATATGTTCCAATTGGGGTCGACCCGGTTGCCAGCCCCAGCACTGTGTCGGGCTTGCCGATAATCTGAGCCGAAATAATATTCGCTGCCTTTCTTGACATTTCCTGATAGGTTTTAACCTCATAAAACTGCATGGTGTGCTCCTCCCGCCTTATAAACTGCATTTACTTTAAAAACCGCTGCGCTGCCAACGCCGCTGCACCGATAAGGCCTGCATCCCCATATAGACGCGCAGCCAAAATCTCGGTTTTACTGCCAATGATCGCGCCCAGCCGATTTTCCGAAATTCTTTTACGCACCGGCTCCAGTAGCCTGTCTCCCTCGCGGGACATGCCGCCGCCGATACAAACGACCTGCGGCTGGAAGAGTACAATAATATTATAAACTCCCACCGCCAAAAAGTCAAAGAAGCGTTCCAAAACTGCCTGAGCCGCAGCATCTCCTTTTTCGGCGGCACGAAAAGCCGTCCGGCCGTTGACCTTGTCTGGCGACGGAGCTTCCTGCCACAGCAAACTGTCCGGCGACTGCCGCATCGCCACGCGAGTGCTCTCAATCAGCGCCGTGGCCGAGCAATAGGTCTCAATACAGCCGCGGGATCCGCAGGAACAAGGTTTCCCGTCAACCGCCACAATAAAGTGCCCCATTTCGCCGCCCAGCCCACCGCAGCCGGTATACAGCCGGTTGTCCAAAACAATGCCGCCGCCGATCCCGGTCCCGATAGTCAGCATTACGAGAGAGCTTCTGCCTTTACCGCAGCCGGCCGTGTGTTCCCCGAAAGCTGCTGCATTAGCGTCATTACAAAGAATGGCGGGCTTGCCCATCGTCTTGGACAAAATAGCCGCGAGAGGCTCGTTTTCAAAAGCTAAATTGTTTGCAAAAACACAGATCCCGTCCGCAATTGCGCCGGGACAGGCTGCGCCGACGGCGTCAATTTCCTCATATCGGATACCGGCCGCTGCCGCCGCTTTTCGGGCAGTTTTATCAATCTCGTCGCACAGAGACTGTGCACTGCGCGGTGCACCGGTCCTGAAGCTGATTGAGGACAAAATATTGTTGCTGTCGTCGACAATGCCGACAACCGTGTTGGTCCCGCCGATATCAATCCCGATTCGGTACATCCGACCACCTTCCCCACTTTCTCTACTTAAAGAATAATATTTTCCTCTTGCAATTTCTATAGAAAATGGTATAATAATTAGCATAATAGTATAATTTTTACTTTTTTAAGGAGCTGCCATGAATTCAATTCGGAATATTGAATTTATTTTCGAGAATTTCTATAAGATCACACATGCGCGGCTTTCCTTGTACGACACCGAGTTTAACGAGGTTTTAGCTTATCCGCGTCAGCTTTCTCCTTTCTGCAACACGATTCAAAAAAAGCGTTCGGCTCGCCAAAAATGTCTTTCCTGTGACCGGGAGGCCTTTAAAGCCGTGCGCAGCACCGGGCGTACCTACACCTACACCTGCCACTGCGGGCTGACCGAAGTGGTTGCGCCCATTTATCATTTCGGTATTTTATCCGGCTTTTTGATGATGGGACAGGTCACCGATACACAATATCGCAGCAAGCAGCATGTCCGAGACTGCGCCGCACGTTTTTTTGACGGCGGAGAGGCGTTAAGCGCCGCCGTTTTGCAAATTCCGGAAATTCCCGCCGACCTGTTAAATGCCGAAATCAATCTGCTGACCGTGATCTCCGAGTTTCTGACGCAGGTCAATTTTGTGTCCTCACATTCGGAGCAGCGTCCGCAAAACATCCGAAATTATATTGACGCGCACTTCACCGAACATCTGTCCATTGACGCTATTGCCGGTGAACTGGAGTGCAGTCGCGCCACCGTTATGAACTGTTTTAAGGCAGCTTATGGAATCACCGTCAACAACTATGTAATTGAAAAGCGGCTGGAGCTGGCCGCCGATCTTTTGAAAAACAGCGACGATTCCATTAAGGCCGTCGGTCTCTGTTGCGGATTTCACGACCAAAACTATTTTTCAAGAGTTTTTATGCGAAAATATCACAAAACGCCGACCGAATATCGGGCACGGCAAAAAGAAATGGAGGAACAAAAATGAAGCTTTGTTTTCTGGGAAACGTGCAGGATCTGCAGCCGGGTCTTTCGGAGCTGGCCGGTGATTATCACTTCAGCCTATCGTCGGATGGGCTGCCGGTCACCGTCCGGCAACAACCGGGGCGCACCCTTTCGGTCTCCTTAAATCGCGGGCGTGCCGAGCTTGTCTATGCCGAAAAGCACCACTTTTTCCGAGCAGTCGGGCTGCTGCTGGAAGCGCTGCGCGCCGGCAAAAAAAGGTTCACTGTACAGGAAAGCGCCTGGTTTGATCACAACGGGCCGATGTTTGACACGGCACAGGGCAACGCCGCCCCGACGGTTGCAACGGTCAAGTGCATTTTGCGTCAACTGGCCGTTTTGGGACTGAATACTCTTCTGCTGTATTGCGAGGATAATTTCGAGGTCCCGGAGCACCCTTATTTTGGGTACGGCCGCGGCCGCTACAGCTTTGAAGAACTGCGGGAGCTGGACGACTATGCCGACCTTTTCGGCATCGAGATGATCCCCTGCATTCAAACACTGGCGCATTTGACCGACTTTTTGCGCTGGTCGCCGTACAAAGACATCGCCGAGGACGAGGAATGCCTGCTGGTCGGAGAAGAAAAAACCTATGCATTTTTGGAACAGGTGATCCGCCGCGCCGCCGCGCCGTTTAAAACTCGAAAGATCCACATCGGCATGGACGAGGCTTGGAAGCTCGGCCGTGGAGCCTCCCTGACCCGGGACGGCTACACACCGCCCATTCAGCTTATGCGCACGCACCTTTCCCGCGTTCTTAAGATTACCGACCGGCTGGGGTTGTCCCCGATGATGTGGAGCGATATGTTTTTCCGCGCCGCCAATCAAGGGGCCTACTACACCGAAAATCCGCTGCCGCAGGAGGCTATTGACGCCTGTCCCGAGAATTTGCGCATGATTTACTGGGACTATTACAACCACACGCCGGAGCTCTATGAAAAAATGATCACCGAGCACCTGCGATTTCGATCCAAACCGATTTTTGCCGGCGGCGTCTGGACTTGGAACGGCTTCGGCCCTCATTGGGACATCACCTTTGAAATGACCCTGCGCGCACTTTCCCTGTGCAGAAAACACGGCATTCGGGATCTGCTGGCCACAGTCTGGGGCGACAGAGGGACGGAATGTCCCTGTACGGCGGCCATGTACGGTGTTGCCTTTTTTGCCGAGGCAGGGTATCAGGAGGACTTTTCACCCGAGCGTTTTCGGCAACGCTTTTCCTTCTGCTGCGGCGCAAAAGCCGAGGATTTCGATGCGCTGGAGGCATTAAACCGGATCCCGGCACCGCCCCGCAATGCGCCGTACGCCTCAAACCCGTCCAACTATTTGTTGTGGCAAGATCCCCTATTTGGCCTTTGCGACAAAAACACCGAGGGTCTACCGTTGAAGCAGCATTATCGGGAGCTTGCACAGCAGCTGCGTCCGGCCTGTCGGCGCAATGGCAACTACAACCATCTGTTCCGGTTATGCCACGCTCTATCTGAGGCGCTGTCATACAAAGCTACGCTCGGAATCGCCCTGAAATCAGCTTATGACGCCGATGACCGCAGTGCCCTGCAGCAGCTTTGCGACGTCGAGCTGCCGGCGACCTCGCGGGCTGTCCGACGGTTGCGGCAGGTGCATTTTGAATGCTGGAACGAGCTGTACAAGCCTCAAGGCTGGGAAATTATGGACCTGCGTTACGGTGCCGTTCTGGCTCGGCTGGATACTGCCCGCCGAACCCTCCGGCAGTATCTTAGCGGCACTCTTTCCGAAATCGACCAGCTAAAGCAGCCTCGCCTTTTCTTCGACGGAGATCCCCATCCGCAGCTGCACTGTGGCGACTTTGCAAAGGTCTTTTCCGCCTCGCGCATTTCCTGATACACAAGCGGCACCGGAGAGGCAGACAACGCCGGACACGCAAATGACGCGCGCCCTCTCGTGCCGCTATTGCAAAGGCGCTTTTGCGGCATATCCCAAGTCCGCCTCCGTTTGCAAGGACATCGGTGGCACCGGAGAGGCAGATGACACCTAAAAAAGCCCGCGACCTTTTAGGCCGCGGGCTTTTTTAATTTAAGCTTACTTCTAAGAGCACCGGATTGTGCGTGCTGAACCGAAACTCCTGATCCACCGTCACACAAAAGGCAGCGTCCACATTGGGCGACAGTACAAATCCATCCCCTACATATCGCTCTGCCGATTCGTGATTTCCCGCATAAGGCCTGTCTGCAAGCCGCGCCGATGCGACGGCGGTGTCGTACACCAATTTCCACCCGGTCGGCAATTCATCCGCCGTCAGCCGAGTCGGATTCCAAATATTCTGAGACGATAACGGGTATTGCTGTTCGGTGTTCCCGAAGTATCGGCAAAAGCTGCCGGAAAAAATCACCCAGTCGCCGTCCTCATAAGCTTTTTCAGCCACCTTGAGAGCCGCCGCAAGCTGTTTTTGCACCGTTTTCGGCTCCGCGTAGTTATCCGCCGCAAACTGAATCACCGTCAGTTTTTTTTCGCTGTTTTCCACCGCATACCGACAAGCCAGCACACAGCGACGAGCGTTTAAGGCCGCCTCGGTTCGCCCGTACGAGCTTGGCAGCGCATACCGCTGCGCAGTCTGCGGCGCACAATGCGCCAAAGTCAGCAAGCCGGAGCGCAGCCTTGCGTAAGGCGGAAAAAAACAGGTGCTGCGACAATTATAATCCAGCGCCAGCGCGCCGGCATAACCGGGCAGCTCGCCGTAATACGCGCTTTGATCCACAAAATGGGTCCGGTGCGCCGAAACGTCCACATCCTGCAAAAGGAGCACATCCGCCGACGCTTTGGAAATCAACCCGTAAATGCCGGCCGTGTTTGCGATCACTGTGTCGGTAGAGGCTCGGCCGCCCCGGCCGCCAGCCTCCCGCTCGTCCGCTTCGGCGCCGAGTGCACCGTGACCGGTGTTAAAGCTCATCAGGCGCAGCCGATTTCGCGGCAGCGCCGCCGTTGAGCTTTGCCCGAGCCGCAGCGCCTCCTCGACGGCTGCCGGTGTGTAGGGGGTGCATAAAATCACGCTGCCGCTGACCACCGAAAAAATCACCGTCGCCAACAGCAAAGCCGCAACCGCGCGGCCGACTTTTTTGCCCACGTTTTCTCCCCCTTTTCCATCCATAAAAGCAGTATAGCATACTCCGCCGATTTTTTCCAGTAAAAAGCCGAAAAAACTTTTTGCCAAAACGCTTTTTGATCCTCAAAAAAGAGGCTCGCTCGACGCAGCTTCCAAAGCCGTCGAATGCTGACAGCCGGCAGCGTCCAGCCGGAAATTTTGTCGGTAGATCAGCCGATCCGCCGTCACAAAACGGTACCCCTCGCCGGTCAAGCGCTTTAAAACAAGCTCCACCGCCTGCGGCGTTTGCGGGGTGTCATTATGAAAAAGCAAGATACTGCCGTTGCCGGAGTTCTCACAAACCGCCTGCGCCATTTGCTGCGCCGTTTTCTTTTTCTGCCAGTCCCGACTGTCAACATTCCACTGAATGGCGTACATGCCCAGCGAATCGGTCATCTCCAGCAGTGCATTGCTGTACTCCCCGTAAGGCCCGCGATAAAGCAGCGGCTTGCTGCCGGTCAGCGCCGCTATTTTCCGGTTGCAGTTCTCGGTGTCGGCGCGCAGCTGCTCGGCAGTTAGCTTTTGAATATGCAAATGCCGGTCGCTGTGATTCCCGACGGCATGGCCGGCTGCATGAATTTTGCGCACATCCTCCGGATAGCGGGAAACCCACTGACCGGTGCAAAAAAAGGTTGCCTTTGCCTGATATTGCTTTAAAATCTCAAGCAGCCTATCGGTATCGCTGTTGCCCCATGCGGCGTCAAAGGTCAGCGCAATTTCCTTTTTTTCGGTCTTGACGCTGTAAATCGGCAACCGACGCGCCGACGCTCCGGCCGAAATCGACCGTATCCCGCGCGGCGCCAAAACGCCTGCCAGCAAAAAAGCCGCGCCCAAACATCCGACAAGCGCAAGCTCTCGCCGGCCCACTGTGAAAAACTTCATTTTGCTCCCTCCCTTGCAAAATTTTATGCGCCGCAGCCTAAAAATTTTCAGCAAAAAGGAAAAAGGACTTTTACACCTGTCTTTTGCCGAAAAAAAGCGCAAAAGCCCTTTTTCTTAATCTTTTGCCGTTTTGCCGCCGCCGTTTCAAAAAGCAAATTCCTCCCGTACGGCATACAATAACATTAGATGCCCCGCAAAGCCTCCTTTAAAAATTCGCGGCCGGTGCGGGGCGGTGGGACGGCCGGCCCTTTTAAACAGCCGACCCGCATAAACCGTCCGCTTCATATAAAAAGGCTCCCCTCGGGGAGCCTTTTCCGTCTTGCGCAGGCTATCCTCACATCCCTTCATACATGCCTGCCGAAGCGCATCCCGCAAGGGACTTTTCTTTCTGGTTTCGGCTCATGCAGTTCGTCCGTGCTGCTTCAGTTTTAATAAACTCGGCTATATTTTTCCGCCTCGCGAATATACAAATTATCCGGCAAACAACGGATTTTGTGCCTTTGCACGCTATCCGAAAAATGCCATGCTTTTGTTCTTCGCCGACGCATTGTTCTTGCCGAACAAGCCGGAATAGAAATAATGCAGCTTTTTCCTCCAAACGGTTCCGCAGGCTGAAATCGCCAGAATTGTTGACGATGTCCTAAACAAAATCGTTATAGGTGGAAAAATAAAAATGCCAGGTATCGTCTACTGAAACAAATCTGTGACAAGCAAATTTTTCTTGTTTTGGATGAAAAAACAGCTGTCGCCGCTTCACCGGGCATGATAAAATATACGAAGCCGAAAGCCTTTAGGCCGAGGCTTTTGGCGGAAAACAATCCAAACGGTCGCATACATCCTCAAAGGCCGCACGCGCCGTTTTACAGGCTTTAAAAAGCAAAAGCTCTTATGCCGTCAGAGCTGCAGAGGCTCTGCGCGCCGGGGTGCAGATGCTGTTCTTTACGGCACAAAAAAAGACTGACCCTGTTAGGGTCAGTCTTTTTTGAGTTAAACTTATTCGTTGATGGCGGTAACAACGCCGGAGCCAACGGTACGGCCACCCTCACGGATAGCGAAACGCAGACCCTGCTCGATAGCGATGGAGTTGATCAGCTCAACATTCATCTCAACGTTATCGCCAGGCATGCACATCTCAACGCCCTCGGGCAGCGAGATAACGCCGGTAACGTCAGTCGTTCTGAAATAGAACTGCGGACGATAGTTGTTGAAGAACGGCGTATGACGGCCGCCCTCGTCCTTCTTCAGAACGTAAACCTGACCATGGAACTTGGTGTGCGGATTGATCGTGCCGGGCTTACAGAGAACCTGACCACGCTCAACCTCGGTTCTCTGGATACCACGCAGCAGGGCGCCGATGTTATCGCCGGCCTCAGCATAGTCGAGGAGCTTTCTGAACATCTCAACACCGGTAACGGTGGTCTTCTTTCTCTCATCAGACAGGCCGATGATCTCAACTTCGTCGCCGACGCGAACCTGGCCACGCTCAACTCTACCGGTAGCAACGGTGCCACGGCCGGTGATGGTGAACACGTCCTCAACAGGCATCAGGAACGGCAGGTCGGACTTTCTTTCCGGCGTCGGAATATAGCTGTCAACAGCATCCATCAGGTCGAGAATCGACTTGTAGGCCGGATCGTTCAGATCGTTGGGGGCTTCCAGAGCCTTCAACGCAGAGCCCTTAATGATGGGAATCTCGTCGCCGGGGAAATCATAGCTGGAGAGCAGCTCGCGGATTTCCATCTCGACCAGCTCAAGCAGCTCCTCGTCGTCCACCTGGTCGACCTTATTCATGTAAACCACGATATAAGGAACGCCAACCTGACGGGCGAGCAGGATGTGCTCACGGGTCTGCGGCATCGGGCCGTCAGCCGCCGAAACAACCAGAATAGCGCCGTCCATCTGAGCAGCACCGGTGATCATGTTCTTGACGTAGTCAGCATGTCCCGGGCAGTCAACGTGCGCATAGTGACGCTTCTCGGTCTCATACTCAACGTGAGCGGTGTTAATGGTAATACCGCGCTCTCTCTCTTCGGGAGCCTTGTCGATCATGTCATAAGCCATATACTCGGCTTCGCCCCGCAGACCGAGGGTCTTGGTGATTGCAGCGGTCAGAGTGGTTTTACCATGGTCAACGTGACCGATGGTACCAATGTTTACATGGGGCTTGGTTCTTTCAAATTTAGCCTTTGCCATTGTAATATCCTCCTTAAGTTAAAAATAGCTTGACTATATTGTAGCAATAATTTCCGAAAATATCAAGTATTTTCCAAAACTATTCTGCTTTTTTTGCCCGGGTATTCATAATCCCCTCGGCAATAGACTTCGGAACCTCCACATAGTGGCTGGGCTCCATGGTATACTGGCCTCTGCCCTGCGTTTTAGAGCGCAGGTCGGTCGCATAACCGAACATTTCGGAAAGCGGCACAAACGCATTGATCTGCTGTGCGCCGACTCTCGGCTCCATGCCCTGAATTTGACCGCGGCGAGAGTTTAAGTCACCGATGACGTCGCCCATGTAGTCCTCCGGCACAATAACCGTGACCTTCATGATAGGCTCCAGAATGACCGGGTCTGCCTTGCGCATTGCTTCCTTGAAAGCCTGCGAACCGGCAATCTTAAAGGCCATTTCCGAGGAGTCCACCTCATGGTACGAGCCGTCATACAGCGTAACCTTAACATCCACAACCGGATAACCGGCAAGGATCCCGGACATCATAGCGCCCTGAATACCTTGATTGACCGGCTCAATATACTCTTTGGGGATAGCGCCGCCGACAATCTGGTTGATAAACTCATAGCCCTTGCCGGACTCGTTGGGCTCCACCCGAATCTTAACGTGACCGTACTGGCCCTTACCGCCGGACTGACGGGCATACTTATGATCCACATCCGCCATTCTGCGAATGGTTTCCTTATAAGCAACCTGCGGCTTGCCGACGTTGGCCTCGACCTTAAATTCGCGCAGCAGACGGTCTACGATAATGTCCAGATGCAGCTCGCCCATGCCGGCGATAATAGTCTGGCCCGTCTCCTCATCGGTATAGGTGCGGAAGGTCGGGTCCTCCTCAGCCAGCTTGGAAAGGGCAATGCCCATCTTTTCCTGACCGGCCTTGGTTTTAGGCTCAATGGCGACCCGGATAACCGGATCCGGGAATTCCATGGATTCCAGAATAACCGGGTGACGCTCATCACAAAGCGTGTCACCGGTGCTGGTGTTCTTAAGACCGACCGCCGCCGCGATATCACCGGCATAAACCGTGTCAATATCCTGACGGTGATTGGCGTGCATTTGCAGAATACGGCCGATACGCTCGGTATTGTCCTTATTCGCATTGTACACGCCCGTTCCGGCTTTCAGAATACCGGAATAAACCCGGAAGAAGCAGAGCTTTCCGACAAACGGGTCGGTCGCAATCTTAAAGGCCAATGCCGCGAACGGCTCATCGTCGCTGGAGTGGCGCTCGACCTCTTCATCGGTCTTGGGATCGATGCCGCGGATAGCGGGAACATCGGTCGGGGCCGGCATATAATCCACAATTGCGTCCAGCAGCTTCTGAACGCCTTTGTTTTTATAAGACGTTCCGCAGCAAACCGGCACAAAGGTGTTGTCGATCGTGGCCTTACGGATGACGCGCTTAATCTCGTCGGTGGTGATTTCCTCACCCTCGAGATACTTCATCATCACGTCTTCGTCCAGCTCAGCAATTGCTTCCAGCAGCTGCGATCTGTACTGGTCGGCCTTTTCTTTCATATCGGCAGGGATTTCCTCAACACGCATATCGGTGCCGAGGTCATCGTAATACACATCCGCATTCATTTCAACCAGGTCGATAATGCCGCGGAAGCTATCCTCCTGCCCGATCGGCAGCTGGATGGGAACCGCGTTGCACTTCAAACGGTCGTGCATCATATCGACAACATTGTAGAAATTGGCACCCATGATGTCCATCTTATTAACATAGGCCATCCGGGGAACGCGATAATTATCTGCCTGACGCCACACTGTTTCGGACTGAGGCTCAACGCCGCCCTTGGCACAGAAAACCGTCACCGAGCCGTCCAGCACGCGCAACGAGCGCTCAACCTCAACGGTGAAGTCCACGTGTCCCGGGGTATCGATGATGTTGATACGGTGGCCCTTCCAGAACGCGGTGGTGGCGGCGGAGGTGATGGTAATACCACGCTCCTGCTCCTGCACCATCCAGTCCATTACGGCCGAACCGTCATGCGTTTCACCGATTTTGTGCGTCTTGCCGGTGTAAAACAGAATCCGCTCGGTGGTGGTTGTTTTACCGGCGTCAATGTGGGCCATTATGCCGATATTTCTTGTTTTTTCAAGGGAGATTTCTCTTGGCATATTGTCCTCCTGTTTCTTTGAAAGCCGCGCGAAAAACGCACAACCTTACCAACGATAATGTGCAAACGCCTTGTTCGCTTCTGCCATCTTATGCG
>CAKSSH010000034.1 GCA_934488695.1 uncultured Oscillospiraceae bacterium
GCCTCATGAAAAAGCTTCTTTTTATCAGCAATGTCACCCGGTCCATCACCAACTTTGCCATTCCGTCGATTCGGGCAGCCCAGGAGCTCGGCTATGCGGTGCACATGGCTGCCGACTACAGCGGTTTTCAGGATGACCCGGAAAAATACAATGTAACCTTGCACCAAATTGATTTGGCGCGCAGTCCGCTGCACCCGAAAAATCTTACTGCCTACCGGCAGATGATGCATCTTTTACGCACCGAAAAGTTTGACGCTATTCATTGCAACACGCCGATTGGCGGTCTGCTCGGCCGTCTGTGCGGCAGTCGCGCCGGCGTGCGCAAAATAATTTATACCGCCCACGGCTTTCATTTTTACAAGGGCGCTCCGCTGCTCAATCGCCTTCTTTACAAGCCCATCGAGCGTTTTCTGGCGCACAAGACCGACGCTTTAATCACCATTACCCGGGAAGATTACGCCGCTGCACAGCGTTTTCGTCTGAAAAAAGGCGGACAGGTCTTTTACGTCCCCGGCGTCGGTATTGACCGGGAGCGCTTTTTACAGCGTACCGGCTGCCGGCAGGCGCTGCGTCGGGAGCTTTCTATCCCCGAGGATGCGGTTTTGCTCATTTCCGTCGGGGAGCTTAACGAAAACAAGAACAATCAGGTCATTCTCAACGCCATGGCCGCCTGCAAATGTCAGAATCTCTATTATGTTCTGTGCGGCGTCGGCGGGCAGGAGGACGCGCTGCGTGCGCTGGCACAACAGCTCGGTCTTGCCGATCGGGTACAGTTTTTGGGCTATCGGTCGGATATTCCCGCCCTTTTTGAAGCGTCCGATATTTTTGTGCTGCCGTCTCTTCGAGAGGGCCTTTCCCGCAGCGTTATGGAGGCCATGACCGCCGGGCTGCCCTGCGTCCTCTCCGAAATTCGCGGCAACGTGGATTTGATCGAACCGAACGTCGGCGGTTTTCTCTGCCCTGCGCGGGATCCGCAGGCCTTTGCCGAAGCGCTGTCCCGGCTTGCACGGGACGACGACCTGCGTCAGCGTATGGGCGCCCACAATGCCGAGTGCTCCGCCCGATATGATGTTCGGAATATTTGTAGTCTAATGGATGAAATTTATCAAAAAACGTTATCCTCTGAAATATTGACGGAAGGAGAAAAGGCATGAACAAAATCATCTTTTTTACCTCGCGCTATCCCTTTCAGACCGTGGGAGAGAATTTTTTTGAAAGCGAATTGGCCGGGGTCGCCCCTCAATATGATGAGGTCTATATCGTCACCTGCAACTGCACCAAAAAGGACCCGCCCTCCTGCCACGAGCTGCCGCCCAACGTCACGGCGCTTTCTTTGGCGCGGGAAAGCTCTCGCAGCCTGCTGCTGCGCGGTGTTTTCGCATTGCCGTTTCATGCTTTTTTCTGGAAAGAGCTGCGGCAGCTGCGCCGCACCGGATTGCCGTTTTTCCCCGGCGTCCGAACCTTGATAAACTGCGGTGCTCATCGCCTTGCCATTCGGCGCCGCCTGCCGGCGGCCGTTCGGCAGATCCCGATAAGTGCGCAGGACCACGTCACCTTGTTCGGATATTGGCTGGGATATGTTTCCATGGCCGCGCTGGACTTCAAAAAGCTTGCCGGTCTCAAAAACGCCCGCGTGGTCTCCCGGGCGCACGGCCCGGCCGATATTCAGAATCTCATGATGCCCAACCGGTTTTATCCCTTTCAGCAGTACCTGCTTGAAAAGCTGGACGGAATTTTTGCCATTTCCGACGCCGGTCAAGAGCTGCTGCGCTCCCGCAGTCCCCGCCCCGAGATTATTTCACGGGTTTACATCGGGTCTATGGGGCCGGAGAAGCTTACCCCTCATTGCAGAGCTCCCTTTACCATCATGACCTGCGCCAACTTTTTTGCGCATAAACGTATCGGCACCGTCGCCGATGCTGTCCACCTTCTTTTGAAAAAAATTCCGGACCTGCGCTGGGTCCATTTCGGGGACGGGCCGCTGAGAGCACAGGTAGAGGCTGCCTGTGCCGACATTGCGCAGCACGTCACCTTTATGGGAAATTGCCCGCATCAAGAGCTGCTTTCTTACCTTGCCTCCGGAGAGCCGTCCGTCTTTGTCAGCGCCAGTGCTGCCGAAGGGTTGCCGGTGTCGATCATGGAGGCGATCGCCTACGCCACTCCGGTGGTCGCAACCGACGTCAACGCCACGCGCGAGGCCGTTGTGACCGGCATTACCGGCACATTGGTCGACGCAAACGTTTCCCCCGGCGACTTGGCCGACAGCATTTATCCCTATGCCGTCATGGAGCAGGACGCGTATGACGCCCTGTGCCGGAAAACCTATGCGTTTTGGCAGGAACATTTTGACTGCCGCCAAAACTCCCGGAAGCTTTCTGAAGAACTGAAATCATTTTAAGCTTGGAGGAACACCGTGAGAAAGATCGCCTTGTGGCTGACTTATCTGTACTTTCTGCTGTGCCCGCTGGAGTTTGTCTTGAATCGGCTGTTCGGCTCCAGCGTCAAATATATCGCACTGGCTGCCACTGTTTTTATTCTCATGTTTTTTATCGGAAACCGTCGGCAAACCATTCACATCGGAACGCCGCAGGTTTGTCTGATTGCCTGGTCGGTGCTCCAGGCGGCCAGCCTTTTATGGACTATTCGGATTGACAACACCGTCACCCGCCTAAACACCTATCTGCTGATGGCCGTGCTGGTTCTGGCACTCTCGGTTTTCCCGTTTGAGGAAAAAGAGCTGACCGCTATTTTCCGTGCCTATGCCTTGGGATGTGCCGCTTTAGCGTTTTTGGTCGTGTTTTTCGGTCAATTAAACGAAGGCAGCAACTACGAAAACCGAATGACGGTCGGTTTTCTCGGTGCCTATATGGACCCGAACAACCTGGCTGCCATTCTGCTGGCCGGCACCTTTTATTCCTTCCATCAAATGCTAAACCGCCATCGAACGTCGCCGTTTGCCAACATTTTATGCGGCGGCTTGTTTGTCCTGCAGGCGATTGCCATTTTTTTGACCGGCTCTCGCGGCGGTCTCATTGCACTGGTGATTCCCCTTTGTCTGTATCTCCTGATGCGCTCGAACAAAAAGAGCCGGGTGTCCATTTTACTGCTGTTTGCGGTTTTGATTCTGCTGTCCTTGTGGCTGCTGCCGAAAATTCTGCCCCAAACGCTCTATACCCGGCTGTTCGACTACAAAACCTACAGTCAGGGCAGCGGGCGCATCGACCACTGGATCGAGGCATTTCCGCAAATTATTTACCGGCCGCTGTTCGGCTTCGGCGCGACCAGCTATTTCGGCTTCTTCAAGCAGCTTCACGGTGTTGAATATGCCATGCACAACACCTTTCTTGCCGTGCTGTTTGAGGTGGGCCTTGTCGGTTTTTGCTTTTTTATGCTTCCGTTTTTGTACGGCCTGCGCGCCTCGTACCGGCACAAAAACTATTGCGTTTTTATCGTCATCTTTGCCAATATGATTGCCGCCTTTTTTCTGGACACCCTGCACGTGCGCTTTTTGTGGAACGCCATGGCTCTCGGCATCATGTTTTATGAGCTTTATCGGCGGCAGGCACAAGAATCCGCAAAAATTCCGGCCGCCGACTCGGCGGAAAACGGCCTGCAGACCGGCTCGATAACTGCCCTCGGAGAAGCCGAGAATAGGGCAGGGCCGCATATTTCGGATAGCTCGACAAAGGGACTGTCCTTTTCAGGCGGCTCGGCAAAAGAGCCCTCCTCAGGCGGCTCGGCAAAAAAAGCGCCCCGTCAAAACGGCTTGACTAAAAAGTCCGGTGCCTCTGCAACGCCTGACGCGGCAGCGTCCAAAAAGGCGGCGCACAACGCGGTAGCAGCCGACGCGGCAGCGTCCAAAAAGGCGGCGCACAGCACGGCAGCAGCCGACGCGGCAGCGTCCAAAAAGGCGGCGCACGGCACGACAGCAGCCGACGCGGCAGCGTCCAAAAAGGCGGCGCACAGCACGGCAACAGCCGACGCGGCAGCGTCCAAAAAAGCGGCGCACAACGCGGTAGCAGCCGACGCGGCAGCAGAGGACTCCACCTCCCGCAATACCGCCTTTGCCCCCACCACCGGTGGGAAATCCCAAAGCGCCACAGGCGCGGATAAGCCTGTTTCCGACGGAGCTTCCCCCAAGACCGACACTCCAAAGTCCTCTTCTGAGGCTGAGCCTTTCCGGCTGAAGGAGGACACATAATGAAAATGTTTCACCCCAAGGCCCTGCTGAAAAAGTATCAAAACCTAAACCGCGCCGTCAAGGCCTCGTTTTGGTTTTTAGTCTGCAGCTTTTTTCAAAAGGGCGTCGCCTTTATCACCACCCCGATTTTCACCCGGCTCTTTACTGCCGACCAGTACGGGATCTACAGCGTTTATCAGTCCTGGTCGAGTGTGATTTCTTTGCTGGTCGGGCTTAAGCTATCGGCCGAGGTTTACGTTCAGGGTCTGATCAAATACGAGGACGACCGGGATCGGTACACCTCCTCTCTACTGGGGCTTTCACTGACCTCCTCCGCAGTCTGGACGGTGGTTTACCTGCTGTTTCGGCCGGCCTTTGAACGCGTTATCGGGCTGTCGCCGCTGTTGATCGGCGCCATGTTCGCGATTGTCCCGCTGGCGGATATTTACGGCTTTTGGGCTTCCCGCAAGCGCGTCACGCTGTCTTACCGTTCTCTGCTTTTACTAACCGTCATCAATGTGACCGTTTCACCGATCGTCGGCATTTTGGCTGTCGCTTACGCGCCCGACAATTTTAAAGTAGAGGCCCGTGTACTGTCTCTGCTGGCCGTCGATCTTGTAATGTTCCTCGGAATCGGAATCAACATCTTTAAACAGGGACGGGTTTTCTACGACAAAAAATACTGGAAGCATGCCCTGAAATTCAATATTCCGTTGCTGCCTCATTTTTTGTCCTTAATTGTACTCAATCAGTCCGACCGCATTATGATCAAATCCTTTTTCAACGCGGCGGCAGCCGGTATTTACAGCGTTGCCTACTCGCTGTCCTATACCCTCAACATTTTGAACCAAGCCATTGCCAGCACTTTGAATCCCTGGATATTCAAATGTCTGAAGGATAAAAACACCAAAAACATTGCCCGGATTTCCTACTATCTGCTTATTTTAATCGCCGCCTGCAACTTTGCGTTGATTGCAGTCGCGCCGGAGCTGATCTCCCTGCTGGCGCCGCCCGCCTACCGCGCCGCCGTTTGGGTGGTGCTACCGGTAACCGCAAGCAATTATTTCATGTTTATGTACAACTTGTTTGCCACCTTCCAATATTATTACGAAAAAACTGCCTTCGTTTCGGCCGGCTCTCTGCTCAATGCCGGTTTGAATGTTCTTTTAAACTTCATCTTCCTTATGCTCTTTAAGGGTCAGCCCAACGGCTTTATCGCCGCCGGATATACCACCCTTTTCTGCTATATTTGCTATGCACTGGCGCATTACCTCTTTATGCGTCACATCAACCGGACTCAAATGGACGGATGCAAAATTTATAGCGGCAAAATCATCGTCCTGATCAGCGTTTTCTTCCTGGGCATTTCCGCCCTGATCACCCTGCTGTACCCTTATCCGCTGATTCGCTGGGGTGTCATTGTCGCCGGATTGTTAACGCTTTTACTGCTTCGTCGCCGTGTTTCGGAGCTTTTCCGTCAACTGAAACAAAAATAAACAGCCCCGGCTCAGAAAGGATGTTTTCTCATGAAATATGCTTTGATCGGTTGCGGACGGGTTGCGCCCTGTCATATCCATGCCGCACGCAAAAATGCGATGGAGCTTGTCGCCTTATGTGATTTGAAGGAACAAGCTATGCAGACGTTGATCCAAACCCAGAAAATCACCACTTCTCCGCGACTGTATACCGACCATCGTCAGCTGCTGCAAAACGAGCATCCGGATCTAATCGCCATCGCAACCCAAAGCGGCGCGCACGCCGAAATCGCGCTGGACTGTATTCGTGCCGGGATACCGGTTATTATTGAAAAGCCGATCGCTCTGTCCATGCAGGACGCCCGAAAAATTGTCGCCTTGTCGGAAGAGCTGGGCGTTTTGGTGTGCGCCTGTCATCAAAATCGATTTAATATCGCCATCCAGCAAACCCGTCGTGCGCTGGAGGCCGGCCGTTTTGGCAAGCTGTCCCACGGCTCGGTCACGGTTCGGTGGAATCGGCAAAGGGATTATTACGCGCAGGACGATTGGCGCGGTACCTGGGCAAAGGACGGCGGCGCCCTGATGAATCAATGTATTCACGGGCTGGATCTGCTGCGCTGGATGATGGGAGACGCGCTGGAAAGTGTCAGCGGCTTTACCCGCCGCAGTCAGCACCCTTATATAGAGGCTGAGGACGTCGGAATGGCTGTTTTGCGGTTTCAAAACGGCGCCATTGCAACCTTAGAGGGCACCACCAACCTGTTTGACAGCGCGCATGAATCCGAAACCCTTTGTTTGTTCGGCGAAAACGGTTCTGTTCAAATCGGCGGCACCAATGCCAACCGGGTCGACCTATGGTCCTTTTCACAAGAGCTGCCCGATGACCGGTCTGCCCGCGGCCTGTCGGAGCACGCGCTTAATGTTTACGGCAACGGCCACGACAGCTTGTACGCCGATGTACTGGACGCCCTTTGTACCGGCCGCGCCCCCTATGTTGACGCACGCGCCGGCGCCCGCGCACTGGAGCTGGTGTTGGCGGTCTACAAAAGCAGTCTGACCGGAAAGCCCGTTTCGCTCCCGCTTGAGGATTTTTCTTCCGTTGATATGTCCGGTTTTTTTGACCGTCCGGAAAAAGGCTGACCCTCTTTCGTTTTCTAATGAAAGCGCACGCCGCTGAGCGCCCGCATTATCGGGCAGGTGCCTGACCGGCGCCGTGTCCCTTTTCTCGGGGCTGCGCAAAAGCTTTCTGCCCTCAGCCGTTTGGCACCCGGCCGCTTTGAATCGGCACATTCCCGCAAAAGCCCGGCACGCGCCCCATTTTTCTCGGGGCAGTGCAAAAGCGCGCGCCGCTGTGCGCCCGCATTATCGGGCAGGTGCCTGACCGGCGCCGTGTCCCTTTTCTCGGGGCTATGCGCAAAAGCTTTCTGTCCTCAGCCGTTTGGCACCCGGCCGCTTTGAATCGGCACATTCCCGCAAAAGCCCGGCACGCCCCTTTTTTCTCGGATCTGCGCAAAAGCGCGCGCCGCTGTGCGCTCCATACAAACAAGCAACAAAGCGCTGCCGTGCGGCAGCGCTTTTTGGTTGACAAAAAGGGCGGCGTCATGGTATGATAGCACTATCGTTAAATCTGTTAAGGCAAGTGAACATCATGCGTGCAAAAGCTTATCTTCAAATTATTATCGCCATGCTTCTGTGGGGCAGCCTCGGTTATTTTGTTCGGATGGCTGATTTGCCCAGCAGCGAATTGGTGCTGCTGCGGATAGTGCTCGGCGGCTTTTTTCTGCTGGCGGTTTACCTCTTTTCCGGACGGCATTCTTCGTCGGCCGCTCTGCGCCGCGCCGCGCCGCTGCTGCTAATCTCCGGCATCGCTATGGGGCTGAATTGGCTGTTCTTGTTTGAGGCCTACCGGTACACCACTGTCAGCCTTGCAACCGTCGCCTACTACTGCTCGCCCGTTTTGGTGACGCTGTGCTCACCGCTGCTGCTACATGAGCGTATTGCGCCGCTGCGGCTTCTCGGCATTTTTTCCGCGCTGACCGGCCTTGTGCTGATTGCCGGCGGTCTTTCCGGCAGCGGCGCCAACCTGCGCGGGTTCGGCTGCGGCCTGCTTTCGGCTTGTTTTTACGCCGGCGTAACGCTGATGAACAAAAAGGTGCGCGGCATTTCCGGCATAGAGTCTACGCTGCTCCAACTGCTCGGAGCCTTTCTTGTCATGCTGCCCTATACCTTGATTGAGCAAAACGGCGTGCTGCACCTGCCGCAGACGCCACGCGCTATTATCGCCGTGCTGATTCTCGGCATTGTGCACAGCGGTATTGCTCTGTTTTTGTACTTTTCATCCTTGCAGACCCTTTCGGCGCAAAGCGCCGCCCTGTGCAGCTACATTGACCCCGGCTCGGCGCTGCTGTTTTCCGCACTGCTGCTGCACGAACACATGACCCGGCTCCAAATCGTTGCCGCCGTGCTGATTCTCGGCGGCGCGCTGGTCGGCGAGCTGTTCTCCCCGACCGGAAAAGCCCGAAAAAGGAGGTCCTGAGCTTGCGTAACTGCATTTTAATGGATTTAGACGGCACCCTGACCGACCCCGGTCTCGGCATCACCAATTCTATTCAATACGCTCTGCGTTATTACGATCTGCCGGTGCCGGATCGGCGCGAGCTGTATTGCTGTATCGGCCCGCCGCTCATAGACAGTTTTCAGTCCCTTTGGGGGTTTTCCCGGGAAAAGGCCGAACAGGCCCTGGGGATTTATCGCAGGTACTTTGCGACAACCGGTATTTTTGAAAACGAGGTTTATCCCGGCATTCCGGCACTGCTGCAAGCCTTGACCGACGCCGGCTGCCGTCTGTATCTTGCCACCTCCAAGCCGGAGGTCTACGCAGAAAAAATTCTGGAGCATTTTTCGCTGAAGCCCTTTTTCACCGATATCTGCGGCAACACGCTGGAGGAGGATCGTCCCTCTAAAGAAGCGGTGCTGCGCTATCTGCTCGACCGGCACCCGGAGGTGACCTTGCAAAACGCCGTTATGGTCGGCGACCGGCGCTATGATATTCTCGGCGCCCATGCCATCGGGCTGCCCTGTATTGCCGTCGGCTACGGATACGGCAGTATCGACGAGCTTCAATCGGCCGGGGCTGACGCAATTGCGCCGGACATTCCTGCCCTGCGGCGTCTGCTGTTGGAAGGCAAAACGCTTTAACAGGGTCGATATCCTTACATCAAAGCCCCGGCCCTCGCTGTTTGCGAGGGCCGGGGCTTTTTCTTTAAAACCTTTTTAATTGCCGCATTCAATGCTGATTTCGTTAAACAAGCGCAGCAGGTCGTCGGTCCGGACAGCCTGTTTCTCTTCCCCGGCCCGATCCAGAATCACCTTGCCGCGATCCATCATGACAATACGGTTGCCGTATTGCTCGGCATAACGCAAATTATGCGTGACCATAATAGCCGTCAGTCCCTTTTCGCAAACGACCCGGTCGGTCAACTGCATAATCAAATCAGCCGTATGCGGATCCAGCGCTGCCGTGTGCTCATCCAGAATCAGAAAATCAATCGGCGTCATGGTTGCCATCAGCAGTGAAATGGCCTGACGCTGACCGCCGGAAAGCGCCCCGATGGGCACCTCCAGCTTATCCTCAAGACCCAGCCCCAACGTTGCAAGCAACCGGCGATACTCCTGCAGCCGCTGCCGGGACAGTCCCGCCGTCAGCGAATAGGGCTTGCCCTTGTTTTCGGCAAGACTCAGATTTTCGGCAATCGTCATGCCGGCGGCTACGCCCTTTGAGGGATCCTGAAACACACGCCCGATCCGGCGCGCGCGGACATATTCTTTTTGTCGCGTGATGTCCTGCCCGTCCATTAAAATCCGACCGGCGTCCGGCAAAATGCTGCCGGCAATCAAATTCAAAAGCGTTGTTTTACCGCTGCCGTTGCTCCCGACCACCGAGACAAAGTCTCCGTCCCGGACGGTAAAATCAAAATTTTCAAACAGCACGGTCTCGTTAACGGTTCCGCGGTTAAATCGCTTATCAATGCAACTGAGTTCAATCATCGCGCGACCCCCTCTACCGGCTCGGCCTTTTTACGAATCCGGCTTTTCTTTCCCTGATTGTTTAAAATCAAAATCGCAGCAAAACAGACGGCATTCATGATCTTAAGGTAGGTGCCGTTGGGGTCCAGAATCGTAAAATAATTCAAACACAGCGCATAAATCACGGCGCCGACGATCACCGCAGTGGTCGGCCGAACCCGACGCGCTTTGGAAAACAGAGCCAGTCCGATAATAACCGACGCCAGCGCTAAAACAACCTTTCCGCTGCCGCAGGTGTTGTCGTAATTCATGGTCAGCTGGGCATACAGCGCACCGCCGAAGGCACACAGCCCGTTGGCCAGCGCGAGGCCTTGAATTTTATAATACCCGACATCCCGACCAAGCGAAGTGACAAGCGTTTCGTTATTGCCGGTCGCCGTCAGCATAAAGCCGGCCTTGGTTTTGAAAAACAAATCCATCAATATCTTGACGGCCACAACAATTCCGAGTAAAATCAGCACAATAGGACCGTCACCGAGCACTCCTTTGTCGGTGTTAAACAAACCGGCAATACCATTGGCCGTATAGGAAAAATTGGTGGTCGTAAAACCGGTGCCGGTCAACACCGCCGTCAGCGCAAGCGTCACTGACAGCAGTGCCGTCATCACAATAATGCCGGAAAGCAGCTTGGTGATATGGCATTTTACATGCAGCGCCCCGGTCAGCGCCCCGCAGAGCATACCGGCGACAAATGCACCGACCAGCGCCAGCAGCGGCGGCAGTCCGAGCCGATAGATCAAGATCGTCCCGACAACACCGCCCAGCGGAAAGGACCCGTCGGTCGTCAGATCCGGAAAGTCCAAAACCGCATAGGCAATATACATTCCCAGCGCGATCAGGGCATAACACAGGCCCAGCTGCACGCCGTAAATCGTTGTGTTCAAAAAAAGCATTTTATAGCCTCACTTTACGTCTGCCAATCCCTCAATATCGGTCGGAAGCCGGAGGGCGGGGAATTTTTTCAGCGCCTCTGAATTGTAATACGGATAGGTTTCGTTTTCCATAGTTTTGGGCGCCACCTCGGAAACGCTTTTACCGCCCAAAATCTCTGCCGCCTGACGACCGGACAGCTTTCCGACCGTAACATAGTCGATTGACGCCGAAGCTACACAACCGCTCTTGACCTGCTCGATCTCGCTGCCGAACACCGGGATCCCGGCTGCGTTGGTCTTGGCCAAAATGGTTTGCAGCTTACCGACAATGGTATTGTCCAACAGATTGACCACACAGTCAATCTTCTGAGCAATCAGCGCGTCGATCTTGGTCTCAATCGTCGTGATATCGGCAACCGTCTCCACTGTCACCGACATCCCGTTGTAAGCCTCAGCCTCTTTTTTCAGCGCCGTGATTTGCGCCGCGTCGCTGGATTCCTCGGTGGAGGAAAGCACGCCGATTTTAAGGTCGCTCCGGCCGAAAAAGGCCGAAACCAGCCGAAGCTGTGCCGCAAAGTCCGGCACATCGCTGGTGCCGGTCATATTATTGAAATTAGCCACCTGGCTTTTGTCGGTAACAGCACAGTAAACCACCGGCGTTTGCTTCCCGGTCGCGGCCGTTGCCGCGGAAATGGCGGACGGCGTTGCAATTGCAACAATCACAGCAGCCTTTTGGTTGACCATCTTTTTAGCCTGCGCCAGCGAGGTCTCGGCAGTGAAATTGCTGTTGACATATTCGATTTTATATTTCTCCAAATCAACACTTTCTTCTAAGCCTGCCAGAATCCCGGTGTAGCAATTGTTGAGGGACTCATGCGAGCCGAACTGGATAATTCCGATCACCGGACGGTTGTCTCCGCAGGACGAAAGGCCCAGCGTTCCGCCGACCAACAGTAAAACCGATAAAATTGCACAAAGAATCTTTTTCATCATATTCTCTCCTTTTAAATTACTTGAAGCTCGACTGTGTTTGCCGCGCCATCGCCGCTCTGTTCGGACCAATTCGGCCGCCCCCTTTCAAAATAAAAAAACCCGCCCCATAGAAAACTATGGGACAGGAATAAACCTGCGGTACCACCCAAATTGATGCAGCTGCATCCACTCAGCCTCATACAAAAATATGAGCCGCGCTATAACGGGCACGCCCCGTCGGCTACTACTGACGCTGTTGCGCTTTCGGCCGCCCTCATGAGTCCATTCCCCTGAGCCTCCGCTGCTGCCTTTCCACCGCCGGCCGCTCTCTGAAAGCTTCCGCAAAGGGTACTCTTCTCAATCACAGGTTTCCTATTAAATTTATTATATGCACTCTTTTGCGGTTTGTCAAGCATTTTTAAAAAAATTTTGCCAACGGCTCCCCGATTCGCGCAACACAGACCGTTTGGCAAAAAAACGTCGTCGCGAACAGCAACCTGCTCACGACGACGTGGCGCGCTGTGGGGGACTCGAACCCTCGACCTTTTGGTTCGTAGCCAAACACTCTATCCAACTGAGCTAACAGCGCACAAGAAACAAACGCTTTTCAGCGCTCATTTATATTATCACAGTTGCCTGCCGTTGTCAAGCGTTTTCGGCATTTTTTTGCAGATTAAAATCAATGTGAGGTAATGACCAGATTGCCGTTGCTGTCCCGCAGAGAGATATAATCCTCCCGGTCGAAAATTAAATGGTCAATCAGCTGAATACCGACGCCGGCCAGCACATTCTGCAACTGCTGGGTGGTTTGAACATCTTTTTGAGACGGCAGTGCCGTTCCGTTCGGATGATTATGCGACAGCACCACAAAACTGGCACCGCAGCTTACCAGGGTACGGGCAACCTTAACAATCGGCAGCGCAACCGTATCCATACTGCCCTGCTGGACCCGAATGGCCCGAATCGGGCGCAGCCGGCTGTCCAGCGCTAACACCAGCACCTGCTCGGTGGAAATGCCTTGATAAAACGGGCGGATATACTCGCCTATTTTTTCCACGCTGGAAAGCGGCTCCCGCTCGCTTTCATATCGGTCGGCATTCTGGCTGATATCGTACAAGAGCTTTAAAAAGACCGCCGTCCGTTCACCGACGCCCTCCACCCGACACAATTCCTCAACCGGCGCCGCCAGCACACCGGCAAAGGAGCCAAAGGTGCGGATCAAGGTGTGTGCAAGAGCGTTGGTGTCCCGCCGTGCAATACAATAGTACAACAAAAATTCCAAAATTTCATGCTCGTTAAACCCGTCCAACCCGACGCGCAGATATTTCTCGCGCATTCGTTCGCGGTGCTGCTGGTGCGGATTTTCGTTCTCGGACATCCTTCCCACACCCCCTTTTGAAAAAAAGGGGAGTCCGCCGCTTCCGGCAAACTCCCGTAAAAATGGAGCTGCTAACCAGAATCGAACTGGTGACCTCATCCTTACCAAGGATGTGCTCTACCATCTGAGCCATAGCAGCGCAACCACTTTTCATATTATATTCATTTTTCCGCCGGTTGTCAAGACATCCGACACATTTTTTTGCAAAAATCCGGCGTGTCGATACCGACGCGCCGGATTTTACCGATATTCCTAACAATTTTAAACAAACAAAAAGTCTTACTCTCCCTTTTGCGCAAGAAAACGGTCAATCGCCGCAGCGGCCTTTTTCCCGGCCCCCATGGCCAAGATAACCGTTGCTGCACCGGTAACCGCGTCTCCGCCGGCAAAAACACCCGCCTTAGAGGTCGCCCCGGTCTCCTCATCGGCACAAATTCCACCGCGCCGAGTCACCTCTAAGCCCGGCGTCGTGTCCCGAATAATGGGGTTGGGGGATGTTCCCAAAGCCATAATGACCGCGTCGGCCACGATCTCCTGTTCACTGCCCTCTATCGGCACCGGCCGTGCACGGCCGGTGGCATCCGGCTCGCCCAACGCCATTTTTTGGCAGCGCACTGCTCGGACAAAGCCGTTATCATCGCCCAAAATCTCAACCGGGTTTTCCAGAAAGCGGAAAATCACGCCCTCCTCCCGCGCATGCTCAATCTCCTCCAAACGCGCCGGCAGCTCCTTCTCGGTGCGCCGATAAACCACCTCAACCTCTCCGCCGAGACGGCGTGCGCAGCGCGCCGCGTCCATTGCAACGTTGCCGCCGCCGACCACAACGGTGCGGCGCGCGTGCTGGACCGGCGTCCTGCTATCCTGCCGATAAGCGTGCATCAGGTTGATCCGCGTCAAAAACTCATTAGCGGAACAGACGCCCTTGAGCGTCTCCCCGGGAATCCCCATAAACCGCGGAAGCCCTGCGCCGGTTGCAATATAAACCGCCTCGTAGCCCTCGGTCTCCATCAATTCGTCTAAAAACAACGTGCGGCCGATGACCACGTCGGTTTGAATCTTCACGCCCAAGCTTTCGAGCGCCGCGATTTCCTGCCGAACAATTTCCTTCGGCAGTCGAAATTCCGGGATCCCGTATGAAAGCACTCCCCCGGGCACATGCAGCGCCTCAAAAATCGTCACCGCATGACCGCGCCGCGCAAGCTCGCCGGCACAGGTCAGTCCCGACGGGCCGGAGCCAATCACCGCGACCCGATGTCCGCTCGGCTTTGCGGCGGCCGGAAGCGCACCGGCAGCCTGCCGGTGGCGATCAGCCACATACCGCTCCAGCCGGCCGATTGCAACGCTCTCTCCTTTTTTTCCGCGGACGCAATGCATTTCGCATTGATTTTCCTGTGGACAGACCCGGCCGCAAACGGCCGGAAGCGCACTGTCCTCGGCAATGACCCGGTAAGCACCCTCAAAGTCACCTGCTGCCGCCTTTTCGATAAATTTCGGGATCCGGATACCGACCGGGCAGCCGCTAACACACGGTGCGTTCTTACAGTTCAGACAGCGCTGCGCTTCTTGCAGCGCAAGCTCCTCGGTGTAACCCAACGCAACCTCGTCAAAATTTTTCCGCCGCGCTTCGGCGTCCTGCACCGGCATTGCATTTTTGTTTGGAGACAAATTGGCCATTTACTGCACCTCCTGCTGAAACAAACGGCAAGTCTCTTCTCGGGCAGCCGTTTCCTGCTCCCGATACATAGAGGCGCGCGCAATTGCCTCGTCAAAGTCGATTTGATGTCCGTCAAATTCCGGTCCGTCCACGCAGGCAAAGCGCACCTGACCGCCGACTGTCAGCCGACAGCAGCCGCACATCCCGGTCCCATCGATCATAATAGGATTCATGCTGACAATTGTTTTAACACCATACTGCCGTGTCAGCAAGCAAACAAATTTCATCATAACAAGCGGCCCGATGACAAGCACCTCGTCATACTGCTCTCCGGACTCAATCAGCTGCCGCAGCGCATCGGTCACCAGACCCTTTTCGCCGGCAGACCCGTCATCCGTCATTAAGACGTACCGGTCACTGACCGTTTCAAACTCCTGCTTTAAAATAACAAGCTCTCGGTTCCGGAAGCCCACAATGCTGTGTACCTCACAGCCCTGCTCCCGCAGTGCTTTTGCTGCCGGATAAGCGATGGCACAGCCGACGCCGCCGCCGACCACTGCGACCTTACGCAGACCCTCCACCTGAGTTGCATGTCCTAACGGACCGACCAAGTCCTGCAGAGAATCCCCGACCTCTTTATGATTTAAAATCTCCGTCGCCGCACCGACGACCTGGAAAATCACCGTTACTGTACCGGACGTGCGGTTATAATCCGCAATCGTCAGCGGAATCCGTTCACTATCCTCATTTGCACGCAAAATCACAAACTGACCTGCCTGCGCATGCCGGGCACAAAGCGGCGCCTCGATTTCCATCCGGGTCACCGTCGGGTTAAGGCTTTCCTTGTCTCGAATCCGAAACATATGCTTTCCTCGCCATCCTTACATAACAAAAACTTTGTGTTCCATTATAGCACAAGATCTGACAGTTTGCAAGGGGGCTGTCTCTCCTTGTCGGCGTTTTCCCGCTCTTTTTATCTCTAAGGGAACGCTTTGCGGGCGCCGCTCGTACTGCTTTTCCGATGCCTTTAAAGCCGGTCCTGTGCCGTAAAAGCCCGTCATGCCCTCAAGAAGTGCCCAAAAAGCCGTTGGCGGGCGCCGCAAAGGCTGCCGTGTTTTCCGCAAACGCCGCTATTCTCTCGGACCCGCGCCCGCGCCCACAACCGCTGCCATTCGCAAAAATTCTCCGCCCCCGCTTTCAAAGCCGGCGTCGGTTACATACCGGGTGTTCTCCGGCACGGGTGCGGGAAATTGTCCTTTGCAAACGCCATGTCTGAAAAAAACCGCCGAAAACGGCATGTCCAAGAGCGGCAATCAAAAAAGAGACCGAAAAAGGCACTCGTCCAAAAAAACAAAAATGCGCCCGAAAAAGAAGGAAGCGGCGCCCTTGCCGCAAGGGCAAGGGCGCCGCTTTTCACGGGATGTAAACTTTTCGCGCGTTTACATCTCCACGCTATTGGACTCAAACGGGTCCGAATAGTGTTTGGAGGTTCCGAAAATATACTCTGCAATCATCTTGTAGGTGTGCTCTCCGGGTCCGGGCTGGCGCAGACGAACTTCGGTAATTCTGGCGCCGTCAATACTTGTTGCCGTATGACGTACCATTTTGTGTCCGCCCCCAACAACCTCATAAATCCAAACATGAGAGATTGCGGCGTTGTCATCCCAGGAGACGATAATATCGTCGCCGTCGGCATAAGCTACCAGGTTCGGATCCGCAATAGCACTTGTTGTGCCCTGAATCGCATCGCTCCAGCCGCTGTAAATCTTTACAACCCGACCGTTCACCGTTTTCTGCGAAACGGACTGAATCTGAACATCATAGGTTGCGTTCGGCTTAAGGTTCGTCATATTAAGCGAATACGTATCCACATCCGCAAGAGCCTGCTGCCGCCAGGTGCGAAGAACCTGTCCGTTTTGCAGTATCCGGACATAGTACTCAAGGTCTTCCGCGTCTGTTTTGGTCCAGAGGGCCGTAAGCTTTGTAGCCTCTGCTGCACCGTCATTGGCGATTCTGAAGTTTGCCACAGCGGAAATATCGATCTGGGCGTTAACTGCAATAGCGGCCGCCGGATCCATCACATTCTCGCCGACCTTGGCGACAACCTTAACGGTGTACAGAACACCCTTGTTCAAGCCGGCAATTGCCGTAGAGGTTTCTGCAAGCGTTACAGATTTTACTTCGGTATCGCCTTCATAGACGTAAACCGTATACTCCGTCGCATCGGGATATGCATCCCAGCTGACCTGCAGCAAGGTTCCCTGTGCTTCAGCCCGAGTTCCGATAACACGCCCGGCCAATGCAAGGCTTGCCGCAACAGGCGTGGCGTCCGCTGCTTTGAGGTAAGCGGTTTTTCCTTCGTTATCATACGCCGCAAATACGCGGATTTGATAATTGTTTCCGTGAACCAGCTGCTTCAGCTCAATGCTCAGCTCGGTTGTTGTTCTGGTTGTTAACGTATTGCCTTCGGCGTCGCTCAGACGAATGTAGTAAAGGGTTGCATTCGGGAACGCATCCCAAGAAACCGTCGCCTTAACGTCGTCCGCAACGACCGACACGTTCTGAACAGCCGTCAGCGGATCGGTGTGATCGCTCACATAGCTGTGGCTGCAGCAGCTGCAGGTATAGGTCGTGTAGCCGCCGGCCGTCGCCGTCGGCGGGGTGACAACCGCTTCATACTTGTGCCCCAGCAAATCGCAGCTGGTGCGCCGTGCGACAAAGGCGTCCTTATCCTTCAGCAGCAGAACGTCGCCGAGATAGAACACCGTGTCATCGTTCCAGTTCACGAAGCTTGTATTGTAGTAGTTGCTGTTGGCAGCAACCCAAATCTTATTCCAGCTCTCGATATTTTTGACCTTTTCGCCGTCCACCGTCTTGGTCAGAATATTCATGGCGGGAACCAGGATCCAGCCGTTCATATCGGTCGTCGTCTGGAGCGCGCCCCTGTTAAACTGAGTGACCTCACGGGTATCGTTATTCAAATAGTAAATCTCAGGAGATTGTATGCCGCTCTTAAAGGTTCCGCCCTCGGTGCCGTTGACAAAAATCTTGACGGTGGCGCCGTTTGCGGGCACGTTATCAAATTTGATCCGATAAGCGACATAATTGATGGCATCGGTGTCAATGCTCTCGTGAACGCCGGCCTGTGTCGTTTCAAAGCCATAGGTCTCATAGCCCGGGAACAGGCTTGCCTGACCGGCGGTTGCGCTGTTTTT
>CAKSSH010000035.1 GCA_934488695.1 uncultured Oscillospiraceae bacterium
TTGATTGAGGCAAACCACGATGTTTGCGCCGTTTTTACCCAGCCGGATAAGCCGGTTGGCCGGCGTCAGACAATGACGTCGCCGCCGGTTAAGGAGCTGGCGATGGAACACGGCTTGCCGGTTTATCAGCCGAACACATTAAAGGATGGAGAAGCGGCAAAAATAATAGCGGCCCTTTCGCCTGACGTTATCGTTGTTGTGGCTTACGGCAAATTGATCCCGAAGGAAATACTGACACTGGCACCATACGGTTGTATTAATGTGCACGGCTCTGTTTTGCCGCAATACCGCGGTGCCGCTCCGATCCAGTGGTCGGTCATCCGCGGAGAACGCTTCGGCGGAGTCAGTACTATGCGCCTTGATGAGGGAATGGACACCGGGCCGGTTTTGCTTTGTGAGAAAACCGAAATTCTGCCGAATGAAACGGCAGGGGAATTGTATGCGCGCCTTTCTCCGATTGGCGCACAGCTGCTGCTCAGAACACTGGACGGACTTGTTGACGGCACGGTTTCGGAGCATCCGCAGCAGCAAGCTTTGGCAAGCTATGCCCCCATGCTTTCTAAAGAAATGGCACGGTTGGATTTTACAAAAGACGCCGAAAGTCTTTGCCATCTGATTGCAGGACTCAATCCATGGCCGGTCGCCTTTGCGTTTTTTGAGGGCAAGCGGCTGAAGGTTTATCGCGCCCGCCTCTGTGAGGGGGACGGCGAGCCGGGACAACTGCTTTCCGACAAACGGTTAACGGTTGCCTGCACGACGGGCGCATTGGAGTTGCTGGAGGTTGCATTAGAGGGATCGCGCACCTGCAGCGGTGAAGAATTTGCCCGCGGTCACCGGGGACTTCTCGGTTTAAAACTTTCGTAAAGGAGTGTATTTATGCCGTTTTTTTACATGGATTATTGGTATTTGATTTTAGTGGTTCCGACTCTGATTATCGCAGTGATTGCGCAGATAAGAGTCAGCTCCGCTTTTCGGACCTATCAAATGTACGAGAGCCGTATCGGGTTGACAGCTGCCGAGGTAACGCGAAAAATTTTGGATCAAAACGGTCTGTTTTCGGTTCGAGTTGAGCGTGTCAGCGGGCACTTAACCGACCATTTTGACCCTCGTAACGGGGTGATTCGGTTGTCAGACTCGGTGTATTCGAGCCGCTCTATCGCGGCAATCGGTGTTGCGGCTCATGAAGCGGGTCACGCGGTGCAGCACGCACAGCATTATGCCCCTATCGTGGTGCGCAATCGTTTGGTGCCGGTGGCGAATCTCGGCTGTAACTTGGCACCGATGCTCATCGTTTTTGGGCTGCTGTTTTCCATGCAGCCGCTGGTCCTTGTCGGAGTGGTGCTGTATAGCAGCATTGCCGTTTTCCAGTTGGTGACATTGCCGGTGGAATTTAATGCCAGCGGACGCGCCCTTAAAACGTTGTCCCAGCTGCAGGTGCTGGACGCCGAGGAGCTGAGCGGCGCCCGTCAGGTGCTTTCGGCTGCGGCTATGACCTATGTAGCCGCACTGCTGACAACGCTGGCCAACTTATTGCGCTTCATTATGATTTCGCGAAGGAATGACGATTAAATGACCGGACGACGGCTTTGTCTGACAGCGCTGCTGCGCATGGAACGCGACGGGGCATATTCCAATCTTGTGTTAAATGCGCTGTTGTCGCAATATTCGCTTTCCCGAGAGGAACGAGCTCTTTTTACCCGACTTTTTTACGGAGTGCTGGAAAAAAAGAGACTGCTGGATTTTCAGCTGGAACAGCTCAGCAGTCGTCCGCTTTGCAAGCTGGATGACGAGGTGCGTTGTATTCTGGAAATGGGCTTGTATCAGTTGTGCTTTTTGGATGCGGTCCCGGATCGTGCGGCAGTTGATGAAAGCGTCCGGCTGTGCGATTTTGCACATAAAAAATCGGCTGCAGGGTTTGTTAATGCACTGCTCAGAAGCTTTATCCGCGCCGGGAAAAAGCTTGCCTCCGCGCAGAATCCGGCCGTGGAGCTTTCGGTCGATGATAGCATTTGGCAGCTTCTGTCCCGGCAGTACGGCACAGAACAGGCACGTGCAATGCTGACAGTGCAGAGCACACCACAGCTGTATTTGCGTCACAATCCGGAAAAAGGGAGCATGCAGCAGCTTTTGTCGGCTCTGGAGGCGTTCGGCGTTATGGCAGACAGCTGTGCAGAGCTGCCCGGCTGTGTACGGGTGTCCGGCAATTTGCCAATCGGCCTGCCTTGCTTTGAGCAGGGATTGTTCTATGTTCAGGATCTTTCGTCTCAGTACTGCTGCGCTGCCTTGGAGGCGGCCGGCGCTCAGCGGATTTTAGACCTTTGCGCTGCGCCCGGCGGCAAAAGCTTTACTCTGGCGCTGACGGCCGGTGCACAAACCCCGGTCGTTTCCTGTGATATAAATGCGGGACGGGCCCGGCTGATTTCGGACGGAGCAGCCCGCTTGGGGATTACCAATATTACGCCTACGGTACAGGATGGAACGGTATTCAATCCCGCTCTCGGACTTTTTGACCGTGTTTTGTGTGACGCACCCTGTTCGGGTCTCGGCGTACTTGCGAAAAAACCGGAAATTCGGTATAAAAACATCAAGGAAGATGCGCTTTTTCCTCTGCAAAGCACCCTGCTTGCACAGGCTGCGCGCTATTGTGCGCCGAACGGACTGCTGGTCTATTCGACGTGCACCGTCAATCGCTGTGAAAATGAGCAGGTGGTTGAGGATTTTTTGCAGAAGCATCCGGAATTTTCACAACATCCGCTTTGTTTTTCGCCCGATTGCTTTTGTCGGACCTTTTTGCCCGGCAAAGATGAGGGGGACGGTTTTTTTGTAGCAGCTTTTCAAAAACAGGGAGGAGAGCAACGATGACTGAGATCAGCTCCATGACCCTACAGGAATTGACCGAGGAGATTCATGCGCTGGGCTTGCCGGATTTTCGGGCAAGGCAGATTTATCAGTGGCTGCATTGTAAACAGGCGGCCGACTTTTCGGAAATGACCAATCTTGATAAGGCACTGCGCCAAACCCTTGCGCAGCAGTATACCGTCGCATTTCCGAAAATAGCGCGAAAGCTGACTTCAAAAATTGACGGCACCGTTAAATATCTTTTTGAGTTTGCCGATGGTCAGTGCGTTGAATCGGTTCTGATGCGCTATCATTACGGACTGAGCATTTGTGTTTCAACACAGGCAGGCTGTGCAATGGGCTGCCGTTTTTGCGCCTCTACCAAAAACGGCAAGGTGCGGGATCTGACCGCCGGGGAAATCCTCGGTCAGGTTTATGCGGCTGCCCGCGATTGCGGGGAACGTATTTCTCATGTGGTGCTGATGGGAATTGGGGAACCGCTTGACAATTTTGACGCTGTCGTGCGATTCTTGCAGATGATTTCGGATGAAAACGGACTGCATATCGGGCAGCGAAATCTTTCGTTATCCACCTGTGGCATTGTCCCGAATATCAACCGCTTGGCGGAGCTTGAGCTTCAAATTACGCTGTCGGTATCTCTGCACGCACCGAATGACCGGCTGCGCAGCAGCATGATGCCGATCAATCGGCGCTATCCCATTGCTCAGCTGATTCCGGCTTGTCGGGCATACGCAGAAAAAACCGGCCGTCGGATTTCCTTTGAATATGCCATGGTGCAGGATGTTAATGACACGCCCGCCTGCGCCGAGGAGCTTTGCGCTCTTTTGCGGGGCATGCTTTGTCACTTGAATTTAATTCCCGTCAATTCCATCCGGGAGGGCGGTTTTGAAAAAAGCGAGGATCGTCGGATTCAGGCGTTTGTTCGGGCAGTGGAAGCTCACCATATTCCGGTAACGGTCCGCCGGCGTCTCGGGGCGGATATCAATGCTGCTTGCGGACAGCTGCGCCGAGAGGGGAAAATGGCGGATAAAACTTGACAAACCGGGCCTTAAAGTGGTAAAATCTGTTTGTATATTTGTTTGTCGGAAGGAGGGGGCTGCGTGAGGGCTTACGGTAAAACCGACATCGGAAAAGTCCGCGAATCCAATCAGGATTGCTTTGTGCTGTCAACGGACGGCGCTTTACCGGTCTGGGCTGTGGTTTGTGACGGTATGGGCGGCGTCAGCGGCGGATATTATGCCAGCAGTACGGCAGCTGCTTCCTTTACTCATAGTATGGAGGCTTCGTTCGAGGGGCTCAAGCCGCGTCAGATCGAAAATCTGCTTCGTGAAGCTATTTCCGTTGCCAATACCGGTGTTTATGAAGCTGCCTGTGCGCAGAGTGATTTAACCGGGATGGGAACAACCCTGGTGGCGGCGCTGGTTTTGGATGAAACGGCTTATGTGGCTCATGTGGGTGACAGTCGTGCCTATCTTATCGGGAAGGACGGCGCCCGCCGGTTGACGGTGGATCATTCGGTCGTTCAGCAGTTGGTTCAAATCGGTCAGATCACGGAAGACGAGGCTCGCGTTCATCCCGAAAAGCATATGATTACCCGCGCTGTCGGTGTTAAGGAATCGGTGGATGCGGACGTACATTCGTTCCGGTTGAAAAAAGGTGACCGGCTGCTGCTTTGTACGGATGGGCTTACGAACTTTATTTCGGATGACGAGCTGGCCGCTTTGGCAGCAGAACACCCCGAAGCCGAAGAGGCGGTTGCTGCGCTTATTGAAACAGCGCTGCAGCGGGGCGGCAGCGATAACATTACCGCAGTTATTTTACAGTAACAGATTGGCAGGAGTGAATCGAGTATGAATAAATACATCGGCGTAAGGCTGGCCGGGCGTTATGAGATTCTGGAGCAGATCGGAATCGGCGGCATGGCCAATGTTTACAAAGCCAGAGATTTGATTGACGATATTATTGTCGCAGTCAAAATTTTAAAGGACGAGTATGTCCAAAGCGAAGAATTTTTGCGCCGTTTCCGCAATGAGGCTAAAGCTATTGCCGGACTTTCGCACCCGAATATTGTCAAGGTTTACGATGTTATTTATCATGAGGATGTTCCCGCCATTATTATGGAATATATTGACGGGATTACGCTGAAAGAGTATATTGAGCGCGAGGGCGTGCTGAAGTGGAAAGAGGCATTGCATTACGTCGTGCAGATTTTGCGCGCCTTGCAGCATGCGCACGATAAGGGAATTGTGCATCGGGATATCAAGCCGCAGAATATTATGCTGCTGATGGACGGCACTATCAAGGTGATGGATTTCGGGATTGCCCGCTTTGCTCGGTTTGAAACCAAAACGATTTCCGGCAAGGTTATCGGGTCGGTGCATTACATCAGCCCGGAGCAGGCCTGTGGTGACGCGACAGATCAAAAGACGGATATTTATTCGGTCGGCGTTATGTTGTTTGAGATGCTGACGGGTCGGTTGCCCTTTGAGGCAGACGCGGCAGTGTCTGTGGCCATGATGCAGGTCAGCAAGGCGCCGATGCGCCCCAGAGAAATCAATGACACCATCCCGGAGGGTCTGGAAGAGATCATCCTGAAAGCAATGCAGAAGGATACGCACCAGCGTTATCAAAGCGCTGCAGAAATGCTGCGGGATATTGACGAATTTAAGAAAAATCCCAGTATTCAGTTTGCTTACAAATATCTGCCGGGGGACGATACGCCCACCCGCCATTTTGACGCGGTAAGTGCCGAGGCTAAGGAAGAAGTGCAGGAAGAGCCCGGCGAGAAAAAGCCGCCGATGCTGCCGATTTTGCTCGGTGTGACGGCAACAGTCGTGCTGGCGGTGATCGTTTTTATTATTTTGGCTTTTACCAAATCCGGCTTTTTCCGTTCGACCAAGTCGACTACGGTGCCCAATGTGGTAGGCATGAGTATCACCGAAGCGATGGAAAAGTATAAGGAATTTGATTTCAGCGGGTATGAAACAGCCTACAGTGATGATTACCCGGAGGGTGTGATCTTCAAGCAGACCGAAAAGGCAGATAAACAGACCAAAAATTATAAGATGACGGTTTGGGTCAGCCTGGGTGCGAAGAAGGCGGAAATTCCCGATGTGACCGAGTATGAGGTCAGCGCCGCCATCGATGCGCTCAAAAAAGCCGGATTCACCGAATGGACCGAGATTCCGGAGGAGAGTAGCGCGGTAGCAAAGGGTCTTGTGATTCGGACCGATCCCAAGCGCGGTGATGAGGCACCGCTGTCTTCAACCATTCAGATTTATTACGCTGTGGAAAAACTCGAAAAGGTGCAGGTGCCCGATGTGCTGGACATGGAGGTTTCTGCTGCAACGCAGCTTCTGCAGGCAAAGGGGCTGAAGGTGAATGCGCCGGTAACGGTCCCGTCCACTAAGCCGGCCGGAACAGTCATTTATCAGGATATTGACGGAAGCACTTGGGTAGATCAGGGAACGGCTATCACCTTGAAAGTCAGCTCCGGAGAGGCACAAAAGACGACCTATAAAATGGATATTAAAATTCCGAATTTCTACACCGGAGAAATTGAATTGAAAGCAACGTTGGATGGTGAAACGGTTAAGTCCACGAAGCTTTACGCCAGCGATGTGGATAAATGGAGCCTTTCGCTGACCGGCACCGGCGTGCGCAAGCTGGTCATCCGGATCGATGGCAAGGTGTATCGGGCTTATAACGTGGACTTTGATGCGCAATCCAATCATCTGCTGCAGGATAATACCGAAAGCTTAAAAGCGGAACACACGCAGGCCAGCACCAGCTCGTCTAAAACCAGTAGCCATTCCGGCAGCACGTCCGGTACGAGCGGCGGAAGTTCTTCCAATGCGCGATAATCGAAGCGGCGATAGCGTTCTATCGCCGCTTTTTGCACAACGCTTAAAGCGGTTTTTCACTGCGGATAAAAAATGCTTGTGAGGAACGTTATGAAAGAAATGCAGGGAAAAATTCTTAAAGGGATCGGCGGATTTTATTATGTAGAAACGCCGGCAGGTTGTATTGAATGTCGAGCGAGAGGCGTGTTTCGCAATCGCGGAGAGACGCCGATGGTCGGCGATGAGGTGCGAATCTGTTTGGATGAGCAGACCGGAAAAGGCGTTCTTGAAGAGCTTTATCCTCGAAAAAACTTTCTGCAACGCCCCGGTGTTTGTAATGTGGATTGCCTTTACATTGTTGTGTCGACCATCGACCCTGCGCCGAATTTATTGAACATTGATAAGCTGACGGCACTTGCGGTTCATCGCAACATTGAACCTTGTATTATTATCAGCAAAACCGATTTGAAGGAAAATAAAGCGCTGTATAACCTGTATGTTGACGCTGGGTTTACGGTATTTGAAATCGGATTTCATCAACAAAACATTGAGCCGTTGCGGCAAAGCCTTGCCGGAAAGGTTTCCGCCTTTACAGGAAACTCCGGTGTCGGCAAATCGACCTTAATCAATCGGTTGCTGCCCCAGCTTCAGCTTGAGACCGGGGAAATCTCCAAAAAGCTTTCCCGGGGTCGGCACACTACGCGACATATTGAGCTTTTTCCGCTGCCCGGCGGTGGATACCTTGCTGACACACCCGGATTTTCCAGCATAGATTTTGAAGACGGTGTCGTCATTGAAAAGCAGGCTGTTATAGACTGTTTTCCGGATTTTGTCCCGTTTCTGAATCGCTGTCGCTTTCCGGACTGCCGTCACATCGGCGAGCGCGACTGCGGCATAAAACAGGCAGTCAGTCAGGGGAAAATTGCGTCTTCCAGATATGAGAGCTACTGCGTTTTGTATCGGGAGGCGGAAAAGATCAAGGACTGGGAAAAAGGAACAAAAAAGGGGAATGGGTGATGAAACGCTGCGTGATTTTCGGCGCTGCGCCGAACGCGGATGTTTGCGGGGTACAGGTGGATCCCGGGGCGCTTGTTTTGTGCGCGGATGGTGGCCTGTATTTGGCGCGGCAATTAGGCCTGACGCCGGATCTTTTGCTGGGCGATTTTGATTCCTGCCCTCCGGCTCTTGCAAACGGGCTGCCGCACGTTACTTTCCCCGTGAGAAAGGATGATACCGATTTAATGTTGGCAGTCCGTTATGGGATTCAGGCGGGCTGCCAGGATTTCACCATATACGGGGCGCTGGGCGGTCGGCTGGACCACACACTGGCGGCAATCAGCGTGCTCGGCTTTTTGTTGGATCGTGGGCTTTCCGGGAGGCTTGTAAACGGGAAAACCTGTGTGCAGCTGCTGGGCTGTGGCGAACATCGGCTTTCCTCGACCGGCGGTTACCTGTCCCTGTTTCCCTTTGGCTGCGATCAGGTGTCCGTATTGCTTTCGGGCACAACATATGACGGATCAGTTCAGCTGACCGCGTCCTTCCCGTTGGGCGTCAGCAATGAGTTTGCGGCCAAAACCGCCCGAATTACGGTGCTTCCCGGCGAGGGAGAATGCCGGGTACTGGCTGTCATTTGTGAAAAGGATACGCCGAAAACCCCGGCGTGAAAAAATCGGGATTCCTGTTTTTTCTAAAGGAACCAAAAAATGTCGCTCCGCGTATAATGAGAATGAGCCGAAAAGGCTTTAACCGAAAAGGCGGAGGTGCGGCGATGGGCTCCAGAAAATGCGGCTTCGGTCGAGCGCTGCTTTGTGCCGGCGCATTGATTCTGATGTTGACTTTTTGCTCCTTTCGTTTTATTTGCACTGTGACGGCGATAATTCTGATTATTGCGGGCATTAAATCGCTGTCCTGCTGCTGAATCTTCGACCTTTTCAAATATCAGGAGGAACGGGGGAGCCATTTATGAAAATTGTCGTGGTAAAAAGCCCTAAGATTTTTCGCGGCATCCTGCGACTGTTGTTTGGCATTAAAAAAGAGGATGACGTCTGATACATAAAGGAGAAAATGATGGCGAAACTGACGTTGAAAGAAAAAGAAAGTTTGCGGAAACAAACGCGGCGGCAGGAGCACAGATACCGGGATTTGAAGTGGCTTATCCTGATTGTCCTCGGGGTTTGGCTGTTTCAGTCTCCGGCTGTTTACGGATTGATTGTGAGCACCAGCCGCTCGCATTTCCGCTTTTACGGCTGGTTTTTGCTGCTGGTGTCTGTGCTGGGCTTTGCCGTTACGGTGCTGCTGCTGGCGCTGGATTGCCGCCGTGCAAGTATTATTGTCAGCTGGTCCGCGGCTGCACTTATTATGCTGGTTTGCGCGTTGATTTATATCGGTTATAATCGAGCTTTAAATACAAGCAACCTGCATGTGCCGCAGATTATTCTGTCCTATGGGCTGTGTCTTGCCGTACCGATTGCGGACACTATTGCTGTGCGTCGGAGAATTTAAATATCGGAGGAAATAAAATGATCACCATTAAAAGAACACCTGCTTATATTACACGGGAGCTTTGCGAGAGAGCCGGTCTTGTACCGGACAGCAACCGTATTTGTTACGCAGCGGTGCAGCAAATGCAGATTCTCGGTTTTTGTTTTATAACGCTTGCGGACAAGCTGGTCACCGTGATTGCCGCGCAGGCTGACAGCCGAGAGATTTTAGACGGGGTCGTACGCGCCGCCATTGCCGGCGGAGAAGAGCTCGGCGCGGAGCAGTACGCTTTTTGTGTGGACGAGCCAACGGCCCGTCAGCTATTGCCGCTGGGCTTTGTGTCCGGGAAGGCGCCGCTTGAAATTAAAAAGCTGTTTTCGGCTTGTTGCACCGGATGCGGTAAAGGAAAGGAATCGTAAAAAATGGAAAAAATAGTTTATCAGCCGAAAGGCGTTTGCTCTCGTAAAATCGAAATTGAGGTGGACGGGGATGTTATCCGACAGGTTCGTTTTATTGGCGGATGTGCCGGAAACACTCAGGGAGTAGCCCGCCTTTTGGCCGGTATGACGATTGAAGAGGCGATTGCGCGCTTGGAGGGAATCGAGTGCGGCGTCAAAGGCACCTCCTGTCCCGATCAGTTGGCACAGGCTCTAATTTCTCTGGTAAAAAAACGCAGACAACAGGAAGGCCGATAAGAGAGGGGAATATTATGCAGCAGGCAAAAATCATGGATGCAGATGCGCTTGAGCGAGCGCTTCGTCGCATTTCACATGAAATTATCGAAAAAAATCGCGGCTGTGAAAATCTTTGCCTTATCGGGATTCGCCGGCGTGGTGTTCCGCTGGCGGAGCGTATTTGCCGGAATATTGAACAATTTGAGGGTGTACGTCTGCCGCTCGGTGAGCTGGATATTACGCTGTACCGCGATGATTTGTCTCAGATTTCGGCCGATCCCGTGCTGAACGCAACCGATATTTCGTTTTCGGTTGAGGGGAAAAGGGTCGTGTTGGTGGACGATGTGCTGTATACCGGCCGGACAGCTCGCGCCGCTATTGATGCAGTAATCTCGTTGGGACGACCGGCTTGTATCGAGCTTGCGATTTTGGTGGATCGTGGCCATCGGGAATTGCCGATTCGAGGTGATTTTGTCGGCAAAAACATCCCGACCTCCCGGGAAGAACGGATAGCGGTCAAGCTTCCTGAAATTGACGGAGATTGCGGCGTCCTGTTGTATCGTCCTTAATTTCAACAGCCTCACAGCAGCTTGCAAAAGCCACTGTGAGGCTGTCTCTGCGCCAAAATATTTCTATAATCGGAACAATTAGTGCCGATATGCGGTCGTGTAAGATTTTGGCCGCCGTATGAACAGCGTTATGATAAAAACGCCGAAAGAGGAAAAGAAATGATTAAAGTTAGCATGGTTTATAAGGATGCGCCTGCAGTTTTTAAAACGCCGCTGCAGCAGCGTACTTATGAGACACTTGAAAAGCTTGCTATTCCGTTTGAACGGGTTGATACCGATGAGGCTGTCACCATGGAGGATTGCCTTGCTATCAATGAACGTCTTTGCACCGAAACGGTCAAGACGCTGTTTCTCTGCAATCGTCAGCAAACGGTATATTACTTGTTTGTGACGGCCGGCAACAAGCCTTTTCGCTCTAAGGACTTCAGCGCGGCACTTCAAGTTTCCAGAGTGTCGTTTGCACCGGCCGAGCAGTTGTCGTTGCAGCTGGGTGTTTGCGTCGGCGCCACAACAGTGTTCGGCTTGTTGCTGCCGCAGGCAGCGTCGGTTCAAGCGGTTTTGGACCGGGAGGTGCTGTCTATGCCGTGGTACGGCTGCTCAGACGGGACCACGACCGGTTATATGCGCTTTCCGACCTCGGATTTAATCGACAAGCTAATCCCCTTTACAGGCCACGACTATACAATTATTGATGTTTAAATTGGTATAGCGCATTATACTAAGTTTTTAAGCCTGTTCTAAAGAAACCCGAGAATCTTTTCGACAATATGTAAAGTTGCATTGCTTTACATATAAAACCGCCGGGTCAACCGTTTGGAAACAGCTCGAATATTGATTTTGCAAATTTTTAACCGATGACAAAAGTGTTTCGCTGTCGTCGGTTTTTGAATGGGGAAAGCTTTAGAGAAAAAAACAAAAAGACGGCTTGATTTTAGCAAAAAAAAGCATTATAATATGACTATATTGCCGTTTTAAGAGGAAAGGAAAAGCTTTATGAAGATTATTTATAAGGACGGAACGGTTGCCGAATGTCCGGAAGAGCTGGAGCTGCAGGTGCTACGTCACAGTGCGGCGCATATTATGGCACAGGCTGTCAGTCGGCTTTATCCGGAGGCGGATTTTGGTTACGGGCCCGCTACCGACAAGGGCTTTTATTATGACGTTGATTTTAAAGACGCTCGAATCAGCGATGAAGATCTTGTTAGAATCGAAGACGAGATGCGCAAGATTATCAAGGAAAATCTGCCGATTCGTCCGTTTATTCTGCCGCGGGATCAGGCTGTCCGTTTGATGGAGGAGCGCGGGGAAAAATATAAGGTTGAGCATATCGGCGATTTGCCGCAGGATGCGGTTATCAGCTTTTATCAGCAGGGTGAGTACATCGATATGTGTACCGGTCCGCACTTGTGCTATACCAAGGCACTCAAGGCTTTTAAAATTACACAGCAGTCGGGCGCATATTGGAAAAACGACAAGAAAAATAAAATGCTGACCCGTATTAACGGCGTTGCTTTCCGCACACAGCAGGAGCTGGAGGAGCATTTGAAGCTGCTGGAGGAGGCAGAGCGTCGGGATCATCGGAAAATCGGACGTGAAATGGGCCTTTTCATGCTTTGTGATGAAGGGCCGGGATTCCCGTTTTTCCTGCCCAACGGGATGACGCTGAAAAATGCCCTGATTGATTATTGGCGCGAGATTCACCGCAAAAACGGATATGTCGAGGTTTCCACGCCGTTGATTATGAATCGGCACTTGTGGGAAACCAGCGGACACTGGGATCATTACAAGGATAATATGTACGCCACCAAAATCGACGATGAGGATTATTGTATTAAGCCGATGAACTGTCCCGGCGGCGTCATGGTTTACCGTAGCCAGCTGCACAGCTATCGAGATTTGCCGCTTCGTATCGGAGAGTTGGGTCTTGTGCATCGTCACGAGATGAAAGGGGCGCTTCATGGCTTGTTCCGGGTGCGCTGCTTTACACAGGATGACGCGCATATTTTCATGCGCCGGGATCAAATTACCGATGAAATTGTCGGCGTAGTACATTTAATCAATTCGGTGTATGAAAAATTCGGGTTCAAATATTCTGTGGAATTGTCTACCCGTCCGCAGGACAGCATGGGCAGTGATGAGGATTGGGAGGCAGCAACCAACGGGTTGCGCGGTGCGCTTGAGAAATTGAACCTGCCGTATACTGTTAATGAGGGAGACGGCGCGTTTTACGGTCCTAAAATCGATTTTCATTTGGAGGATTCACTGGGTCGTACCTGGCAGTGCGGCACGATTCAACTGGATTTCCAAATGCCGTTGAATTTTGAGCTTGAATATGTGGATGAGAATAACGAAAAACAGCGTCCCATTATGATTCATCGGGTGTGTTACGGCTCTATCGAACGGTTTATCGGAATTTTAACCGAGCATTTTGCCGGTAAATTCCCGACATGGCTGGCCCCGCTGCAGGTCAAGGTGCTGACGCTGCCCGGCGTGGATGAGGCGCCGGCACGCAAGATTACGAAGCAATTGGAAGACGCCGGCGTTCGGGTTTTGCTGGATGATCGAAACGAGAAAATCGGTTATAAGATTCGCGAGGCTCGTCAGGTGGACCGGGTGCCTTACATGCTTATCATGGGCGCCAAAGAAGCGGAAAACGGTGTGGTTTCGGTGCGTGATCGTGAAACCGATCAAACCACTGAGATGACGCCGGAGGCTTTCCTTGAAAAGGTAACGCGCGAAATTCGCGAGCGCAGCTAAAAACTAACGGCTCCGTCTCTCCCTGAACGGAGAGACGGAGCCTTCAGCTACAGCATATTCTTGCAGCCTTCGGCAAAGTCTCTTTTGTGCTTTTAACGAGGGATGCAGAGCTTCGGCAAAGGCGTTTTGATAGTCTTGACACAGATAGTCAACCTTGCTATAATAAAAAAACTCATGAGGGAGTAGAGAGCGCGCTTGGCGCGCAGCAAGTCAACATACCGGCCGACAGGCCTGGCTTGCTATAGATTTCGAGACTCATGTGTGAAACCGTTTTCGGCTTAGCACAGAGGCTCTTTTGCTGCAGCCGAAAGGCTGCTTTTTTGTTGTGTTTAAAAGAAACGGAAGTGCTTTGGATGAATGAAAATCTGCTTTTTGTGTTGAACAGCCTGCTGCTCGGCGTCGGCCTTGCAATGGACGCTTTTTCGGTCTCTCTTGCAAACGGGCTGAACGAGCCGGGGATGTCTCGGATAAAAATGGGAACGGTTGCCGGCGTCTTTGCCTTTTTTCAGGCACTGATGCCGATGCTGGGCTGGGCTTGTGTGCATACGGTGGTGGGCTTCTTTCATGCTGCCGAAGCGGTAATTCCGTATCTGGCGCTCGTGCTGCTATGCTGGATTGGCGGAAAAATGCTGGCCGATGGTATCCGACACCGAGCAAGCGCCGAGGAAAGGCCGGGGGTCTGTTTTGGCGCGCTTCTTTTGCAAGGGACGGCGACATCGATTGACGCCCTGTCCGTCGGCTTTACGATTGCGGATTATTCGGCGCCGAAAGCGCTTTGCAGTGCACTGATGATTGCGGCAGTCACGTTTCTTCTATGCTTTATCGGGCTTTGCGTCGGCAAACGATTTGGGAACCGGCTTGCCGATAAGGCGACTGTGCTCGGCGGCGGAATTTTGATTTTTATCGGCGTCGAAATTTTTGTAACCCATCTTTTATGAATTTTTGCCAGATCGAGTGAACGAATAAAGATATCAGAAAAACCCGCCGCTTAAAAACTTATAGCGGCGGGTGTATGTCTTTTTCTTTGTTTTGTCGCCGGTATTGAGAAGGGGACGCACCAAAATGCTTTTGAAAAGCACGATTGAAGGTGCGTATGGTCGAAAAACCGGATTGGCTTGCAATTTCGGTAATGCTGATATGCTCCGATTGCAGCAGATTAAGTGCCTTTTGCAATCGAAGGGAATTCAAGTAATCACAGAAATTGATGTGCAGGCGGCTGCTGAAAATATGAGAAATATGGCTGCGGCTGATATGCAGCTCGTCGGCCAAATCTTCTATCCCGATGGGCTCCAAATAATGATGTGCACAAAATGCCAAAATAGACGAAAAGCAATCCTTTTGCAAAGCTGTTTGTCGGATATCGAGGTGCGGTAGCAGCTTGCCGAACACGGCTGTCAGATAAGCGCTGACAACGACGGGGTCCGACTGTGCCCGGTGTTCGGCAAGTGCCTCTTCCAGACAGTGACCGATTTTTTCCGGGTCCTCCGTCGGCGGAGTATAGCATGCGTTTTTGGGGAGCCCTTTTAAAAAAACGTCAAAAAAGTGCAGCAAATCACTCGGCTTTAAAATCAGCAAAAGATAACCGCCGCTTTTGCAGCCTACGTAATGGTGCACCTGATTGGGAAATGCCAAAAAAAGGCTGCCGGCTTTCAGCGGATAGGCGTATCCGTTACAATAGGCAGTTCCGCCGCCGCGTCGGGCATAAATCAGTTCAAGGTCTTCGTGCAAGTGCGGCGGAAAATCTAAAGATGCAGTATCTCCAAAAAAAATATTCTTTTTTGTTTCACGAAAGATCTGTTCCATGATTTTACTCCGAAAATGCATTTTTTGTCCTGCTTTATGCAGGTTTTTAAAGTATCATAGCATATTTTTTCCGAAAACGCAAGTCGATAACCCAACCCCAAAACATCGGGCCAAAGAAAAAAGAGCAGCCGCCGCCCATTGCGGGCGGTGGCTGCTCTCTGCGGAAACTGCGTTATTTCGCAGAGTTCTCATAAGCTTCGATCATCTTCTTGACCATCTGACCGCCAACGGAGCCGGCCTGCTTCGAAGTAAGATCGCCATTGTAACCCTGCTTCAGATTCACGCCGACCTCATTGGCCGCTTCCATCTTAAAACGGTCAAGAGCCTCGCGAGCCTGCGGTACAACAATCTTGCTCATCTATTTCTACACTCCTTTTTTGTTTTCACAAACATTTTTGTTTGCAGTAATATTGTTTACGCACCCGTTTAAAATATGAAAGGAAGTTTGAGGAAAGTTGCCTGCATTTTTTTAGAAACGCCCTCGGCGATTTTTTTGTATGACGAAAAAAAACACAAAAAAAGACGGTAGCGCTATGCGTATAATTCTCCGTTTCTCGACAGAAACATTGACTTTTTGTGTAAATCGGGCTATAATGAAAAAAATGTTTGTGTAAGATGAAAAGCCCTTAAAAAAAATTGGAGGATTTTTATGAAATGTATCAACTGCGGCGCGCCGCTTGAGGATAAAAACGCGATTTTTTGTCAAAAATGCTATCAACAGGCACTTGCCGACAGAAATAAAACAAACGACCTGCCGGAACAGCAAAATGAAAAACTTCAACCGTCTGCCGATAAGGGCGGCCGCAAAAAGAAGAATAAAAAAACGGTACGCAATATTCTGCTGTCTGTTGCGGCCGTTTTGCTGATTTTGATTCTGATTCCGACGTTTTGGATTTCCTCTTTGTTCGGTAAAATTAAGCGCGGCAATTTGTCAAGCAATCTCGGAATTGCCGAGGGGAGCGACCTGCCGTTTACGGAGGACGTTAAAAATATTGCGTTGTACGGATTGGACACCCGCGCCAATGATACCGGCGGCCGGTCGGACGCCATTTTGATTTTGTCCATTGATCGAATCCACAAATCCATTAAGCTGACCTCAATTGCGCGGGACAGCTATATTCAATTTGAAAACGGAAAGCACGATAAGATTACGCATGCCTGGGCATATGGGAAAGCAAATCTGGCATTGAAAACGCTGAACCGCAATTTCAAGATGGATATTACTGATTATGTTACGGTGAATTTCTATCAGTTTTCGAGCATTATCGATTATATCGGCGGCGTTGAGATTGATGTCAGCGAGGCTGAAATGAAGGTTATGAACAAGGAATACGTTCCGTATCTCAATGATCTTGGCATCCGGTGCGATTATATCAAGGAGCCCGGTATGCAGCTTTTAAACGGCGGACAGGCACTGGCTTATGCGCGTAACCGATATACCGGCGGAGATGTGGCGCGCGGCGAACGGCAGCGAAAGGTGCTGGAGGCTATGTACCAGAAGGCTAAAAAAATAAGTCCGCTGAAGGCGCCGAAATTGGTCGAAATGATTTTTTCGGAGTGCACCACCTCGCTTTCCAACAAAGAAATGCTCAGTATCGGCCTTTGGGCAATGACCAATTCGCCCGATGTTAAGACCACGGGTGTGCCTAACGAACAATGTCCGTCGCACGGTGAAATGATTAAGGGCACTTCTTATGTCGTTTATGATTTAAACGAGGCCTCTAAGTACATTCATAAGTTTATTTATACCGACGGCGAGGAAACGAGCAACGCCGCCGTGACCGAAAAAAAATAAAAGGTGAGTAAACGCATGCGAAAGGGCAAGAAGAAGCCTTCGGTGAATCAGTTTGTCTTTCGGGAAAAGAAAGTCTACGATTTTTTTAAACGGGTGTTTGACCTGGTGGCTTCCTTTATCATGATTGTGATTCTGTCGCCGCTTTTTATTGTATTGGCGCTGCTTGTTATGACCGATGGCGGCCCGCCGATTTATACCCAGATTCGGGTCGGTAAAAACGGGCGGCATTTTCGGATGTACAAATTTCGCAGCATGTTGGTTGACGCCGATACCAAAAGGGAGCTTGCTCGAGTTCGTTCGCTCAACGAGATGGACGGGCCTGCCTTTAAAAGCAAAAACGATCCACGTATTACTCCGGTGGGGCGCTTTTTGCGCAAGACCAGTTTAGACGAGCTGCCGCAGCTGTTTAATATTCTGATTGGGAATATGTCGTTTGTCGGACCGCGTCCGCCGCTGGTCAGTGAGGTGAAAAAGTATAAGCCTTATCAGGAAAATCGGCTGCTTGTCAAACAAGGTCTGACCTGCTATTGGCAGG
>CAKSSH010000036.1 GCA_934488695.1 uncultured Oscillospiraceae bacterium
TTCTTTGCCTGTGTCAAGGCTGCCTTTGCCATGCGTCGAAAAACCGTGCTTAATGCCGTTTCAGCCGCCTTTTCCATTGAAAAGCCGGTTTTGTCAAATGCTCTGCTGCAGTCCAAAATTTCCCCGCTGGCGCGCGCCGAGGCGCTGGATATGGACGGGCTGTGCCGCCTTTCCGACACGGTTTTTTCGCTGCGCCCGGAGGCTTTCGGCAGTTTTTCTGAATAAGCGGTTAGAAAAAGTAGAATGTTGTCGCATTTTCTGTATAGACAGTTGTCGTTTTTTGTGATAGAATAAAAGAAGAGAAAAAAGAGGGCGACGCGGCCGAATTCCGGCGGACTGCGTCACCGGAAAAAACGCCGGAGGAACGGAGTTATTAAACATGAATCTGCACGGTAAGGACATCAAAATTTTTGCAGCGAATTCAAATCCGGATGTTGCGGCTCAAATTGCATCACGATTGGGGCTTCCGGTATGTAAATCCGAGGTTAGCACCTTTTCCGACGGCGAAATTTCAGTTTCGATCAAGGAATCGGTACGAGGCTCGGATGTTTTTGTGATTCAATCCACCAGCACCCCGGTTAACGACCATTTGATGGAGCTGCTCATCATGCTGGACGCTTTCAAGCGCGCCTCGGCCGGCCGAATCACCGCCGTTATGCCTTATTTCGGTTATGCCCGGCAGGACCGCAAGGCTAAAGCACGCGATCCCATTTCCGCCAAGCTGTGTGCCGATCTGTTGACCGCCGCCGGCGCGGACCGTGTTCTGACCATGGACCTTCATGCTCCGCAGATTCAGGGCTTTTTCAACATTCCGGTGGACAACCTGCTCGGCGTTCCCATTCTGGCGCCCTTCTTCTGTAATAAATTCCGCGAAAATAAGGACGAATTTGTTGTAGTCTCCCCCGACCTCGGGTCGGTCACCCGCGCCCGCAATTTTGCCGCCCGCTTCGATGCGCCGCTGGCAATTGTGGACAAGCGCCGCGAAAGAGCCAATGTTTCCGAGGTTATGAACATCATCGGCAACGTTCAGGATAAACGCGTTATTCTGGTAGACGATATGGTGGACACTGCCGGCACGCTGTGCAACAGTGCCAAAGCCGTTATGGAAGTCGGCGGCGCTAAAGAGGTCTATGCCTGCGCGACTCACGGCGTCCTTTCCGGCCCCGCCATTGAGCGTATTCAGGAAAGCCCCATCAAGGAGCTCATTTTCCTGGACACCATTTCGCTGAAGCCCGAGCAACGCATTGACAAAATCAAAACCATTCCGGTTGCGCCGGTTTTTGCCGAAGCGATTGAACGCATTTATGAGGACAAGCCGGTCTCCCCGCTGTTCGGCTGATTTTCTTGAAACCACTGTATCCTGTTGCCCAAGCATTTAGCGCCTCCCGTGCCGAATGTTTGGGCTTTTGGATTATTTTATATTTTCCGGAGGAACGGTTATGCTGTTTTCTAAAAAAAGCGCCGGCGTAGACGCGTTGGTGGTCGGGCTCGGAAACCCCGGCCTGCGCTATCGAAACACGCGGCACAATGTTGGCTTCTGTGCCGTTGATTACATTGCGGATAAGCTGGGTGTCCGGCCGGATAAATCCCGGTTTGATGCGCTTTATTGCAAGACCCGGATGGGCAGCAAAAATATTTTGCTTATAAAGCCCCAAACCTTCATGAACGAAAGCGGCCGTTCTGTCGGCAGCTTTGCCCGATTTTTCAAAATTCCTCCTCAGGACATTTTGGTGATTTTCGATGATGTTTCGCTCGACGTCGGCCGCCTGCGTATTCGGCGCAGCGGCAGTGCCGGCGGACATAACGGCATTAAAAGTCTGATCGCTCATCTCGGCTCTCAGGACTTTCCGCGTATTAAAATAGGGGTCGGCCAAAAGCCGCACGCCGAAGACGATTTGGCTGACTGGGTGTTGGGGACCCTGCCGCCGCTTCAGCGGGAAACCATTGCCGCCGAAATGCCGGCAGTTTATGACGCCGTCTGCGACCTGCTTGACGGCAACGCAGAAGCGGCAATGGCCAAATACAATTGACGTTTTTTTCACTTTTTTGCAGCTGTTTTCTGCTAAAATGACCCGAAGGAGGGGTCAAAATGCGCGTTTTTACACAACTTTTGAAATCAAGCCACAGCTTTCGCGAGCTGACGGACGCCCTGCAAAGCGGCAAAACGCCGATCAGCCTGCAGGGCGCCGCAGACATTCACAAGGCGCATTTTGCCGCTGCCTGTGTCGATATGCTGCAAAAAAAAGCGCTGATTCTCTGCAAAAACGAAGTGTCGGGGCGGCAGCTATGCCGGGACATCAACGCTTTTCTCGGTGAAGAGGCTGCTCTTTTTTATCCCGAGCGGGATTTGAGTTTCTCTCTGTCGCAGACTGCTTCCCGAGAATACGAGCAGGAACGATTAGCGGCATTGTGTCGTTTTTCTTTCGGAGAATTGCCGATTTTGGTATCCTCTGCAGCAGCTGCCATGCAATATACCGTTCAAAAAGATCAGCTTAAAAACAGCTTTTTTACTCTGCAAAACGGCGGGATCCTTTCGGTTGACAAGCTTACAAGCCGGCTGCTGGCCGGTGGATACACTCGGCGCACGCAAATTGACGGCGTCGGGCAATTTTCGGTTCGCGGCGGTATTGTCGATTTATATTGTCCCACCCAAAAATGGCCGGTACGGCTGGAGCTTTGGGGAGACGAAATCGACAGTCTGTCCTATTTTGACCCGGATACCCAGCGGCGCACCGAAGCCTTGAACAGCGTTACCGTCACGCCGGCTCGTGAGCTCTTCGGGGATGTCGCCGTGCTTCTCCCAAAGCTTCGAGCACTGGAAGAAAAGCAGCGGGACTTGACCCGCAGCCGTTCCCTTGCGCAGGACATTGCTCTGCTGGAAAGCGGTGCCGAGTGCTGCACCGACAAATATCTACCGCTTTCCGAAAGCTGCGGCAGTCTTTTTGACCTGCCCGCCGGAACTCTTTTGTTTGTGTCGGAATACAGCGAATGTTTGGAGTCGGCGCGCGGATACCACGAGCGTCTGATGCTCCAGGTGTCTGAACTGATTGATAGCGGAGAGCTTGTCGGCCTCAACGGAAATTACGGGCTGAATGTATCGGATTTTTCCGATAGTATTGCAAAGGCGCCTTGTGTGCTGATGGACACCTTCAGCCGCTCCCTGCCGCTGATTTCTCCCAAAAAGCTGATTACGCTGCACGCCTCGCAGTCCGGTCTTTTTTCGCAGCGGCCCTCCAGTCTGCCGGAAACGCTTTCCGCTCAGCTCAAAAGCGGGATACTTCCGCTGGTCGCCCTGCCCACGCGGCATATGGCGGACATTCTGTGCCGCGACCTTTTGCGGGAAAGAGTAACCGCACGAGTCATCTCGGCTGCCGATCAAGCACTGCCGGAGCCGGGATGCGTTTATCTGCTGGAGGCGGCCTTTTCCGCCTGCATGGAGTATCCCGAGGAACGCATTTCATTAACAGCCTTTGCCGGTGCGACCGGCAAAAAAAAGACCGGGGCCAAGAAAAATCGCGCGGTTTTTGACCTTTCTTCGGTCAGTGTCGGCGATTATGTGGTCCATTCGGCACATGGTATCGGCATTTATAAAGGAATGCAAAAGCTGGAGGTCCAGGGCGTTGTCAAGGATTACATCAAGATTCAGTATGGCGGCAGCGATGTGCTTTACGTCCCGGTCACCCAACTGGATCTGGTTGCCAAATACATCGGCGCTTCCTCCGAGGACACCGTCAAGCTGTCCCGGCTAGGCAGCGCCAGCTGGAAAAACGCCAGAGCCAGAGTTTCTCGCGCCGTTCGCGATATGGCAAACGAGCTGACACAGCTGTATGCCAAACGGCTGCAGGTGCGCGGTTTTGCTTTTTCACCCGATTGCGACTGGCAGCGGGATTTTGAAGAACGTTTTCCGTACACCGAAACACCGGACCAGATTCGCTGTATTGCCGAAATCAAACAGGATATGGAGTCCCCCCGTCCGATGGAGCGGCTGCTGTGCGGCGACGTCGGCTTTGGCAAAACCGAGGTGGCGCTGCGCGCAGCCATGAAATGCGTTATGGATTCCAAGCAATGCGCCATTCTGGTGCCGACCACCATTTTAGCCTATCAGCACTATCGAACCGCTCTGGAGCGTTTTGACGGATTTCCGATTCAAATCGAGATGTTGTCCGGCTTTTGCACCGCAAAACAGCAACAGGAGATTTTGCGTCGCTTGGCGCGCGGTGAGACCGATATCATTGTCGGCACCCACCGGCTGCTGCAAAAGGATGTCCGTTTCCGGGACCTCGGTTTGGCTATTATCGACGAGGAGCAGCGCTTTGGGGTTGCACATAAGGAAAAATTCAAAGAGCTGTACCCCGGCGTAGACCTGCTGACCCTGTCGGCAACCCCCATTCCGCGCACACTGAACATGGCTATGGCCGGCGTTCGGGATATTTCTATGATTGAAGAGGCTCCGCAGGACCGTTATCCGGTGCAGACCTTCGTTTTGGAATATAATCGGCGGCTGCTGCACAGCGCTATTGAGCGGGAGCTTGCCCGCGGCGGCCAGATTTATTATATACACAACCGCATTGAGTCCATCCACCAAAAAGCATTAGAACTACAAGGCGCCCTGCCCGGCTGCCGAATCGAGGTTGCGCACGGGCAAATGCCGTCGCATGAGCTGGAACGGGTTTGGAAACGGCTGACCGAGCACGAAATTGATTTACTGGTCTGCACGACAATTATCGAAACCGGCGTTGATGTTGCCAACTGCAACACCCTGATTATTGAGGACGCCGATCGTATGGGGCTATCCCAGCTTTACCAGCTTCGCGGGCGAATCGGACGTTCCTCTCGCCGTGCCTTTGCCTATTTCACCTTCCGCCCGGGCAAAGAGCTCAGCGACATTGCCTCCCGGCGGCTTTCTGCCATTCGGGATTTCACGGCATTCGGCTCCGGTTTCCAAATTGCCCTGCGTGATTTGGAGATTCGCGGTGCCGGCAATATGCTGGGGGCACAGCAGCACGGGCACATGGACGCGGTTGGCTATGATATGTATCTCAAATTGCTCAATGAGGCGATTGCCGAACAGCGTGGAGAGGCTCCCGTGTCGGAGGACAACGAATGTCTGATTGACATCCGAGTTTCGGCGCACATTCCGAACACATATATTGAGGACAACGTCCAACGTATCGAGGTTTACCGACACATTGCACTGATTCAAACCGATGAGGATGCCATGGACGTCACCGACGAGCTTATCGACCGATACGGGGATCCGCCGCGCGAGGTCAGTCTGCTTATCAGTGTGGCTCTTTTACGGGCGCTTTGCAAAAAAGCCGGTATTTCAACAATCACTCAGAAAACCGATTTTGCCGTTGTGGAATTTCTGCACCCGGAGCTGTCGCGCCTCTCGGCGGCCTGCGCCGCTTTTCCGGGTAAGGTTTTCCTTTCAAACGGAAAGGCCCCTTATCTCTCAGTCAAAATCAAAAACGAAAAGGATGTTTTAGCCGATTTGACCGATTTGGCTTCCCTGCTTTCCGAAAAAGAAAAAAATGACGCCTAAGGAGGGATTCTATGCCCGCTCTTTTAAAAAAGGTCTGGTTTCAGCAGCTGGTCACTGTTTTACTGTCGGCGGCACTGATTTGGGTCGGCAGTTTTTTCTGCAGATACCATTCTCCGACCGTTACCGATTCCGACTTTGAACGGGCGACGGTACAGGAGGTTATTGCCGTCACCGAAGAAAGTGGGCTGAACAACACGGTTACAAAAACCGTCTTTTTCAGGGCGGTGCTGACAAGCGGAAAGCAAAAAGGGACTTCCTTTTCTATGACCCAAACGCTGGATGAAATGATGCCGCCGGTTCCCCGGCAGGTGGAGCCGGGGGACCGGATTTTGGTCGTCTACAGCGAGCCGTCGGAAAAAACCGGCAGTATCAGCGGCTGGTCTTATGCCGGCAGCAATCACACCCTCGGTACGGCTGTTTTGATTGGTGCGTTTTTGCTCATTATCCTGCTTATCGGCCGTTCAAAAGGCATTACGACCATCCTGTCCTTGCTTTTAACCATTGCCGCGGTTTTTCTCGTCTATTTACCGTCGGTGCTTCGGGGACAAAACATTTATTTCATGACGATTTTAGTGTCATTATTTGTCATTTTATCCTCCCTTTGTACCCTGAACGGCTGGAACCGAAAGACCCTCTGCGCCGTCGTCGGAAATGCCGGCGGCGTTCTCGCAGCCGGCATTCTGTCTTTTTTTATTAACCGTGCCTTTGGCATTACCGGCATTTTAAATCAGGACTACCTCTTTTTGACCATGCTTGAGGGCGGTGTACAAATTGATTTAAAGGCGCTGATTTGGGGCGGCATCCTGATCGGCTCCCTCGGCGCCGTCATGGATGTTGCCATGTCGCTGGCCTCGGCCATGTATGAGCTTTCGGAGCAAATGTACGAGCCGACCGTCAAGCGTCTTTTGATTTCCGGCATGAATATCGGCCGGGACGCTATCGGCACCATGACCAATACGTTGATTTTAGCTTATGTCGGCGGTTCTATGGCAACCATTCTGCTGTTTTTTGCTTACACGCAGGATATCGCCGCCTTGCTGAATTACGAAATGCTTTTAGTGGAAATTATTCAGTCCGTTGTCGGCAGCGCCGGGATTCTGCTGGCAGTTCCCATTACGGTTTTCTTTTCGGCATGGCTGCTACTTTTACGCCGCAGTGCCGAGAGTAATTAAAAAGAGCCGCCAAAAGAAAAGCCTTTACGACAAGTTTTTCGTCGCTTGGGAATTTCTTTTGGCGGCTCTTTTTATGTTGTGGTTTTAAAGTGCCTTCTGGCCTCGGGCAGCTTTTGCGTCAGGAGCGGTGCAGCAGCTTTTGCATGACCTCAAGCGCCTGCTGCGGATCTTCAACATCGAGAGTTGCCTGTTCAATGGGACAGAAACCGTCGCCCGAACGATTGCGGATAGCCGGAACGCAGGCGTCCCACAAAACCGGAATATTATTTTGCAAAAGCAAGCTGCGTGCGGACTGACTGATGACGCCGGCCCAAACCGCCTGAACGCCCATCAGGATATAACAAAAGGCGGCTCCGCGGCCGACCACACGGTCGGCCGCAAAAAAGCCGGTCAGCTCTCGTTTTTCCTCCAATAATTGCAAAAGCGGTGCGACCCCTCGTTCAAAGCTCTCAATAAAAACGCCGTTTTTACAAAACACACAGGTGCACCGGTGTGCAAGCAACCGACGCCGGGCTACCATAAGTTCTTCTTTCCATAAAGGATTCATCTCGACGCCTCCTGCTGCATCGCCCCATCAGGCAATGCCAAAAACACCGCAGCCAATGCTCCGGTCTGAACCCACGCAATTGTTACGTCCACAAGCCCGTGCAGCAGTACAACCGCTGTCAAGGTCCAAATAAGCGGCGCGCCGTTTTTTCGCCAAAAGACCCGCAGACGCCGAGCAACAAAAGCCACAAGTGGGATACTGCCGACAGCCCCGTAAGAGCATAATAGATCAAGCGCCAACTGGTGACAATGATAATTGGGCTGACTGCCATATTGCTGCCACAGCTGCATATACCCCATCATCCCGCGCCCGAAAAGCGGAGACTGCAAAAAGCCTTTCCAGCCTGCTTGCCATATGCCGGCACGAATTGCTAAATTGCTGTCAGCTGCCCAAAGGCGGGGCATTAAAATCGTCAGTTTTGAATAAAAAAGCAGCAGTCCGACAGCGCCGACAGCAGCGACTGCGGCGGCAATCCGAAAATGCCGGGTCAGGCATAGCAGCAAGAGGGCACCGAAAGCGATACAAAACCAAGCTGACTGGCAATCTGCCATTTTCAGCCCGTACAAATTCATCAGAATAATCGCAATCAGATAAAACCGATTGCCATTGTTCAAAAGAAGTCTGTAAAGACAAAGCAGCACCATAAACTCGATAATCATGCCGTAATAATTGGCATTCATAAACACTGACATACTGCGATATGCCGGTGTGATTTTTTGAAGCCGCGCCACCACAGCGCAGCACATACTCATAAATCCCGCCGCATCTGCAATGCATTGGAACAAGCGCGGCGTCATAACGACCCGGCAATACAGCAGATAACACATCAAAAGCAGCGCGCCGAAATAACAAGCAACCCCCGGCAAATTTTTAAAATAAAGCGGCGAAAAAAAATTAAGCAGCGCAAAAACAAAAACCCATCGCGCGCCGGGCTGTGCAAACATTTGTTGACGCAAGGAACGAATCAGCAGCGCACGCAGAGTTGCTGCAGCCAAAACGACTGCGCACAACACATAGGGCAGAAAAATGCTGACCGCCGTTAACAGCAGCAGCCGTTGTTCCGAATCAAACCGGCCGACGTCAGCGCGTAAACGCCCGAAAAACGCCTTCATTTTCTCGCCTCCCGCTACAAATCATCCTCCCAAACGCTCAAAGCGTTTCAAACAAAGCCTTTGCCGCCGAGATATCTGTTTCGATTTGGGCGCGCAAAGCCTCAATGGATGCAAATTTCTGCTCCGGACGCAGATAGTGCAACAATTCAACCGTCAGCGGCTGTCCGTAAAGCGAAAACTGCTCGCCCAGTAAATAGGTTTCGGCCGAAACGATGTTTTCCTCCGAAACAGTCGGGCAGGTGCCGATATTGGTGACGGCAGCAAAGGACCGTCCCGCCAAAACCGCTCTGGCTGCGTATACCCCGCAGCGCGGAATTAACTGACCGGGCAGAAAATGCTGATTCGCCGTCGGGAACAGCTCTCGCGTGCCCAGGTGCTTTCCGCCGACCACCGGCCCGTCAATACAGTATGGCCGACCCAGCAGGCGCGCCGCGCCCTCCATATCGCCCGCTATCAGGGCTTGCCGGATACGGGTCGAGCTTACAGGAGCTCCGTCCAAACAGACCTGAGGCACTTCAAAGGCGTCAATTCCCGCCTGTGCGGCAAGGAAGCGAAGTGTTGAAAAATCGCCGCTTTTATCTCGGCCAAAGCGGAAATCACTGCCGGCCGTCACTGCCCGAACGGCAAAACGACCGGTCAATTCCGAAACGAACTGCTCGGGGAGCAGCTTTGAAACCTCGCCGAAATCCGGCATCAGCAGAAAATCCACTCCGAGAGATTCCAAAAGCCGCTGCCGTGTTTCATCCCGATAAATTCGGCCGGCCGCCGATTTTTGCATACAGGCGCCCGCTTTATCCGTAAAGGTAAAAACAGCCGTACCGCAGCCGAGCCGGTGTGCCTGAAGCACCGCAGCCTCAATGACGGCGCGATGCCCTAAATGGACCCCGTCAAAATAACCAAGGGCCATGACGCACGGCTGCACATTGCCGCTCTGCCAGTCAAGCCTCTTCATCACCGTTTTCCTCGCTTATAAACATTTTAATGCTGCGAAATTCGCGTCGATCATAATCTACCTGTCCGATCCCCAAAAAAACGCCGTCTGCACCGTAAACGGTATATTGCTGGAAATCCGCGACCGGATACACACTGTCATACAGCACACCGGGCACCCGAGCCGGATCCAGCCCGACGCCGTTCCGATACAAAAAAGTCTGTTTTTCCGACAGGCGGATTGGCGGCAGATCATAAAACAAATCCCGAACCGGGCGCAGCAGCTCATCTGCCCGCCCCTCGGCCGCCGCCGCTTCTACCTGCTGCAGCGTGACACATTGCTCAATGGAAAAACCGTGGGACGCAGTCCGGCGCAGTGCGCTCATGCAAGCGCCGCACCCCAGCTCGGAGCCGATATCGGCACACAGCGTTCGCACATAAGTCCCCTTAGAGCAGTGCAGCGCAAAACGGTACTCATTCGGCTGCTCAGTCGACCCTAAAAAAGAAATCTTATAAATTTTAATCGGTCTTTGCCGGCGCTGCACCTGTTTTCCCTGTCGGGCCAAATCGTACAGGCGTACGCCATTTATTTTCAGCGCAGAATACATCGGCGGCAGCTGCAGCTGTTCTCCGCAAAAGCTTTCGATGGTCCTTTGAATCCGTTCGACCGAGAGCTCCGGCGCACGTTCTGCAAGCACGGTGCCCCAGATGTCCTGCGTGTCGGTCTCAACGCCCAGCCGGATACACGCCTCATATGCTTTATCCTGACGCTGTATTAAATCGACTGCACGGGTCGCGCGGCCGACCAAAATCAACAGTACGCCGGTAACATTAGGGTCCAGCGTGCCGCCGTGGCCGATTTTTCGAGTATTCAAAAGCCGACGCAACCGGGCAATAACGTCAAAGGAGGTGAACCCGGCCGGCTTGTCGATCAGCAAAAATCCGTCCTTCATATATACCTTCCAACTGCTGCAACAATTTTTTCGGTAACGTCCTCAAGCTTCCCATACAACGTACAACCGGCCGCACCCACATGACCGCCGCCGCCGAACTCGCTGCAAATAGCGCTGGCGTCGGGACGTTTACCGGTACGCAGCGAAATTTTAAATTCGCCCGGCTCCCGCTCCTTAATCACGACACCGACCTCCACTCCCTGTATCTGACGGGTCATGGCAGGCAGCGCATCCAGGTCACTTTCCGTGGCGCCGGCGCGCACAAGCTCCGACTGCGTGACAGCAACCAGCGCACAGCGCCCGTGGTAATAAAATGTAAGCTTTTGCAGCGCCGCCCGCTCAATTTCCAGCTGCGCACGGCTTTTGCTTTCAAACATTGCATGATTGACCCGATAAATATCCAGCTGACGATGCAGCGCCAACGCGGCAATCTCGTGCGCCTGCGCGGTTGTGTTAGAATATTTAAAACAGCCGCAATCGGTGCTGACGCCGGTGTAAACACAAAGCAGTGCCGCGTCCGAAATCTCGCCGTCCATCGCCAAAATCAGCTCATAGATGATCTCGCAGGCGGCGGAAACCGCACTGTTGAGCACCGTCATCGTGGCATAGCCGGTATTGGATTTATGATGGTCAATGCAGAGATCCACCCGAGACGAAAGCTTTTCCAGCCCGTTCCCAAAAAGGGAGGGGGAGGCAATATCCACTGCCACAATCGTTTTCGGCTCAAATGCCGTTTCCCGGTATCCCTCAAAAAGAAACGCGTACTTTTGCGGCAGCGGCTTTTCGTTGACAACCCGTACCCGTTTTCCGTGTGCCGTTAGTGTGTAATACAGCGCAAAGGCACAGCCCAACGTGTCCCCATCGGGGTTTTGATGGGTCAAAATCCAAAAATCGTCTCGGGTTTTGAAAAATTCTACCGCCTGCAAAAGGTCTTTTTTTTCTGTCATTTCTTCTCGTCCTTATCTAAAAGCTGATGGATTAAGCCGTTGATTTGCGCACTTTTTTCAATCGAATCATCGGCAATAAACAACACCTCGGGCGTATTGCGCAGTCGAACGCTCTGCCCCAGCTCCCGGCGGATATAGCCCGCCGCTGATTTCAACCCCTCTACCGACTGCAGGGTGCTCTCACGCCCCTCAAGGGAGCTTACATATACCTTGACCTGCGACAGGTCCCGCGCAAGATCCAGATGCACAATGCTCAGCAGCTGCGAAACCCGCGGGTCCTTCACATGCCGCAGAATTTGGGTCAGTGCAAAACGGATATCCTCCGCCGCCTGATCTGTCCTGTAACTTCTTCCCACAGAGGTCTCTCCTTTCCAAGCGGTCAGTCCCGATATTCCTCGGTGATATAGGCCTCCAGCACGTCGCCCTCTTTAATGTCGTTAAACTTCTCCAGCGAAATACCGCACTCATAGTTGGAGGCAACCTCCTTAACATCGTCCTTAAATCGCCGCAGAGAGTCAATTTCATCCTCTGAGATGACAATGCCGTCGCGCACAACACGAATTTTACTGTGGCGGGTAATTTTACCATTTGTGACATAACAACCGGCAATGGTGCCGACACTGGAAAGCTTATACACCTGCCGGACCTCGGCCTTGCCCTGTTCCACATCGCGGAACTTCGGAGCCAGCATGCCCTTCATAGCAGCCTGAACCTCTTCGATACAGTCATAAATCACTCGATAGGTGCGCATGTCCACGCCCTTTTCCTTTGCCATGTCGTCTGCGGTGCTGTCAGGACGGACGTTAAAGCCGACTACGATGGCATTGGAGGCGTCTGCCAGCATAATGTCAGACTCGTTAATAGCACCGACACCGCCGTGAATCACCCGGACCCGAACCTCCTCATTGGAAAGCTTCTCCAGCGATTGACGAACCGCCTCAACCGAGCCCTGAACATCCGCCTTGACGATAATGCTCAGCTCTTTCATTTCGCCCTCGGCAATCTGGCTGAAGAGGTTATCCAGCGTAACCTTTTGATAGGCCGAGAAGCGTTCTTCCTTTTCAGCCTGCTTGCGTTCGTCTACCAGCTGACGTGCCAAGCGCTCATCCTCAACGGCGTTAAAGACGTCTCCCGCGCTCGGCACTTCGCCCAGCCCGACGATCTCTACCGGCGTCGAAGGACCTGCGGTCTTGACCCGCCGTCCCTTATCGTCGGTCATGGCGCGGACACGGCCAACAGCCGTTCCGGCAATCAAAATATCCCCGGAATTTAAGGTGCCGTTTTGAACCAAAACAGTAGCTACCGGGCCGCGGCCCTTGTCCAGCTTCGCCTCAACGACAATTCCGCGCGCCAGCCGATTCGGATTGGCTTTCAGCTCCTTTATGTCTGCCGTCAGCAGTACCATTTCAAGCAGCTCGTCAATGCCTTGTCTTGTTTTAGCGGAAACCGGCACACAAATCACATCGCCGCCCCATTCCTCAGGCACCAGCTCATGCTCGGTCAGCTCCTGCTTGACCCGCTCTGCATTTGCTTCCGGCTTATCCATTTTATTGATGGCAACGATAATACTGACTCCGGCTGCTTTGGCATGGTTGATTGCTTCAACGGTTTGCGGCATGATTCCGTCATCCGCCGCAACTACCAGAATTGCTATATCGGTAATCTGCGCTCCGCGGGCACGCATCGCTGTAAAGGCTTCATGCCCCGGCGTATCCAAAAACGTGATTTCGCGCTCACCCAGCCGTACCTTGTAAGCACCGATGTGCTGGGTAATACCGCCGGCCTCGGTCGAGGTCACGCTGGTGTTGCGAATCGCGTCCAGCAGCGACGTCTTACCGTGATCGACGTGCCCCATGACAACCACGATCGGCGGACGCGGGCACAGACTCTCTTCGCTGTCAGCCTCATCCACAATCAGCCGCTCCTCGGTGGTGACGATAATTTCCCGCTCGACCTTAGCGCCCAGCTCCATGGAAACCATGGCGGCCGTATCATAATCAATGGTTTGATTGGCGGTCGCCATAACCCCCAGCAGCATCAAGCGCTTGATGATTTCGGCAGCCTTGATCTTCAGTCGCAGCGCCAGCTCGGTCACGGTGATTTCGTCCGGAATCTGAACCTTGAGCGGCTGCTGCTTTTTCTGTTGTGCCTGAATACGGCGCAGCTTATCCGCCTCCGTCTCCCGTTTGGAGGACATCGGCCTGCCGCGCTGCTGAGAACGCTGATTCAGTTTTTGCTTGCGCTGCAAATTATCCGAAGTGTAGGAGCTGCTGGGCGCAATGCGCTCATATTTTTCGTTGTACTTATCAAGCTCCACAAAATCGGTCCTCGTATTGACCTTACGGACCTGCTTTTGCACCTCCAGCGTCTCGGTTGAACGCGCATGGGTAACGTTCTGGAATTTTTCCTTCGGCCGTTTGGGACGATTCTCCTCCCGATGAGCCGACTTTGCGGCCGGTGCTTTCTCTGCCGGCTTTTCCGCCGGTGCTTTCTCCGCCGGCTTTGCGGCCGGTGCTTTCTCTGCCAGCTTTTCCGCCGGTGCTTTCTCCACCTGCTTTTCCGCCGGTTTAGCGGCAGGCGTTTTTGCAGCGGCTTTTTCAGCGGCGGCTTTTTCAGCAGCAGCTTTTTCGGCAGCGGCCTGCCGAGCGGCAGCCCGCTTTGCCTGCATCTCTTCCCGACGGTTGCCCTCGGCAAAATAAGCATCCAGTGTTTTAACCGCAAACTGTCTTGTCAATTTTTCAAAAAGAAAATTTAACTCTTCTTCATACAGCATACTGCTGGTCTTTTTAGGCTCTTCATTTTGCCCCAGCAGCAATGCAATAATTTCCTTGCTATCCATGCCGAGATCCTTAGCGACCTCGCTGAGCTTATATTTTACGATCATAGAGTACCCTCCCTGTAATTGCAGAATTTCTGTTTCAGCAGTGTGGCAAAGCCCGCATCAGTCACGGCAATAATTCCGGTTGCCTTTCCGATACTGCCGCCGAGTGTGCGGATATCATAGGCGGTTTGAATCAACTCAATCCCGGTTTCCCGGCAAATATAGCTCAGCCGACTTTCGGTTTTCGCAGAAAGATCCGCCGCCGTAAAGACAAGCTGTGCCTCCCGGTTGAAAATCGCCTGTTTGACCGTGTCAAACCCAAAAACCGCTCGACCGGCGCGCCGACACAATCCCAACGTTTGCAAAAAAGCGTCATTCATTTTGCACCGCCGCCTCCTCAAGCTGCCGAAAAATGTCCTCGGGGATGTCGGCCTCCAGGGCACGCTGCAGCGCGCGGGTCTTTTGCGCCCGGGCAATACAGGCAGCGTCTTTACACAGGTAAACTCCGCGGCCGGATACCTTGCCGGTGCTGTCCGGCAAAACAATTCCGTCCGGCCGACGCACCACCCGCAAAAGCTCTCTTTTGTCCCGCTTTTGGCGGCAGGCACAGCAGCTGCGCATTGCCACTTTCTTCACCATGGAGACTCCCCCTTTTTCCTAAATCAGTTTTCGCCGAAAAATCCGCTTTCGGGACGGATATCAATTTTATAACCGGTCAAACGAGCCGCCAGGCGAACGTTCTGACCTTTATTGCCGATCGCAAGCGACAATTCATTGTCTGCCACCGTAACGCGGCAAGCCTTGACCTCCTCCTCGCTCTCCTGCGGGAGCAGCTCCACCTGTGTGATATGCCGCGCCGGAGACAGGGCTGCTGTAATAAACTCAACCGGATCCTCGCTGTACCGGACAATATCAATTTTTTCACCGCCGAGTTCCCGGACAATGCTGTCGATACGAGTCGACTTATTACCGATGCAGGCGCCGACCGCATCCACGTTTTCGTCCCGGCTGTACACCGCCATTTTAGTTCTCGAGCCGGCCTCGCGGGCAATGGACTTGATTTCCACCGTTCCGTCATAAATCTCCGGCACCTCTAATTCAAACAAGCGCTTGACCATGCCGGGATGGGTTCTGGAAATCATAATTTTAGGCGGACGGGAGGTTTTTTCCATATTCCGCTTAACATCCACGACATAGACACGAACCGAGTCTCCGACCTCAAAGGTTTCGCCGGGAATCATCTCGGTCTGCGGCAGCAAAAGCTCTCCGCTGCCCATATCCAGCGTCACCGAGCCGCGCAGCGGATCGGTCGACACCACGCGTGCGGTAATCAACTCATGCAGCTTGCTTTGATACTCCTTAAAGGTGTTGGCCCGCTCTTCCTCTTTCAGGCCCTGACGGAACACATGCTTGGCCGATTGCGCCGCAATACGCCCCATATCCTTGGTTTTGACCTTAATATCGACATGTCCGCCGACAGCCGCGCGCTTACTATAGCGCAGGGCCTCGTCCAGCGTGATTTCGGCATGCGGGTTTTCTACCGTTTCAACAACCTGCTTGCGAATGGCAACATTGAACTTTCTCTTTTCCGGGTCAATATCAATGATAATATTTTCGGGATCCCCAAAATCTTTTTTCACGGCGTTTTCAATCGCCACCCGGATTTTCTCAAGCAGGCTGTCAACATTGATTTTCTTTTCCTGCTCCAACAGGCTCAGGGCATCAAAAAATTCGTTATTCATTTTTCTGTTCTCCTCCAAAACAATTTCATTTTAAAGTTCATCGCAAAGGCGCACATAAGCGGAATCGGCAAGGCGGACGGGATTTTCTCCCGCCAGCGTCACGAGCCCGTTTTCAAAAGCCTGCAGTGTCCCGGTCATTTCCCGACGTCCGGCACTGTCCGGGCGAATCAGGCGCACCGTGACCTGCGCGCCGATATAGCGGGCAAAGTGCTCCGGCGTGCGCAGACGACGTCCCAGCCCCGGAGAGCCGACCTCCAGAAAATAGCTCTGTTCAATCGGGTCCGCCGCGTCCAAAAGCGGATCAATTCGGCGGCTGAACGACTCACAGGTGTTCATATCCAGCGGCGGATCCTCCCGTTCTATCAGAACGCGCAGAAAAAAATCCGCCCCTTCTTTTTCAAAGGTAACGTCCCACAGGGACAGCCCCATTTCCGCACAAACCGGCAGCACTATGCCACGAACGATTTCGGCGGTATTCGATGTGTTTTTTCCCATGAAGTTTCCCCTTTCTGCCCGGCGCTCCGGGCAAAAACAAAAGAGCGGGGCGACCCACTCTTTACCTTTCTTACCTATTCTGTTTACAGTATAACACATTTTTCAAAAAATGCAAGCTTTTTTTGTTTTTTTGCGCTGAAAAGCGCTTTTTCCGCCGAATTTTAAAAACCATCTCGTGTTTTTTTAAAAAAACAGAGGACGTCTGCGCCCACGGCAGGCTTTTTGCAATGTTTCCTCGAGCGTCCTGCCGGGAAGCGGCAAAAAAGACAAAATCTGAAGCTGGCAGAAAAATCTAAAAGCTGAAGCGGACAAAAGCCCAAAAGCTAACGCAGGCAGAAAAACTAAAAGCTGAAGCGGGCAAAAAGCCAAAAGCTAACGCGGGCAAAAAACTAAAAGCTGAAGCGGGCAAAAAGCCAAAAGCTAACGCGGGCAAAAAACTAAAAGCTGAAGCGGACAAAACCCAAAAGCTAACGCGGGCAAAAAACTAAAAGCTGAAGCGGACAAAAATCCAAAAGCTAATGC
>CAKSSH010000037.1 GCA_934488695.1 uncultured Oscillospiraceae bacterium
TCCGGGCACGGGCATGAGACCTTTGCCGACGCAATCAAAAATTCCTGCAACCCGGTTTTTATGACAGTGGGCACCCGCCTCGGCGGCAGTTTGTTTTATAAGTATCTCAAGGCCTTCGGCTTGACTGAGAAAACCGGCATTGACCTGCCGGGCGAGGCGACCAGTATTACCCACAGCGTAAAATCGCTGAACAACGCCGTAAACTTGGCTTCCTCTTCCATGGGACAGTCCTTTAAAATCACGCCGATACAGATTATTACCGCAGTCTCGGCGGCGGTCAACGGCGGCAATCTGGTAACGCCGCATTTGGTCAAACAGATTTTAGACGGTGACGGCTCGGTGCTGAAAAATATCGGCCCGCAGATTAAGCGGCAGGTCATTTCGGCGGAAACCTCTTCCAAGCTTTCCCTGATGCTGGAAAAGGTGGTCTCGGAGGGTACCGGTAAAAACGCTTATATTATGGGTTATCGAATTGGCGGCAAGACCGGAACGGCCGAAAAACTGGATAAGGTGTATGAGCCGGGTCAGGCAGAGGATTATATCATGTCCTTTTTGGGCTTTGCGCCTGCCAACGATCCGCAGGTAGCCTGTATTGTGATCATCGATGAGCCGCGAGCAGGCGAGGTGTACGGCAGTGCCGTTGCGGCACCGGTGTGCGGCAGTATTCTTGGCGACGTGCTGCCCTATCTGGGCATTCAGCCGGAATATACGGCCGAGGAGCTTGCCAAAGTAAATGTGACGGTGCCGAATATTGTCGGCAAAACGGCCCACATGGGAACGGCGGCATTGCAGAAATACGGTCTGACGGGGACCATCGTCGGAAACGGCGATCGGGTGGTGCGACAGGTCCCGGCTGCGGGGCAAAGTGTTCCGCGCGGCGGCAAGGTAGTTATTTATACGGAAAACAGTGCGGAAAAGACCGTAACAGTCCCAAATCTTTTGGGGCTGACCTCCGCGGAGGTCAAGGCGCGGCTTAGCGCATTGGGGCTCAATGCCAAGCTGACCGGCGGAGGAATCGACCGAACGGACTGTAAGGCCTCCGCTCAAAGCGTGGCAGCCGGGGAACAGGTTCCGGTTGGCGCGGTGATTGAGGTGACCTTTTTGAGCAAGGATCAGGTTCAGTAGCAAGGAGAAAAAGTATGGAGTTTACACTGCAATGGGCTGCCCGTCAAATCGGCGGACGTCTCGTGGAGGCTGACGGCGACCGGTTGGTGCGGTCGGTGACGACCGACACCCGGTTAGTCGCTCCGGGCGCGTTGTTTGTGGCGCTGCGCGGAGACCGCTTTGACGGACATGATTTTGCCGCTGAGGCGGTTGATAAGGGCGCGGTTGCCGTTCTTTCCCAACGTCAGGCATCCGATTATGCACAGCCGCTGCCGCTGCTGGTAGTGCCGGATACGTATCAGGCGCTGCTTTCCCTGGCAGGCGCCTATCGAGGCCTGCTGCCGGTGCGTATCGTCGGGGTGACCGGCAGTGTCGGTAAAACCACCACCAAGGACCTGATTGCGGCGGTTTTAAGCCAAAAAATGAAAACGGCCAAAACTCAGGCCAATTTGAATAATCATATCGGTGTTCCGAGAACGCTGTTTGACATGACCGGGCAGGAAACAGCGGCCGTGGTGGAAATGGGAATGAACCATTTCGGCGAAATATCCGCTCTGACGCAGGCGGTACGGCCGGATATTGCCGTGCTGACCGGAATCGGGGTTTCCCATATTGAAAATTTGGGCAGCCGCGAAAATATCCTGCAGGCAAAGCTTGAGATTTTAGAGGGCATGGCGCCGGAAGCGCCGGTGATATTGGCTGCGGATAATGATCTTCTCGGCGCTCTTGAAACATTGGGCGACCACCGGATCATTCGCACTTCGGCGCTGGGCGCACCGGCACAGGTCACTGCCGAGCAGATTCGGCAAGATGCGGCGCAGAGCAGCTTTGTGCTTTGTCGCAACGGCGTCGCGCAGGCGGCGGTAACGTTGCCTGCGGCCGGATTGCACAATGTGCAGAACGCCTTGCTTGCGGCGGCTGTCGGGTTTGAGTTCGGCCTTACGGGAGAGGAAATTGCTCGGGGGCTTGCGGCTTATGAGCCTTCGGGACAGCGCCAAAAGCTGTCCCGGCACGGAGATGTGACCTTTATCGAGGACTGTTACAATGCCAGCCCGACCAGTATGCTGGCCGCCTTGCAGGTGCTGTCGGTTCAGCCGAAAACACGGGCCATTGCGGTTCTGGGGGATATGCTGGAGCTGGGAAGCCTCAGTGCACAGGCGCATAGAGACGTCGGCCGTGCAGCCGCACAGTGCTGCGATTTAGTCTTTTGCTGCGGCTGTATGGCCGAGCAGATTGCACAAAGTGCACAGGAAAACGGCTGCACGAGCCTTTATTTTAAAAATCGGGAGGACTGCGCTGCGGCATTGATAAACCGGCTTCGGCCGGGGGACTGCGTGCTTTTTAAGGCCAGTCACAGTATGCAGTTTGAAAAAATCATTCAAAAGGCTGCGGCGGCACTTGAAGAGAAAAGGAGCGACCTTGTGTGAACGGGACGGTGATTCTTGCGGCGGTGATGAGCTTTCTCATCACGGCATTGTCGGGACGTTTTTTGATTCCGTATCTTAAAAAGCTGAAATACGGGCAGACTATTTTGGAAATCGGTCCTAAGTGGCATAAATCCAAACAAGGGACCCCGACCATGGGCGGCCTGATGTTTATTTTGGGAATTACAGCGGCAACGACGGCAGGCTTTGTGACCTGGCTGCTTTTGCGCCGTCAGACTCAGCAGGTCCGCCAGCTGGAGCAGCTCCGGCTGATTGCGGGGCTTGTTATGGCGCTGCTGTATGGTGCGCTGGGCTTTTTGGATGATTATATCAAGGTCGTTAAAAAACGCAACCTCGGCCTGACGGCACGGCAAAAAATGTTGTTTCAGATTTTGATTGCGGCTGCCTACCTTGCGGTCTGTTATTTGGGCGGCGACCGTAACACAGCCGTTTGGATCCCGTTCTTTTCCTATTGGGAGCTGGGCATTTTCTATTATCCGGTTGCTTTGTTTATCATTATCGGCTTTGTCAATGCGGTCAATCTGACCGACGGAATCGACGGACTGGCTGCCGGTGTGACCTTTGTAGCCTCTTTAGGCATGATGGCCGTTTCGGCACTTTTGAGCCTGTATGCCATGAATATTATGGCCGCGGCGCTGGCCGGCGGATGTCTGGGCTTTCTGCTTTACAATTTTCATCCGGCCAAGGTATTTATGGGGGATACCGGCTCGATGTTTCTCGGCGGACTTATTGTGGCGCTGTGCTTCGGGGTCCAAAAACCGCTGCTGCTTGTTTTATGCGGCGTGATTTATTTGATTGAGGCAGGCTCGGTCATGCTTCAGGTCTCTTATTTTAAGCTGACACACGGAAAACGTATTTTCAAGATGAGTCCGATTCACCACCACTTTGAAATGTCGGGATGGTCGGAGGAAAAAATTGTCGGCGTATTTTCGCTTATTACAATGGTCGGAGCTTTATTGTCGTTGGCGGCGGTATTGCTTGAAATTCACTAAGGAGGGCTTTTCTTGAAGCTTGCGCACTTCAGAAAACCGAGTCGTGCCGGGAAGATCGATCTGACCTTTCTGATCTTGGTGCTGATTATTCTGACAATCGGCCTTATCATGCTGTTTTCGGCCAGTTATGTGGATGCCTTTTATCGTGAGGGCGACAGCTTTTTCTATATCAAAAAGCAGGCCGTTTTTGCTGTGGTGGGTATTGCTGCAATGTTGTTTATCGGGTATTATGTCGATTACCACATTTTACACAGATTTGCCGTTCCGATTTTGATTGTTACCGAAATATTGCTTGTCGCGGTGTATTTTTTTCCGGCGGTCAACGGGGTTCATCGTTGGATCCCGGTTCCGTTTATCGGCACCTTTCAGCCGTCGGAGATTGCAAAATTCGCCGTTATTACGATGTTTGCGCATATTATTTCGCTCAATTATAAAAAAATGGACACCTTTCGCGGCGGCGTTCTGCCCTTCCTGCCGATTATTTTAACCGTGGTACCGCTTGTTTTGTTTGAACGACATCTTTCCGGCGGCATTTTGATCGCACTCATTTGTGCCGTTATGATGTTGGTCGGCGGTACGCGCGGTCGGTGGTTCGGTCTGGCCGGCGCCGGGGCGTGTGCCGCGGCGTTCGCAGCATACTTTTTGGGGCTGCTGGACAGCGTCTGGTCGCGTATTGAGGTTTTTATCGACCCCTTTGTCGATCCGCGTAAAAACGGGTTTCAGAACATTCAGGCGTTGTACGCGATCTGTTCCGGCGGACTAATGGGGGTAGGACTCGGCAATTCCCGCCAAAAGTATCTTTACATTCCGGAGCCGCAAAATGATTTTATTTTTGCCATTGTCTGTGAAGAGCTGGGCTTTGTCGGGGCGGCCATTATTATTATTTTGTTTGCGCTTTTGGTCTGGCGCGGGTTTGTGATCGCGTCAAAATCCAAGGATAAATTCGGAACCATGCTGGTAATCGGTATTGTAGCGCAGGTTGGTTTGCAGACCATTCTCAATATTGCTGTGGTTACCAAAACCGTTCCGAACACCGGGATTCCCCTTCCGTTTTTCAGCTATGGCGGGTCAGCTCTGCTGATGCTTTTGGCCGAAATGGGAGTCGTATTGAATGTTTCCCGTCAGGCAGCGATGGAAAAGGTCTGATTTCGGCTGTCTGACGCAGCCATCCTTTTGCAAAGGAGCGTGTATATGAAAGTGCTGTTTGCGGCCGGGGGCACCGGCGGCCATATCAATCCTGCCATTGCAATTGCCGGAACCCTGCGGGAACGGCATCCGGAAACCGAAGTGCTCTTTGCGGGTACGCCTTGGGGGATGGAGGCTTCCTTTGTTCCGGAGGCCGGCTATCGATTTGTCCCTATTCGGGTGCGGGGCATTGAGCGCGGTTTTTCGCTGCGTGCAATCAGCAGCAACCTGAAAACGGCGTATTATCTCATGACGGCCGGTCGGCGCGCCCGAAAAATTGTACGGGATTTTCAGCCGGACATGGTGATTGGAACCGGCGGCTACGTCAGCGGACCGGTGGTACGTGCGGCAGCCAAAATGGGGATTCCGACGCTGATTCATGAACAAAACGCTTATCCGGGGGTGACCACCAAGCTGCTGGCGCATGATGTTGATGTGATTTTAGTCGCGTTCCGGGAGGCAATGCCTCGGATTCATACCACGGCGCGAATGGTTGAGGTCGGTAATCCGATTCGGCAGGAATTTTTATTTGCCGAGAAAGAGGAAAGCCGGCGCCTTTTGGGGCTGGATCCGAACAAAATTGTGATTTTATCTTGCGGCGGAAGCCTCGGCGCGAAGGCAATCAATTTGGCCATTGCCGATGTGCTGGCTTGGCATTATCAGAAAGGCGTTATTCAGCATATTCATGCAACCGGGCATTTCGGCAGCCGCTGGATGCCGCAGATGCTGCGCGATCGCGGTATCGATATTGACGGCGATCCCGATATTCGTGTTGAGGAATACATCCGCGATATGCCGCACTATCTTGCAGCCTGTGATTTGATTATTACCCGTGCGGGGGCCATTACGCTGAGTGAGATTCAGGCGCAGGGGAAAGCTGCCATCCTGATTCCGTCCCCGAATGTGACCGAAAATCACCAGTTTCATAACGCAATGGTTTTGGCAAATGCCGGCGCCGGCGTGGTCATTGAAGAAAAGGATTTGACCGGTAAGCTTTTGTGCGAGGTGAGTGAAAAGTTGACGTCCAACCGCGAAAAGCTGCTGGAAATGGGGAAAAACGCAGCCAGAATTGCCAAAACGGACGCCAATGCGGAAATATATGGCGAGATTATGCGCCTTTACCGCGAAAAACGAAAAAAAGGCGCCGAAGCTTTTGAAAAATAGCCTTTTTTTCACAAAACCCGCCCAAATGGCATACTATGGGGTGTAAAAGCCAAATTGTATTGCTAAGGGAGTGGGTCTATGCGTTTTGTCGTAAACGGCGGACACCGGCTGAGCGGCCGGCTGCGGGTGCAGGGCGCCAAAAACAGTATTTTGCCGATTTTGGCGGCTTGCGTTCTTTGCCGCGGCCGCGTGGTCTTACATAATTGTCCGGCTCTGTCAGACGTGCTTTCTGCGGTACGGATTTTGCGTCATTTGGGACTTTCGGTGATATGTGACGGCGATGAGCTTTGCGTGACCGGCGCGCCGCTTTCTTCCTGCGAGGTGCCAAAGTCCCTTATGCACGAAATGCGGTCGTCCGTAGTCTTTTTGGGCGCTATTCTGGCATCGGCAGGGTGCGCGCGTGTGTCTATGCCGGGCGGCTGTGAGCTTGGCCCCCGGCCGATCGATATTCATATTGCGGCACTGCGCCGGCTCGGCGCCGTGGTGGAGGATGACTGCGGCGTTTTGAATTGCAGCGTTCCACAGGGGCTGGTCGGCGCTGAAATTGCACTGTTGTTTCCAAGTGTCGGTGCGACCGAAAATGCCATTCTGGCGGCGGTTCTTGCCAAAGGGACGACGGTTATCACCAATGCGGCGCGCGAGCCGGAAATCGTGGACCTTGCAAGGTTTCTCAATGCCTGCGGCGCACATGTCGGCGGCGCGGGAAGCGGAACGGTTACGGTGCAGGGCGTTCGAGAGCTGCACGGTGGGGAGTATACCATCATGCCGGATCGAATTGCTACGGTCACCTTCCTGACCGCGGCGGCAATCACCGGCGGTGATGTGACGGTGACCGGCGCCGAAAAAGCTCACATCACCTCGGTGCTGTCTCTGCTGGAGCAGTCCGGCTGCGAGATTTCGGTGTGTCGGGATACCGTGCGGCTGCGCGGGGCGCAGCGCCCGGAGAGTATGGCGATTATTAAGACCCTGCCATATCCCGGTTTCCCGACAGACGCCCAGGCGCCGCTGATGGCGTTGGCGTCATTGGCGGACGGCAGCACGATGTTTGTTGAAACAATTTTTGAAAACAGGTATCGGCATGTTTGCGAGCTGATACGAATGGGCGCGGATATTAAAACCGAGGGGCGAGTCGCCGTGGTAAACGGTGTTCCGCGGCTGCATGGCGCGGCGGTTACCTGCGGCGATCTGCGCGGCGGGGCTGCGCTGCTGCTTGCGGCGCTGGCGGCAGGAGGAGAAAGCACAATTGACCGGATCGAGCATATCGACCGTGGTTATCAGCAGATTGAAGTGTCGCTTTCGGCGTTGGGAGCCGATATAAAACGGACGGAGTAAAACATATGGGAAGAAAAAAAGCAGGAAAATTTGAGCAACAGAAAACACAGCTGCGCAAGTCTGACGATAGGTCGACACGCCGCCGGCGCCGCCGGCGGCGGCCGGCCTCTTTGCGTGCGCTGCTGGTGTTGACGGTGCTGCTGGTGACTGCTGTTGGCGCCGTGCTGAGTTTGACGGTTTTTTTTAAGATTCGCAGCATTGATGTTTACGGTGAAAGCATATACAGCACCGAGGAGATCGTTTCGGCCGGCAATATTGCGCTGGAAAGCAACCTCATCCGATTGGACGGAAAAAAAGTCGCGGCGCGTATTGAGCAAAAGCTGCCTTATTTGGAACGAGTGCGAGTCTCCAAAAAGCTGCCGACCGGCGTTGTTTTGGAGGTGACGGCGGCGCGGACCGCCGGCTATGTGCAAACGGAGCAGGGCTACAGTATTTTAAGCTGCGGCGGAAAGGTGCTGGAGATTTGTGAGGAGCTTCCGGAAAATGTGCCGACGTTGACCGGCGTCTCGGCAGATAAAACCGCCGTTGCCGGCAAAATTTCCGATCCCAAGAATTTGAAAAGCGTTCAGGCGGTGTATGATGCGTTGGGCCGCGGCATGTCGAAGAACGTCACGGCGATGGACGTCTCGGATTCGCTGAATTTAAGCTTTGTATATCGAGATCGGGTGACGGTACAGCTGGGCAGTCAAAGCGACCTTTCGGAGAAATTAAAATTTGTCGTGAAAATCCTTTCGGATCCCGGCAAGGTGGGCGAGGATGATGTTGGTATTATTTATGCGTCCAACGCCAAGCGTATCAGCTTTTTATGCACCGGGAGTTACTCGGAGCTGCAGGAAAAACGCCGACAGCAAGAACAAGACGCCGACGGCGAGAGCTCGGCTCCGACGGAAGATGAGACGCCGGCGTCGGACAGAAAACCGGATTCCGGGAATCGTAAAACACAGTCCGGCACGGCGACAAGCTCTGCCGTTTTGTCCGGGGCGTCTTCCGGCCGTGCCGGGAGCGCTTTTGGCAGCAGCAATAAGGCTGAAGGCAGCAGCGCCGCCGAAAGCCGGCGGACAAGCTCTGCAAGCACGGTGCGGTAGAGTCGGGAGGAGCGTATGTGTACAATGCCTTATTACATCCGAAAAGCAACAAAAGAGGACCTGCCGGCGCTTTGGCAAATTTACGATGCTGTGTTAAAACGTGAGGAAGACGGGACCGGCTGCGTCGGCTGGGTGCGCGGAATTTATCCGACCGAGCAGACCCTGCAGCAAGGGCTTGATGCAGACGACCTTTTTTTGCTGGAGCATGACGGCCGGCCGGCTGCAGTCGCCCGAATCAACCGGCAGCAAATGCAGGCATATCTTCAGGTGGATTGGCAGTATAAGGCACCTGCAGAGGCGGTTTTGGTGCTGCACACCTTGGCCGTGGATCCTGCAAAGGCCGGGTATGGCTTGGGAACAACATTTGTCCGTTTTTACGAGCAGGAGGCGGTTCGGCAAAAATGCCGCTATCTGCGCATGGACACCAATGCGCGCAATTCACCGGCGCGTGCCCTGTATCAAAAGCTTGGCTATCGGGAGGCCGGGGTGGTTTCCTGCACCTTTAACGGACTTGCCGACGTGCAGCTTGTTTGCCTTGAAAAGACGCTGTCCGTTTGAAAACGGCCCTTCATCCCGAAAAGATAATAAAACTTTTCTTTTCTGTGAAAAAAGAGGTTGAAAAGCAGGATAAAATCTGTTAGAATATAAATATATATAGAATTATCGCGTATTGTCTCAAAATACAGAACTCGGAGGAATGGCCACCATGGATCTCGTATTGGATAATGAGTTTGAGAAAGAAGCCAGAATTTTAGTTGCCGGTGTTGGCGGCGGCGGCGGTAATGCCGTGACGCGCATGATTGATTCCGGGATGAACAGCGTTGAATTTTTGATGATTAACACCGACCAGCAGGCGCTTTATCGCGCGTCGGATAATAATGCGACCAAAATTTCCATCGGGGACAAGCTGACGCACGGCCGCGGTGCCGGCGGAGTGCCCGAAAAGGGCCAGCGCGCCGCCGAGGAGAGTCGGGATGAAATTGCGGCAGCCATCGAGGGCGCTCAAATGCTGTTTATTACGGCCGGTATGGGCGGCGGAACCGGCACCGGGGCAGCCCCGGTGGTGGCTTCGATTGCCAAGGAGATGGGAATTCTCACGATCGGTGTTGTGACCAAGCCGTTTGATTTTGAGGGCAAGGTGCGTCATGACCAGGCGGAGCTCGGAATTACGGCGCTGCGAGAGCAAGTGGATTCGCTGCTGGTGATTCCAAACGAGCGGCTGAAGCTGGTGTCGGACGAGGCAATTACATTTTTGAATGCCTTTGTTTTGGCGGATGATGTGCTGCGTCAGGCGGTTCAGAGCATTTCCGACCTTATCAATGTGCCCGGCGTCATTAACTTGGACTTTGCGGACGTTGTCAGCATTATGAAGGGCGCCGGAACCTCTCATATGGGAATCGGCACTGCCACCGGCGAGAACAAGGCGGAGGATGCGGCCAATGCGGCTGTTTCCAGTCCGCTGCTTGAGACTTCGATTAACGGCGCGAAAGGCGTCATTCTGAATTTGACCGCCTCCTCGGATATTTCACTGGCCGATGTGGATGTTGCGTCCAGTATCATCCGAAAGAGCGCACACCCCGATGCCAATATTATCTTCGGCTTTGCTTATGATGACAGCATGACGGATGAAATGCGCATAACCGTTATCGCAACGGATTTTGAGGAAAACGGCGCTGCCGGCAGCAGCTTTGTCAATCCGTTCGATAATATGAAGGATGACAGTCTCGGTTTTGACGATATCGACCAGTTCTTTAAAAACAACTAATACCGGAGAGGATTTTCAGCATGTCGGGTCATTCCAAGTGGAATAATATTAAACGAAAGAAAGAAAAGACCGATGCACAGAAAGCCAAGGTCTTTACCAAGATTGGTCGTGAGATTGCCGTTGCGGTGAAAGAAGGCGGCGCGGACCCCAACGCCAACGGAAAGCTGCGAGAGTTGATTGCTAAGGCTAAGGCCAACAATGTGCCCAACGATAATATTGACCGTATTATAAAGAAAGCCGGCAGTAACGACGGCAAGGATTATGAAACGGTTGTATATGAGGGCTACGGGCCCAATGGCGTGGCGGTTATTGCCGAGTGCTTAACGGATAATCGTAACCGCACAGCGGCGGATATGCGGCATTATTTTGATAAATTCGGCGGTAATATGGGTCAGTCCGGCTGTGTTTCATTTCTATTTTCTAAAAGCGGTGTGATTCTTCTTGAGAATGACGGGCTGGAGGAAGAGCAGGTAATGGAGGACTGTGTCGAGGCCGGCGCCGGGGATTTTGACTTTCAGGAGGACACGGTTGAAATCGTTACCGAGCCGGAGGATTTGCCGGCAGTGCGGGACGCTTTGGCCGGAAAATATAAGATTTTGTCGGCTGAGGTCGAATTGGTTCCCTCCACCTATGTTCGATTGGAGGATCCGGATCAGGCTCAGAAAATGCAATTGATGCTGGACCATATGGAAGAGAACGACGATGTCCAAGAGGTTTTCCACAACTGGGAAAATCAAGACGAGTTTGATTTTTAAAAAGAGCGCGCCTGTGGGCGCGCTCTTTTTGTAGAATCCAGAAGCCCTTCGGTGCAAGGGAACACGGCGGTTGTGAAAAAGTCCCCGCAAACAGCCTTGCTGCCGTATGCGGCCCCGCTGCCGTATGCGGCCCCGCTGCCGTTTGCAGCCCCGCTGCCGTGTGCGGCCCTGCCGCCGTATGCGGCCCTGCCGCCGTATGCGGCTCCGCCGCCACGGCCGCTCCGCTTTTGCTGCAGGAACCTTGCTGTCGCGCGTTCAAAGCTTTACCGCCTCGTACCCCACAAAAAATGGCGCTAAAATGCTGCGCGCGGCGTAAAACGTAGCGGCCTGTTGCGCGAACGGCTTTCGGAAAGGGAAACAAATCGTTGCAAGAAGCACGCAGACTGTTGCCGGAGAGATAAACGGGTGCAAGAGGCGCACAGATCCTGCAGCAGGAAACGGAATATTTTTCAACAAGACTGAAAAAAGCGCCCCGCTCTTGAGCGGGGCGCTTTTTCGTCTTTGACAAGTATAACACGGGGATGCACGACATGAGACGTCGGCACCTTAAAGAACCTTGCTCAAAAACTCCTGCAGACGAGGGTTTTTAGGATGCTCGAAGATTTCCTCCGGGGTCCCTTGCTCGGTGATTTGACCATCGTCCATAAAGAAAATGCGATTTCCGACCTCACGGGCAAAGCCCATTTCGTGTGTGACGACAATCATGGTCATGCCTTCGAGCGCTAAGGTCCGCATCACATCCAGCACCTCGCCGACCATTTCGGGGTCTAGCGCGCTGGTTGGCTCGTCAAACAGCATGACTTTAGGGTTCATAGCCAGCGCGCGCACAATAGCTACCCGCTGCTTTTGACCGCCTGACAGCGTAGAGGGATAAACATCCGCCTTGTCGGCAAGGCCGACGCGCTGCAGCAATTCCATGGCGCGGTCGCGTGCCTCTTGTTTTGTCATTTTTTTTAAATGGACCGGCGCCAGCATAATGTTTTCAATCACGGTTTTGTTATTAAATAAATTGAATTGCTGAAAAACCATTCCGATATGCTGCCGGTGGCGGTTAATATCCACCCGCATATCGGCAAGGTCCTCCCCTTCAAAAAAGATAGAGCCGGAGGTGGGGTCCTCCATGCAGTTGATACAACGCAGGAAGGTGCTTTTTCCGCTGCCGGAGGGACCGATGATAACGACCTTGTCGCCGTCGTTGATAGTGACGCTTATGTCTTTGATGACCTGCAGGTCTCCAAAGCTTTTGCAAAGGTTTTTAATTTCGATCACTTTTTCTCAGGCTCCTTTCCATCAGCTTAATGCCCAACGAAATCAGGGCGACCAAAACAATGTAAATTAACGCCATAAATAAATAGGGCATCAGATACTCATAGGACTTGTTGCCGATTTCCGTAAAGGTTTTGTACAGGTCGGTCGCGGCGACGAAGCTGACGACAGAGGTGTCCTTAACCAGCGCAATCAGCTCGTTGCCCAGCGTGGGCAGAATGTTTTTCACGGCCTGCGGAACAACGATTTTCATCATGGTGGTGCTGTAGCTCAGTCCGAGTCCGCGACCTGCTTCCATTTGACCCGGGTCAACCGACAGAATACCGCCGCGCATGATTTCGGATACGTAGGCAGCCGAGTTTAAGCCAAAAATCAAAATACAAGTTTTGAGCGAGCCGAGACTGATACCGATCAGCGGGAACAGCACATAATAGGCAATCAGCAGTTGGACAACGATGGGCGTTCCGCGGAAAAAGCCGACGTAAACCGTGCAGATTTTATCTAAAATTCGGGGGAGCAGTTTGTATTTGGGCATGACCTTGACGGTGGCGATCAGAGTACCGATGATAATGCCGATTACAAGGCCCAGCAGGGCAATCGTCAGGGTGTTGACAAGTCCTTCGCCCAAAACCTTTTTCCAGGCGCCGCCTGCTGCAAAACGACTCCAAAACACGTCCCATTTATACATGATATCCATAGTGTTTCCTCTCTGTCAGCAGGCAAAACCCCGCCGCAAATGACTGCGACGAGGTTTTGCCTGCAAGGTGACAATTATTTGCCGCCGTTCATGGCTTTAACAATGGCTTTTGCGGGAGCGTCATCTACGATAACGTAATCGATTTCACCGTTCTTCATGGCAGTGATCGCCAGTGCAGCGTAGTCAAACGCCATCTTGGTAGCCTTCAGGCCCGGGAATCCGTAACCGTCCGGATCGTCTGCGTCACCGTCAATGTAAACGCCGCCGGTGGTGCCGTTCTGGCAGCCGATTTTGGTAGCGGAGGTTTTTTCGTTAAGAATCTTAGCAACATCTTCCGCGGTTTTGCAATTGTCAAACTCGGTGTTGTCGCCGGGGACAATCAGCATTTGATTGGCGCTGTAATAAGAATCCGAGAAAGAAACCACTGCCTGACGCGCCGGCGTAATGGTCAGACCGGCCATGCCGATGTCGCACAGACCCTGTCCCACCGAAGTGACGACCGACTCAAACTTCATATCCTCAATAACCAGCTCTTTGCCGAGATATTTGGCAAAGCCGGCGGCAATTTCAATGTCAATGCCGGAGAACTTGTCGTTCTCAACCATTTCAAACGGCTCAAAACCGGTCGAAGTGGCAACGATTAACTGGTCCTTGGACGCGTCCTTTACAGCCGAGACAAACTGAGCGGGGGTGCCGTCGGCAAAATATTTGTCGCAGATGGCGTTAAAGGTGCCGTCCTCTTTGATCTTGGCAAGATACGCATTTGCTTTTTCAAGCAGCTCTTTGTCCGACTTGTTGATGCAAAAAGCATATTGCTCCTCCGACAGCGGAATGTCAACAACCTTGGCGCCGACGTCGGAAACCTTCTTGCTGTTGTCATTTCCGGAGCCCTTGCCGCCGCAGCCGGCAAAGACGCCCAGTACCAGGGTCAGCGCTAAAACGAGCGCCGACAGTTTTGCAAACTTTTTCATAATAAAAACCTCTTTCATTTTTTGTACGCCGTTGCGGCGTTTTTGTTAACAAGGCCATTATAATGCATAATATTCACTTTGTCAAGCATTTTATTGAATAAATATACAACAAACAAATTTAAAAAATGCGCTACCGTTCTGTACATTTTGCATAAAATAGCCGGGAAATGGGATTGGAAGGGCAGGCGCGGCCTCAAAATAGCCGGCAGTGAAAACAGAATATTCTGTTTTTAGTTAATAAATATTCATTATTTTTTGTATATTCTTTTTTTAATTGCCCTCTTGTGTTTTAATTCGGCGTATGTTATAATGAAAAAAATCTCAGATTTTTTAAAGGAGGAAGAAAAATGTATTGTAGAAATTGCGGGCAACAAATTGATGATATAGCAGCGGTTTGTGTTCATTGCGGCGTTGCGGTCGGAAACGGCGCGAATTTTTGTCCTCACTGCGGCAAGCAAACAGCGCCGGGCGCCGTTTTTTGCACTTCCTGTGGGGTCTCTTTGGCACAGAATGCGGCAGCCCCCGGAGGGAATGCGCAGAAAAGTCGCTTAGTAGCCGGCTTGCTCGGGCTGTTTTTGGGCGCTTTCGGCGTACATAATTTCTATTTAGGAAATACTTCACGTGCTGTTATTCAAATTGTCGTTTCGGTGATCACCTGCGGCGCCGGCGGCATTTGGGGCTTTATTGAGGGCATCATGCTGCTTTGCGGTAAGATTCAAACCGATGCACAGGGAATTCCTCTTAAAAACGATATGTAATTATTTGAATAAAAGCCGCTCTGCCTGTCGGCAGAGCGGCTTTTTCGGCAAATTTTCGCGCTTACGGTGCGCTTATATGATGCAGACATAGGCAAATATGTCTCAGGCGCTTTTTAAAAAAGTGTGCTTTTGTTTCTGTCCGGCGTGCCATTTTGTTCTTGTTTTCTTTCCTTTATATGCCGCGCGTTTTGGGGAGAGTTTTCCCGGAATGCGTTCTTAGCTTTTTTGGTGCGCGCCGAAAGGGCAAATGGGTAAGACGGCTGTAGACAAATAACATCCGGTATGCTATAATAAGGAACGAAAAAAGGAGGGGGCGGCATGCTGGGCGTAACCGTAATTTGCGTTGGGCGGCTTCGCGAGTCGTATTTGCGGCAGGCTTGTGCGGAGTATCAAAAGCGGCTGAGTCGTTTTTGCAATTTAACGGTGTGCGAGCTGTCTCCGGCGCCGCTGCCGGAGGAGCCGGGGGAGGCGCAGATTCGCAAGGCACTGCAGCAGGAGGAAAAGGCAATTTTGCAAGCGGTGCCGAAAGGCGCAGTCACTGTTGCGCTTTGTATTGAAGGAGAGCAGCTTTCCTCACAGCAGCTGGCGCAGCATCTGTCTCGCATTCAGGCCGGAAGTGCCCGGCTTTGTCTTTGTATCGGTGGGTCGCACGGTCTTTCCGAAGGGCTGAAAAAGAGCTGCGACTTATGTTTGTCTTTCTCCAAGATGACCTTTCCGCACCAGCTTTTTCGCGTACTGCTGTTGGAGCAGTTGTATCGCGCCTTTACCATTATAGGTCATCAAAAATACCATAAATAGACGGGGGCTTTTTGGCGAATATGGAACAGCAAAACACAAAAAAACCAATTATTTTCAGCGGAATTCAGCCGACCGGCGTGTTTACGCTGGGCAATTATCTCGGGGCCATTCGGAATTGGCAGGCGCTGCAAGAGGATTACCGCTGCATTTTCTCGGTTGTGGACCTGCACGCGATTACCGTTCGGCAGGACAGCGCCCAGCTGCGCCGCCGGACGCTGGAATCGGTCGCATTGCTGCTGGCCTGCGGCATTGACCCGCAGAAAAGCGTGCTGTTTTTGCAAAGTCACAACCCGGCGCATGCCGAGCTGTCCTGGGTGCTTTCCTGCTATACGCAATTCGGCGAGCTTTCCAGAATGACACAATTTAAGGACAAGTCCCAGCGGCATGCTGATAACATCAATGCAGGATTGTTTACCTATCCGGTGTTGATGGCGGCGGATATTTTGTTGTATCGTGCCGACATGGTGCCGGTAGGGCAAGACCAAAAGCAACATCTGGAGCTGGCGCGGAATGTTGCCGAACGCTTTAACGGGCTTTACGGCAATGTTTTCACGGTTCCGGAGCCGTATATGCCGACGGTGTCGGCACGGGTGATGTCGCTTGCCGACCCAGCCAAAAAAATGAGCAAGTCGGACGAAAATCCGAATGGCTTTATTTCGCTTTTGGATGACCGAGATACCGTTATCCGCAAATTCCGCCGTGCTGTCACCGACAGTGACACGGTGGTGCGGTATGCAGAGGACAAGCCCGGTATCTGCAATTTGATGTCAATTTATTCGGCGATGACCGGGCGTGATTTTGCCTCTATTGAACGCGAATTTGAGGGCAAGGGCTACGGTGATTTTAAACTGGCGGTCGGCGAATGTGTGGCAGATAAGCTGGAACCGATCCATCGGGAATTTGACCGGCTGTCCGGGGATAAGGCTTATCTTTTGCAGGTTTGTTCGGCTGGCGCTCGCGCAGCGATCGGCCTTTCGCGACGAACGCTGGAAAAGGTGTATCACAAGGTCGGGTTTGTCAAAAGCGAACTTTAACAGCGGGAGGGACAGCGCATGCGATATTTGCAATGGGCAGTCATCGGCCTGTGTTATCTTGCTTTGCTGTTCTTGATCTTGCTGCATTGTTGTCCGCGTCTGAAGGCGGTGCTTCGGCCGGCCTTTCTGGTGTCGGCAGCACTGGTTTTGCTGGCTTTGATCAGTTGGGGAATATTGCGCAACTTTGTGTGATTTTCGGATAATCAATGGGTCCGAGTATTTCGGTTTGGCTTAATTGTTACATTTTCAACAGGAATGGGGGCTTTTTGGATGAATATTACGGTCTAT
>CAKSSH010000038.1 GCA_934488695.1 uncultured Oscillospiraceae bacterium
TCAGCGGCAGGTTGGTGCCGGCACTCAGGCCGACCACGCAGCCAAAGCCCTGCGACCCGATCTCGATCGGGCAAAAATGCAGTGTCGTTGCAAAAATTTCAACTGCCTCACCCCTTTGAAGCTGAAAAGCCTGCACGTCAGCGGTGGAAAAACGCCCGTCCGGTGTAATGTCACGGCGATCGCCAAGCAGCAAAAGCAGTGGCTGTGTCGCCACATTTACCTCCGAACAGCTGTGCCATTCCAACGCATTTAAAACGCGGTTATGACCCCGGCAATAGCCAAGCTGCGTTGCGAGTCCCCCAAAGCACTCCCGGCTAATCTGACCGGCAATTTGAAGGGCCTCGAATTTTTCCTCAGACGCGGTATACACGCTGCCCTCCTGCGGCATTTCAATACTATCCGCCGCCGCCAGCAGTTCGCGTGTGTCCAGCGAAAGTCGTCTGCCATAACGCAAAAGGCCGAATCTTCCGTTGAATAAATCGTCATAAATCTTCCCCCCGAAAGCATTCTGATAACGCTTTTTCCCGAAAAACGGTTTGGATGTCGGCAACAATCCCATAATCCGCGTATGCAAAAATCGGAGCGTCGGGATCGCGGTTTACCGCAATGACCGTCCCGGCGCTTTTTATCCCGGCAATGTGGTGCACCGCCCCGGAAACGCCCAATGCAAGATACACGCGGGGCGCAATATTCCTGCCGGTCAGGCCCACCTGGGCGGCATAGGGCATGAAACCGCCGTCCACTGCGGCGCGCGACGCCGCCAAAACGGCGCCGTGTGCTTGCGCATACGCCCGAATCGTTTGAAAAAACGGACAAGCCCCCAAACCGACGCCGATTACAAAATCCTCCCCGTCGGCCTCCGGTGTCCGAATTGTTGCCATTTGCGGCAGCGTCCGTGAGCGAATTTTTGCTGTTACGCTGCCGGAAAAGGCCGGACGGTACATCCAGAGTGTCTCCCCGTCGGTTTCTAAAGCTGTGCAATCCGCGCAAAGACCGAGACGCAGCCGAGCGGCCACGGTTGCGGAAATTTCTTTACTTTTTCGGTCGCTGCCCCACAAAACCGCCTGCGGACGGCCCCGAAGAATATGGTTTGCAATGTCCTCTGCATCGGTCAGCGGCAAACAAATCACCTGCCGTCCGACACTTTCCGCTATCGCACGCACCCCTTCGCCGACACAAAAGACCTTCTCCAATCGCTCAGCAGACGGCGCAAAGCTTATCGGCGTCGGCGCCTTTTGCAAACTGCTTTGCAAAACCTCCTCCAAAAGAGCCGGTGTAATATGGTGACAATGCCGCCGGTCGGAGGTGTTCTCAAAGGTACGCTCTACTCGGGTCGGCGATCCCGAAAGGCCGACCCGGGACGGGTCGGCCTGCAGCGTGCCATTGTCCCAGACCGTAACCGTTCCCTCCTTGGAGCGGATACTCGGCAGCCGCAGCGAACAAAAGCGTTCCACCGTCAGCAAAGCGGGCAGCGGCAGCTGCTTTTGCCGCCCCTCCCGGTCCACACAGACAACGCTGTGCTCATCGCACGAAACAATTCCCATGACGCAGGTCATGAGCGAAAAGCCGCAGAGCGCAGCAATTTCCGGGCCGACTTGCCCCGTGTCGCCGTCTACACTCTGTCGGCCGCAAAGAATCAAATCCGGCTGCAGGCGCCGCACGCCTTGAGACAGCAGATACGCCGTTGCCAATGTATCCGAGCCGGCATAAACAGGGTCACTGAGCAGAAACGCCTGTTCTGCCCCCAAACGGGTCAGCTGCCGCAGCAGCGTCTCCCGAGAGGCAGGCGCCAAAGAAAGCAGGGACACCGTATTGCCCGGAATTCGCAGGGCCGCCTCATAAGCGCTGGCGTCAAAGGGCGCAAGATCTCCTTCGGCAGTCGGTTTAATACAAACGACCGTTTTCATAAGCTGCTCTCCCCATAAACCGGCGCAAGCACATCATGAATCCGTACATATCGCTCAAACAGCCGCGCATACTGCCGGGTGTTCTCCGGCACAGCGGAAAAGCGCCCCTTGCGCTGAATACAAACACGCACAGCCTCCTCCGGCGTTTTAAAAACACCGATTGCAAGGCCGGCCAGCATGGCGGAACCGAGCGAGGAATCACTGCTTTGATTGACCTGTAAATCCATACCGAGACAATCCGCTGTTATCTGCGCCCAAAGTGCACTTTTTGAGCCTCCGCCGATCAGTGTGGCTGCAGGAGGCAGCGTCAATCCGAGCTGCTGCATTTTTTGCCGGCAGTGGTACAGCGAAAAAGCCACGCCCTCCAATACACTCCGGGTAAAATGCGCCTTGCCGTGCGTCGCACGAATGCCGACAAAGCTGCCGCAAAGTGCCGGGTCGGCATACGGCGTTAATTCCCCGTTCAGGTAGGGGTGAAAAAACAGTCCTTCGCTGCCAATCGGAATGTCGGCCGCGGCACGGTCCAGCTCCCGATAATCCCCACCAAAGGTATCGCGGTACCAGCGCAGCGAGGCGGCCGCCGATTTAGTGGCCGAGCCGGGATACCAAAGACCGGGCACAATGTGCGCATAATTGACCAGATCCCGATCGGGACAGGGGCGATCGGTAACAACACAGATCCTGCCGGCCGTAGCCAGTTTAACGGTTGCGTCCCCTTGATGCACCGCTCCGGCGGCAAACACCTCCATACAGGTGTCGGTAGTGCCGCAAATCACCGGAGTCCCGGCACAAAGCCCGGTTGCAGCTGCCGCAGCCGGCGTGACCTGCCCTATTGTATCATCGGGTCGGCACAGCGGCGGCAGAGCCTCCCTATCAATTCCGGCCAGTTCGGCAAGCTCTGGCGACCAGCACGCTCGCGTTGCGTCAAACAGCATGCTGCCCTGCGCGTCAATGAAATCGGTGCAGAAAACCCCGGTCAAGAAAAATCGCAAATAATCCTTTTCAAAGAAGATTCGGCGGATTTTTGCAAACGCCTCCGGGCGATTCTGCCGCACCCATAAAAGCTGCGGCAGGCTCCAAATAGTGTCGGGCTGATGAAAGGTCAGCCGGAAAATCAGCTCAGCGTGTTCCTCACGCAGTGCCGCCGCCTGCTGCCGCGCCCGTGTGTCCGTCCAATGAATAGCGGAAAACAACGGCTCAAAGTTTTCGTCGGCGGCCACCCAAGTATGAGTTGCCGAATCCAGTGCCAACGCCAAAATATCCCCGGCGGCAGCTCCGGACTTCTCGAGCAGCGCACGAATATTTTCGCAAAGCGCGCGACACCAGTCCTCCGGCCGCTGCTCGCAAAAGCCCGGCTGCGGATACAGCGTCGGATACTCGACGGTGTTTTCGGCCGCAATACGACCCTGTGTATCCAGCAGCGTTGCCTTAGAGGCGCCGCCGCCGAAATCAATTCCCAATAAATATTTCATATTACTGATTCAAAAAGGCGTGGTCGGGATCGATGGACATATAAAAGCCGCGATGGTCACAGCTCATCATCCACAGCAGATACTCGCGATACCCGGGCGCCGCGGCGCAAGGATGATATCCCTGCGGAATCTCAACAAAATCCCGATGATAGGTTGTATAGGTCTCGTCAATCGTTTTGTCTCCGGTGTACACCTTTTGAATCCCCATACCGGTCGGCTTATCAAATTCATAATAATAAATTTCCTCGGCAAAGCCCTCCGTCGGCATCCGGTCAACATCGTGCTTATGGCCGGGATAAGAGGACCACTGACCGCCCTCGATGAAGTTTTCGCCGACATAAACACGTCCGGCCTGAATGCGCTCGTCAATCAAAAAGTGTGCTTCCCGCTCAAAGCCGGGCTTGCCCAAAAATTTCACGATTACATCCTCCGGAGTAATCAGCTGCGGGGCAAAGCGCTCGGTGCAGGGACACATGGCAATGGCAATGTCCAGCGTATCGGAAAGACAGGTCACGGTAAATTCCGTTTTGATCGGAATATAAAAAGCATAGGCCTTTCCGTCAAACACGTTTTTGCGGCGACCGATGTTTTTAAAACAAACGGCATCGCCGTTCACATCACAACTGCCGCCCAAAATCACACAAGCGTACTCCCGTGCGGCGTCTGCAGGAAAATGCTGCTGTTCTCCCTTTTCAAGATGCAGCATACTGACCTCCAACTGCTGACAGGCCGCCGTTTGTTTCTCATAAATTGCACTCAGACCGCGTTTTCCGTCCCAATGTCTTTTATAACTCATAACCATTCTCCTTTAAAAAACGTAAAGTCGTCTCCAGGTCGGGAATGCTTTCGCGTGCGCCGAAGCCTGTGCATTTCAGCGCCGAGACGGCGCTGGCGAAAACACAGCATTCCCGCAGTCCCAAGCCTCGCAGCAAGCCGGCCGCAAAAGCGCCGTGAAAAACGTCTCCCGCTCCGTTGGTGTCCACGGCAGAAACCTTAAATACAGGATACTCACCGGCAATAGATTTGTCAAGATAGACCCCGCCGCGTCCGCCGCAGGTGACCACTACCATTTCCGGCTGATAGCGCCGCAAAAGAGCCTGTGCAGCCGTCATGGCGTCCGGCGCACCGGTATACGCCAAGGCAAACTCCTCCGACGGAATCATGATATCGGTCAGTGCAAGCAGCTGCTCTACGCCGTCATATAACCCTCCACAATCGTAAACAACCCGAACGCCGCAGTCACGGGCGTGCGCCGCTGCACGACAAGCGGCCGACAACTCGTTGCCGTCCACCATCAAAAGCTGTGCCCGAGCGACGCCATCAAGCTGTTGCTCGGAAAGACACAGCGGCGGCAAAGAGCCCTTATCAAACACACAGGTGCGGGTCGCGTCCTTTTGAGACAGCCAAATATTGGAGGTGAAGGAGCGATAACCGCCGTAGCGGGTGATGAACTCGGTTGAAACAGCGTGCCGCTCAAAATCCCGCAGCAGAAAATCCCCGGCACTATCGGTGCTGAGATTTCCTAAAAAGCAGGTATCCGCCCCCAATCTGGCTGCCGCCACCAAGCCGGTTGCGGTCGGACCGCCGCCCGATAGGCGGGTCGACAGCGCGCCAAGCTTAGTGTCCTCCTGCGGGTAGACCGGCAGGGTAATCAGTGTGTCTAAAACACAAGCACCGATTCCGACAATTTCATGTTTCATTTTGCGCGCCCCTCTGCCTGTGTCAGCGCGATTTTTTCCAATGCAAAATCCCGGACACGCTCAATCGGTTTTTTCATGAAAAGGTCTATTGCGACACTGCTGTTGGGTTCCTCAAGCTGCCGGCGAATACCGTCCAACAGAGAACAACAGACGTCGGTGCCGAAATTCATTTTTCGGATACCGTTGCGAATTGCCAGCCGAACCTGATCATCCGGAATCCCGGAGCCGCCGTGAAGCACCAGCGGCAAATCACCGGTGGCTTTCCGAATGTCGCCGATACGGTCGATATCCAGCTTTGGCGGCTTTTTGTAATGGCCGTGCGCATTACCGACCAAAACTGCCAAACAGGTGACCGCCGTTTGTTTCGCAAAATCCCGTGCCTCCTGCGGCGTGGTAAATTCCTCCATGCAGTCATCATTAACGCTGCCGATATGCCCAATCTCGCCCTCAACGCCGATATCTAATGCACTGCAAAGCTCCACGGCCTGACGGGTCATGGCAACGTTTTGGGCAAAGGGATGTGTTGAACCGTCAATCATAATGCCGGTGGCGCCGTACCGGAGAATTTTCATCATTTCGGCATGCGAGGGGCCGTGGTCCAAATGGAAACAAACCGGCACGCGAGCCTTCCGCCCGGCCGCCAAAATAATCGGAGCCAAATAGTATCCGGACTCTTGATTGATAAGCCGGGGGTACACCTGTAAAATAACCGGTGCCGACGCCTTCTCGGCAGCCGAAATCACCCCCATGACGGTTTCCATGTTGTACACATTAAATGCCGGGACACAAAAGCCGTCCTTTTGTGCCATGGACATCACGTCCTGCAATTTTACAAGCATGTTATTTCCTCCTTAGCCCAGTATCAATTCTTCCAGCGAAAGAATCTCTATTTTGTTTTGCGCAACCTTTTTCAGCGCCGTATACTCGGACACCGACGCCGTCACCAGAATATCCGCATGCATATTCACGGCATTGCAAATGCGATCCCGTGCCACCGCATCGATTACCTGCGGCATCCACTGAGCCATGAGAATATTACCGGCCCACAACGTGTCTTTGCCGTGCAGCAGCATTTCATCGCAAATGCAGCAGGCGCGGACGATTTCCCGTCCGTCAGCTGTTTCGGAAAGGTCGCGTGCCAACTGAAACGGATCCTGAAACACGGCGTGACGATTGTCTTTTTTCACCGAAAGCGCCCCGCTTCTAAGCAGCTGTGCCGTATACGCGGTAAAGGTTTTTACCTCCGGGGAAAGCTCAACACCCCACTCCCGATACTCTCGCATAAAGACCTTCGCGTCCTGCGGGTCCAATGCAATGACAGTTTTAAAGTCCGAAAGCGCTTCGGCGCAAGTCGTCATTTGCTGACGCGTCTCCTCGGCAGCGCCGATGAGAAACTCCAACTGTTGACCGGATGCCGGCTCTTGCGCCAGCACGGTAAACGAAACCCCTGCCTTTTGCAGCACCCGAATGGCGCGCAAGGCACTTTCCGGTGCCATGCAGCGTGCATCCACGCCCAAAAAGAGCAAGATATCTGTTTTGGCGCTGCACTCTTCTATTGCAGCCGCAAGCGCCGGCTCCGGTTCTGTTTTTCCGTAGGCATTCCCGGTTTCCAGACAGTTGTCGACCAGCTCTTGAATATAGGGCGGCAGCTTGCCGGCCAGCGCGGCGTCCAACCGCGCCGCCTTGGTAAACATGACCGGATCCCAACCGGTTACACACTCTTTGGTACAGGCGCCGCAGCAAGCGCACTCGTAAATATTGTCTGCCACGTCGGCAAGGTCATAAACGCCCCGATTCACAAGGGACAGGCCGAGAGCTCTGGCTCGTGCGGTGTTTCTTTCCAGACCCGTCGCGTTTCCGATTGGGCAGATATGCCTGCACATCCAGCAAAAGCGGCAGGAATCGACATGCTGTTTACATTTTTCGTTCATGGTTTATTCCTCCCGTTTAAAGACCTAACTTGAAAGGATTCATGATCCCGTTGGGGTCCAGTTCTTTTTTGATTCCCTCAAACACCTGCATAGCAGGACCATACTGCTCCTTCATCAATCGCCCAAGCTTGATCCCGACGCCGTGATGGTCATTGACGACGCCGCCGTTTGCGAGCGCCGTGCGAACGCCGCAGGTCCAAATTGCCTGGTGCAGCCGAAGCGCCTCGACCGGGTCCTTAGGCACGTCCTTGCCCTCCACAATAAACCGGTCATACACCATAGCGCCCCATTCGTACCAATGCGAAAAATGTGCAATAAACTTTGCCTGCGGGAAATTCGTTTCGATTGCTTCTTTCATGGCTCGATATATTTTTTCAATTTTACCGTAAGGCGCAATGGTATCCATCGTGCCGAACATTTGCGGCAGATCCATCATATGCCCGGGATAGAAAAAGGTGATTTTTTCATTCCACCATTTTTCGCCATACTCGCTGCCCATATCCTCGGCGCCGTATTTTTGAAATGTTCTCAGCAGGATTTTTTCCTCAACCTCGACCATTTCTCGGTCGCCCTCATAGGCAACGTTCATGAACGCGCCTTTTCTCTCAACACCGACGATTTTCTTGATAAGAGAGGCCGTTTCGGCCTCATCGTAAAGACGCATAACCGAAGGCTTGAATTTCTGCAGCAGTTCACGAGCCGCCTGAAAAGCACCGCTCATATCCTGGAACAGAAATCCGCGGAACCGACGGACCTCCGGCTGGTCGTAAATCCGAATCTGTGCCCTGGTAATAACGCCGAGCGTACCCTCGGAGCCGATGAAAATCTGATTCAGATCCGGACCGGCTGCATGCTTAGGCGCCGGCGAGGTATAAATAATATCGCCGTTGGGCAGCACGACCTCCATTTGCAGAACCATGTCGTCGATTTTTCCGTACTTGGTGGAGCAAACACCGATTCCGCGGTGTGCCAAAAAACCGCCGACCGTCGAGCAGGTAAGGCTTGAGGGATAATGCATGGTTGCTTTGCCAACCTCATTGGCGGCCCATTCAATATGTTTATAAATGGCTCCGGTACCGCACTCGATATACATTCCCTCGGTATTGACCTCGTAAATACGATTCATCCGCTTGGTGTCCAGCACAATACCGCCGCAGACCGGGATTGCGCCGCCCTGCGTTCCGCCGCCGCCGCCCCAAGTCGTAACGGGAATTTTATAGTAGTTTGCAATTTTCAAAACCTTAGAGGTCTCCTGTGCGTCCTTGGGAGCGACCACATAATCCGCCTCGGGCATTAGTCGCCCACGGTCGGCCCACATCCGGGAAAGCCAATAATAATCCACACTGTGGGTAACCTTATCAATCTCTCGAATCGAGCAATTCTCCCGACCGACAGCGTCCTCCAGCTCGGTTAAAATCATTGCCTGTAAAAAATCATTTTTTTGCATTTTTATTTCCCCTCGACAGCATTATCCCAGGCGATATTGGGACAGTATTTTAAAAACTCACGCAATTCTTCGGTGTACCGGCCTTCAATTTCCACAAAATGGTGAATATACGGCCCGTCCAGCAGCCGATCCTCCCACGCTTGCAGATTCTCAAATTCACCCCAGAGATAAGTCCCGTGCGTTTCTGGCCCGTCGGTGGTTTGAAAGCTCCCCGCAAGAAGCATATAGCGGCCCTTTTCCTGATCGATACGCGCCAGGGTATAGGTGCCGTCCTTCAGCTTAAACCATTCCCGCTGATTGACAAGCCGCGCTCTGCTCGCCGGGTCCTTTTGCGACAGCGGAAAGGGTCCGCAATGCCACAGCAGTTCCGCATTGCGGTTTTGCGGATGCCGTACCGTAAACTCACCGAGAAACGGCCTTTTTTTACCAAATGCTGCCGACTCCAACAAAACCATGGTCATGGCGCAATGCAAATCGCTTTCACAACTGACAATATAGCCCATATCATTGAGGAGCCCGTAAACCGCACAGGGCGCCAGCCCGTCGAACATCAGCGGCGTTGCCGTCCAACATTCGGCAGAGAGCACATCCAGCCGAAACTCCTCAAACAGTCCGATATAAGTAACAAGCAGACAGGCCATGCCCTCTAAATATTGCGGTGTCAGATCGTCCATTTCATACCGTTCCCGGAAAACCTGCACATACCGGGCGATTTCCGCCTGCTTTTCTGCTTTGCATTTGAGAAAACGATCCTGCAAAATTGCCAGATTAATCGGCAAAATCCGCAGACCGAATTTCTCCATCAGCTCGCCCTCGTTCCAAATGACCGAAAAGAACGGCGCCGGCCGAGTCCCAAGCTGTCCGATGCGCAGATTGGCAAAATTTTTCACCATGCAGACAACCCGGGTAAAGCGTTCAAAGCCCGTCCGAAATTCCTCGTCCTCGACCCGGCAGCAAGGCAGGTGCGAAAACGGGATCCCGTAGCGCTGCATTTGCCGCGAAACGCCGAATAGACCGCACTGAGAATCGGTCGGGCGCATGCCGTCTTTATAATATTCGTCATCCAGCGGCGCCCACAACAGCACCGGCTTGCCGATGGCCGCAGAAAGATCCGCTGCCGCCTCCTCATTGCCGAAGTTACAATTGATGATCATAACCGCATCCACATTTTCACTGCGAAAACGCTCCACCACTGCCTGCGCCGAGGCGTCATCAAAAATCAAATCCCGGCAGCCCAGCCCCTGCGTATCCGAAAATGAAACATTTTCATTAGAAAAATGCTCTTCAATATACCGGACAAAACGCTGCCCTCTTTCCTCGGCCGAAACCCATGTCAAAAAAGTCCCGGCAGGACGATTGCTTGTGTTTCTGCGCATCGGGACAAGCCCGATCCTCACCTTGTGTTCCAGCATAAGCCGCCTCCTAATAGTTCTTTTTTCTTTTATTATAAAGGGTTATGCTCGGGTGCACAATGTGAAAAACAAGCTGTTTTTTGTAAAAAACGATACATTTTTAAAATTTTATGCTATAATATAAAAAAGAACGGATTTTGGCATTCCCTGGTTTTTTATTGCTTTTCTATTTAAAGCAGTCTATAATTTTTTTAAAAAAACGAAAGGGGCGCGCGTATGCTCGTTATTCCATTTGAAACGTTATATTACACCGACTTTTTCATAAAAGAATCCTTTGCAAAGTATCAAAATTGGTACTCTCGCGGAAATTTCTACTCCTGTTTAGGCAAGCCCAAGCCGTCTCACACCCTGCTTTGGTTTAAAAATGCGTCCGGTAAAATCACCAATGCCGACGGCAGAATAACCATTGTTCGCCAAAACCAGCTGACCTATATGGCTAAAACCTTGGAGTACCGGGTCGACTTTTTTAACACGGCGCCGGAGCAGGTGGACAGCGTTGTGATTCATTTTCAGATGACCGATATAAACGGCCGGGACATTGCCCCCTCCCTGCGCCCGGAGCTTTGTATCAAAAACGTTGATATTTCAACCGGCATGGCCATCGACCTGCTGGCCGAGGAATTTCGGAAAAACGTGGTTTGTATTCCGGAAACCAATGCCGTTATTTACAAAATCATCGCCCAAATCTGCCAAAATCGACGTCAAAAGACAACCGATTACAAATACGCCTGCATCAAAGAAGGCATTGAGCTTTTGGAAAATGATTCCGACCTCACGATACGGGACATTGCCCGCCTGTGCGGCGTCAGCGAATGTTATTTCCGTCGTCTTTTTCGGGAATACAGCGGAGACTCTCCGATGGCGTTTCGACAAAAACGGCGCATTGAAAAGGCAAAGGCGCTGCTGCTGTCCGATATGCTCACGCCGCAGGAAATCGCACAGGAACTGCATTTTTCCGACGTTTATCATTTTTCTAAAACCTTTAAGGCGCTGACCGGACTTTCTCCGCGCCGATTTGTCAAAAACAGCCGTTAAACCAAAAGCGCCGGCCGGACCCGCAGGTCCGGCCGGCGCAAGCTTTTTCCCGGCGCATTTTTTATTGAAATCCATTTGCCAAATCAAAGCTCTCTTTCGGATTTCACAGGGCGTCAAGCCCGCATGAAGGCGAAAAGCTTTTCCGAAACATGAGGATGAACGAAATTCCGGCCTTCGGCTGATTTTCTCGACCGGCAAATCGGCTGTTTCAAGCAGCTGCATTGCCCGAGCACAAACTGCTTTTTGTCATGCAAGGCTTAGAGAAAATCCGAGAGAATATCAAAACACATTGTAAAGAGACAGTGCGCTTACACCGCATTTTTTGTCTGCCCGCCTTACACTTTAAAACGGTTTTTGTTATTTCTTCGAGAACCGACACGGAAGCCGGAACGAAAACGGCGCATTTCCATGCCGATTCCTGCCCCGTACACTTCATCGTCGGCTATCTCGCTGCCGATTCTCCGTTTCATCATCCGGTAACGGCTGTTTCCGATAAGAAAAATCAGACTCTTTCCAAAAGAATCATTTTGTACCCGTATAGCAGACAACCGTCCTCCGTGACGGGAATCTCCAGAAACGAGTCCACCTTTTCTCCGAGAACCTCTCCCTCAACCTGCGTGTCGTAGTAGAATTTTCCGTTTTCTTCCTTCCACACGCTGCTCTCGACCACGGCATAGCCGTCGTCACGGATAACCGCCCCATGCTTTTTCGCTTCTTCTTTCATTTCCTCGGGCACAAATATGAGCGTATTGAGCACACCGTCCTCGGCAAATTCCGTCCGGTACTGAAGCAGCTCGACGGCCCCTTCAAATCGTTCGTCGTCCGGCGGGTTATCGGGGGTAAAAACCCGTTCTCCTTCCGGGGTCGGAACATGAATTTCTTTTACCTTCCAAATTCCGCGAATATCCATCGTTTTCCTCCTTATCATGCCCACGGATCGGCGGCCTTTGGTGTACGCACGCCGGTCAGCAAATACTGCTCCCACAGGAACCACTTTCCGTCGCTTCCCCGCTGGCGAAGCTTAATCGGACGGGGATCGTCCGCACCGCCGCAAGGGATAAACAGCTTCATATAGCCCTGCTCCTCGCCGGATACATGATTGCTGTCAATATAAATCGTATACGGCTCGGAGGGCGTGTAGTTGTTGTCCGGTGTGGAGCCGGCAAAATAGGTGAACGGCAGATAGGTCTTGCCGTCGCGGAAACGGTCGTTGAGGAAGGAAATTTCCTGACCGTTGAGCGGGCGGGGACCCCGCAGCCAGTTTAGCATCTCGGTGCCGACGTTCTTATCCGCCGCATAAGCGCAAAGAGCGAGAACCGTGAGTGCCGCCGTTTTAAAGGGCGTGTCAAGACTTGCCTCGGGAAGCGCCTGCATTTCGGCAAGGCTTTCCGGCAGCGAAGAAAACGTGAAGGTTTCCCGCTTGTTTCCAATTGACTGTGCGGCGGTGTTTACCGCCTGTTGTGCCGTATTTTTCAGTTTGTCAAAGATACCCATGGATCATCTCTCCTTTAGCATTCAATTTGGTTTTGCGACGTATTAGAATTTACCGCCCCCGCCGCCGTGGGTCGAGCCGGAGGACGAGGTATGTGTGCTGCTTCCGCCGGAGCTATTGTTTTTTGGTTTTGCCGTGCGAGAAACGGTATTGTACAGGAACAGGTCCCGGCTTTCGGTAATATTTAGGCTACCGGCCTTCATATAATTGCCGGCCGCTGCTTGGAATCGAACCGTTTTGAGCTTGGCTTTCATCTGTCCGACAACAATCAGGGACAGAAACACGCCGATTGCAATCGAGATGAAAATCCAAATCGGCGAAAGCGGTTCACTGGGCAGGTTGCTGCTGTCATAGGGCGTTCCGCTTCTCGCCTGCGTGATAAAATCGTCGCTAAGCCGGGCAAAGGTGTCAAAGGCTGCCGCAAAATCGCCGTCGGACAAGTCCTCTTTTATTTGCTTGCCGATATATTGGATTCCCGCATCGGTAAACACCGTAATCCCGTAGCCGCTGGTAGATATATACCAATCGCTGTCCTCCATGCTGATAAGGAGCAACACACCGTCCTTGTTTTCCCCGTAGCCGAAGCTGCCGCGATCATAGACATCATCGGCATAATCACGCGTTGTTTGCCCGTTCAACGTATTTGTCGTCAACACGACGATGTCCATTTTCTGACGATTGCAAATCTCGTTAAGTTTGGTTGAAAGCGCCTTTTCTTCACTATCGGAGAGAAGCCCTGCCAGATCCTGAACGCGCTCATATTCATTTGCAAAGCCGTCTGTCTGCGCGGAAAAAACGAAAGACGTTGTACAAAAACAGAGAACCAGGGAAACCAGAAGTGCCAGTATTTTCTTTTTCATTCCGTTCCCCTCCTTAAAATAACCCGATTAGGTGTAAAAGCCATGCGCCGCCGTAGGCCACGGCCGAAAAGATTGCCGCCAGCATAAGCGTCCAGCGGGAGGCCGCCGCTTTATCCACCGGCAGGTCGCCGACGAATTTTCCGGTCTGACCGTTCATGGCAAAGGTATATTTGTTACCGTTCCATGTGGTATTAAGAAGCCACACGGGATAAAGTGCGTACCGAGCCTTGCCTCCGCGGAACTGCACGCTGCTGTTCTCGGTCGTAACGGTGGTATAACCTTCGACCGTTGAAGCAAAAGCCTCCTCGGTGGAATGCTTGACGCGCTGATTGGCACGGTCAACGCTTTCCTCGGCAGTCACATCATACTTATCTGCCAAATAGCCGGCAAGGTAAGCCGTCTGGAAATCCAGTGCATCGGAAAAGTTAAACGGCTCAATGGATTCCATCAAATCGTCCGGCATTTTGGAGGAACCGTCCACCGGAACATGTTCAAAGCCGATGCTGCCGCCGCGATGCACCAAAAAATAGCTGGTTTCGGTGTAGTCGTAGTCGCTGTCGCTCCATGTCCGAACATTCGTTGCACGGTAACGCACCTGTGCATCCACGTCGGTATCAAAGAGCCAGAATGGCACATAAACCCCTTTAATCTCGTCAATATGATTCTGGTCCTTGAAAATCTTCGGCAGCAGACGCTTACCGGCCAAATGCTTTTCAAGCCCCGCCTTTGCCGCCTTCTTATCCAGCTTGAAGGGAATGACGAGATCGGGCTTGAGTGCGCCCGAAAACTGACCCATCATCACTACGGGGTTGCCACAGAACGGGCAGGAGGTGGCCGCCGTATTCTCATCGCCGACAATCTCGCCGCCGCAGGACTTACACACATAGGAGCGCAGCCCGTCAGTTTCACCCTCCTGCCAGTCTCCGCCGGAAACGGTTTCCCATTCCATCTTGTCCGATTGTTCGCTTTGCAGCTCGGCGTCATAGCTTTTGAGCGTCTCCATCTCAAACTCGGTGTCGCAGTAAGGACACTTCATTTTCTGGAGCGTGCTGTCAAAGGCTATCGCGCCGCCGCAACAGGGACATTTGTATTCCTGTAAGGTTTGCATAAAAAGCTCCTCTCTTAAATATTTTTTCGATAATCGCTGCAGATTTCACACCCGACCCTCTCCCCGTTTAGAGCGGACGGCGGAGATTTCCGCGTCTAAAGAGCCACTCCCTTCCGCCGCCTGAACTTCGGCGACGGCAGCGCCCTTTAATGT
>CAKSSH010000039.1 GCA_934488695.1 uncultured Oscillospiraceae bacterium
GTCCGGACGAACCTCAATCGGAACCTGATAGTTGGCACCGCCGACACGGCGAGCCTTGACCTCCAGAGCAGGCATGATGTTTTCCATCGCCTTATCAAAAGATTCCAACGGATCGTTCCCGGTTTTTTCTTTGACGATATCGAATGCACCATAAACGATCTTCTGCGCAACACCGCGCTTACCGTCGACCATAACATTGTTGATGAGTTTGGTCACCAGCTTGGAATTGTACAGAGGATCCGGCAGAACGTCTCTTTTGGCAATTCTTCCTCTTCTTGGCACTTCGCTTCCCTCCTTCACAAAAATGATATCATAGGTACTCGAAAGTAATTCTTCCGCCGGCCATGCCGAGGCCAAAGAGACTGTTATCTCAAGCTCTCAACACGGAAAGCAAATCTGTTTTCTTACTTCGAAGCACCGGCCTTCGGCCGCTTGGCTCCGTACTTGGAGCGGGCCTGCATCCGGTTGGCAACGCCCTGGGTATCCAGAGTGCCGCGCACGATGTGGTAACGAACGCCCGGCAGGTCCTTTACTCTTCCGCCGCGAATAAGCACGACGCTGTGTTCCTGCAAGTTATGTCCGATACCCGGGATATAAGCCGTAACCTCAGTCTGATTGGTCAAACGGACTCTCGCAACCTTACGCAAGGCGGAGTTCGGCTTTTTCGGGGTCATGGTTCTGACGGCCGTGCAAACACCGCGCTTTTGGGGCGAATTTTGATCCGTCGCTTCCTTTTTCTTGGAGTTGTAGCCTCTCAAGAGAGCAGGAGCAGTCGACTTTGCTTCAACGGTTTCTCTTCCCTTTCTGACGAGCTGATTAAAGGTCGGCATTGTGTTTCCTCCTTTCTTTCAAAAATCTGCGAAAAGTGCGTCCCATCGGCGACAAGGCGCCGTTTTCACTGCCTTTCGGCCGGTTTTGGACACACTCCGACACAGTTTATTATTGTAGCATGAAAATATTTTTTTGTCAAGCATATTCCGGACAAATACGGCAAAATTTTCCCTTGTTTTCTCCATTTGATAGCCTTTTGTACAAAAAAGACCCCGCGCCCGGAAATTCCCGGGCGCGGGAAACTTTTAAAGCACTGCTTCCTCTTCGGGCTGCTCCAAAACCGGCTGTGCACAGCGTTCCACCTCAACATCGGTGTAGCACTGCATCCCGGTGCCGGCCGGAATCAGCTTGCCGATAATAACATTTTCTTTCAGACCCATCAGGTGATCGACCTTCCCCTTGATGGCCGCATCGGTCAATACCTTGGTGGTTTCCTGGAACGAAGCCGCCGACATAAAGCTATCGGTCGCCAGTGACGCCTTGGTGATGCCGAGCAGCACCGCCGTACAGGTCGCCTCGCGGGCATTCAAATCGCCGTTTGCGATCTGTTCCCGAACTTCCTCGTTAATGGTTTCCAGCTCACCGCGCTCCATCACCGTTCCGGGCAGCAGGCCTGTCGTTCCGCCGTCTACAATCTTGACCTTCTTCATCATTTGACGAATAATGACCTCGATATGCTTGTCATTGGTATCAACGCCCTGCAGCCGGTACACCTTCTGCACCTCGGCAATCAGGTAATCGCGAACGGCATCGGCGCCGCGGATAGCCAACACGTCATGCGGGTTAATGGAGCCCTCGGTAATCAGGTCACCGGCCGCCACCAGGTCTCCCCCCTTGACGCGCATCCGGGAGCCATACGGAATCTGGTACAGCTTCTCTTCGTCGACAAGGTCGTTGCCGGTCGAATCAAAGGGCATCACGCTGACAAAGCGGCCCTTCTTACCGTCTTTGACCGAAACCTTGCCGGCCACCTCGGTCACAATCGCGTTATGCTTCGGCTTTCTGGCCTCAAACAGTTCCTCAACACGCGGCAGACCCTGCGTGATATCCTCCGCCGACGCAATACCGCCGGTATGGAAGGTTCTCATGGTCAGCTGCGTACCCGGCTCACCGATGGACTGCGCGGCAATAATACCGACCGCCTCGCCGACCGCAACCGCTTTTCCGGTTGCCAGGTTAGAGCCGTAGCACTTGGCACAGATACCCGATTTGGATTTACACTTCAAAATAGAACGGATCTTGATTCGGGTAACGCCGGTTGACACAATCTTTTCAGCGTCGGCATCTGTCAGAATCTTATCCTTGCTGATAAGGACCTCGCCGGTCTTTTCATCAACAAAGTCGTCCACCAAATACCGACCGACCAGCCGCTCGGAAAGCGGCTCGATCATTTCCTTGCCTTCCTTGATGTCGCAAATCTCGATACCGTCATGCGTGCCGCAATCATGCTGACGAATAATGACCTCCTGCGAAACGTCCACCAATCGACGCGTCAGATAGCCCGAGTCGGCCGTTCTCAGAGCGGTATCCGCCAGACCCTTTCTTGCGCCCTTAGAGGAAATGAAGTATTCAAGGACGTTCAGGCCTTCACGGTAATTCGCCTTAATCGGGATCTCAATGGTCCGGCCGGAGGTGTTTGCAATCAGTCCGCGCATACCGGCCAGCTGTTTGATCTGGTTGATACTTCCGCGGGCGCCCGAATCGGCCATCATCCAAATAGGATTGTATTGATTGAGGTTTTCCGAAAGCGCATCGGAAACCAATTTGGTTGTCTCGGTCCAGGTGTCGATGACCAGCTTATAGCGCTCTTCATTGGACAAAAGACCGCGATCATACTGCTTGGCAATTTCCACAATACGGGCTTCTGCCTGCGCCACCAGCTCTTTCTTCTGCGGCGGAATCTCCGCATCGCAGACAGCAACGGTGATTGCGCCGCGCGTTGAATACTTAAAGCCCTGTGCCTTGATCTTATCCAGCACCTCGGAGGCGGTTGCCGTTCCGTGGGTCTTAATGCAGCGGTCCACAATCTTGCCCAGCATTTTTTTGTCGACCTTAAAACCGATTTCCAAATCGAACATCTGCTCCGAATTGGAGCGATCCACAAAGCCCAGATCCTGCGGAATCGGGTTGTTGAAGATAATCCGGCCGACCGTCGCGTCAATCAGGCGATTGACTTTTTTGCCGCCGACCTCACGCTCGACCCGAACTCGAATCGGCGCATGCAACCCGACTACACCGTCGCTGTAAGCCATCAACGCCTCATCAAAGTCGCGGAACACCTTTCCTTCGCCGGGTTCGCCCTCCTTGATGATGGTCAGATAGTAAGATCCGAGCACCATGTCCTGCGTCGGCACCGTAACCGGCTTTCCGTCCGACGGTTTTAAGAGGTTATTGGCCGCCAGCATCAAAAACCGTGCCTCAGCCTGCGCCTCGGCCGACAGCGGCACATGCACCGCCATCTGGTCTCCGTCAAAGTCGGCATTATACGCCGTACAGGCAAGCGGATGCAGCTTCAAGGCTTTTCCTTCGACCAGCACCGGCTCAAAGGCTTGAATACCGAGACGGTGCAACGTCGGTGCGCGGTTCAGCAGCACCGGGTGGCGCTTAATTACAGTCTCCAGCGCATCCCAAACCTTGGGGTTGGCACGCTCGACCATTTTTTTGGCGTTTTTATTGTTTTCGGCAGCACCGATCTCCTCCAGCCGTTTCATGACAAAAGGCTTAAACAGCTCCAGTGCCATCTCCTTTGGCAGGCCGCATTGATACATCTTAAGCTCCGGACCGACCACAATAACCGAACGGCCGGAATAGTCAACACGTTTACCCAACAGGTTCTGACGGAAACGGCCCTGCTTGCCCTTCAGCATATCCGAAAGAGATTTGAGCGGGCGATTGCTCGGACCGGTGACCGGACGACCGCGACGACCGTTGTCGATCAGGGCGTCTACCGCCTCCTGCAGCATACGCTTTTCGTTGCGCACGATAATATCCGGCGCGTTAAGCTCCAGCAGCTTTTTCAACCGGTTGTTGCGGTTAATGACCCGACGATACAGATCGTTTAAATCCGAAGTGGCAAATCGACCGCCGTCCAGCTGGACCATCGGACGAATGTCCGGCGGAATAACCGGCACCACGTCCAGAATCATCCACTCGGGACGATTATGCGACTTACGGAAAGCCTCAACTGCCTCCAACCGCTTTAAGAGCTTCAGGCTTTTCTGTCCGCCGGTTTTCTGATTGGCGGAAACCCGGCTCAGCTCTTCCTTAATCTCCCGAGACAGCGCGTCCAGGTCCACAGCCTCCAGCAAATGCCGAATTGCCTCGGCGCCAATCTCGGCCGTAAAAGCGTCCCCGTACTTTTCTTTCCATTCACGGTACTGGGTCTCGCTGAGCAGCTGATACTTTTCAAGCGGCGTGTTTCCTTTATCGGTAACAATATAGGCCGCAAAATAAATTACCTTTTCCAGAACCCGCGGAGACAGATCCAAAATCAGGCCCATCCGAGACGGCGTTCCCTTAAAATACCAAATGTGAGAGACCGGCGCGGCCAGCTCGATATGCCCCATCCGCTCCCGGCGCACCTTGGCTCGTGTAATCTCAACGCCGCAGCGCTCGCAGACCTTGCCCTTGTAGCGCAGGCGCTTATATTTACCGCAATGGCACTCCCAGTCCTTGGTCGGCCCAAAAATGCGCTCGCAAAACAGCCCCTCCCTCTCGGGCTTGAGGGTCCTGTAGTTGATAGTTTCCGGCTTTTTGACCTCTCCGTAAGACCATTCCCGAATCGTGTCCGGCGATGCAAGGCCTATCTTGATCGAATCAAAAGCATTATATTCCATGTTACGCCCTTCTTTCTATTCTTTACAGGTCTTCCCGGGAATCGTCCGCGTCGTCAAACGCCTCGTCGTCCAGCTCATCATCCGGCTCATCGTCCAACACGTCGTCATACGCCTCTTCATCGGAGTCCACCGTCCCAAACTGCTCGGTATCGGAAAGCTCTCCGACCGTCATGCCGTCATATGCACCGTCATCCCGGTAATCGCCGACTGCGTTGTCAATTGCGCCGAAGCTCAATTCCTCTTCGTCAAAATTCTGTTTGAGGTCGATTTCGCCGCCCTCGTTGTCCAGCACCTTGACATCCAAGCCCAACGACTGCAATTCCTTAATCAACACCTTGAAGGACTCCGGAATACCCGGCGTCGGCACATTTTGGCCCTTAATGATAGATTCATAGGTCTTGACACGGCCGACAACATCGTCCGACTTGACGGTCAGAATTTCCTGCAGCGTATATGCTGCGCCGTAAGCCTCCAGGGCCCAAACCTCCATCTCGCCGAAACGCTGGCCGCCGAACTGCGCCTTACCGCCGAGCGGCTGCTGGGTCACCAGCGAGTACGGCCCGGTGGAACGGGCATGAATCTTGTCGTCAACCAGATGGTGCAGCTTGAGGAAGTACATATAGCCGACCGTTACCGGATTGTCAAACGGGTCACCGGTGCGTCCATCGTACAGCACCGTCTTGCCATCCTCCCGCAGACCGGCCATCTTGAAGCATTCCCGGATATCCTCTTCGTGAGCGCCGTCAAAAACCGGCGTCATCACTTTCCATCCAAGCTCCGCCGCCGCACGGCCAAGGTGCACTTCCAGCACCTGTCCGATATTCATTCGAGACGGAACGCCCAAGGGGTTGAGCACGATATCAAGCGGACGGCCGTCCGGCAGGAAGGGCATATCCTCCTGCGGCAAAACGCGGGAAACCACGCCCTTATTTCCGTGTCGGCCCGCCATCTTGTCACCGACCTGAATCTTTCTTTTTTGTGCAATATAGCAGCGTACCACTTTATTAACGCCGGGGCTAAGCTCATCGCAGTTGTCGCGGGTAAACTCCTTGACATCTACAATAATGCCGTATTCTCCGTGCGGCACCTTCAGCGAGGTGTCCCGTACCTCCCGAGCCTTTTCGCCGAAAATTGCCCGCAAGAGACGCTCCTCCGCCGTCAGCTCGGTTTCTCCCTTCGGAGTCACCTTTCCGACCAGGATATCTCCCGAATGAACTTCGGCACCGATGCGGATAATGCCGCGCTCGTCCAAATCCTTTCGGGCGTCATTGGAAACATTGGGGATATCCGCCGTGATCTCCTCCGGCCCCAGCTTGGTATCCCGCGCCTCAATCTCATACTCTTCAATATGAATAGAGGTAAACAGGTCGTCCCGCACCAGGCGCTCGTTGAGCAAAACGGCGTCCTCGTAGTTATAGCCCTCCCAGGTCATAAAGCCAATCAGCATATTTTTGCCGAGACTGATCTCGCCGTTACAGGTCGCCGGACCATCGGCAATCACCTGTCCCGAGCAGACCTTTTCGCCGGCGTCCACGATCGGCTTCTGATTGATACAGGTGCCCTGGTTGGAGCGCAGGAATTTGATAAGCTCGTATTCATGGTCGTTGCCGGCGTTATCGGTAACGACAATCTTATCTGCCGAAACCGACTTGACAACACCGTCCTGCTCGGCAATTACCGTAACGCCCGAATCGACCGCCGCCTTATACTCCATGCCGGTGCCGACAATCGGATTTTGGGTCTTCATCAGCGGCACTGCCTGCCGCTGCATGTTGGCGCCCATCAAAGCACGGTTGGCGTCATCATTTTCCAAAAACGGAATCATCGCCGTTGCGATGGAAACCACCATTTTCGGCGAAACATCCATATAATCGACCCGGTCACGGTCTACCTCGGCAATTTCGTCCTGCACACGCGCATTAACGCGGGGACGGGCAAAGCGGCCCTGGGCATCCAGCGGCTCATTGGCCTGCGCCACGACAAAATCATCCTCGGCGTCAGCAGTCATATAAACAACTTCCTCGGTAACAACGCCGGTTTCTTTATCCACCTTGCGATACGGTGCTTCGATAAAGCCGTATTGATTGATTTTGGCAAAGCCGGCCAGATACGAGATAAGACCGATGTTCGGACCTTCCGGCGTCTCGATCGGGCACATTCTGCCGTAATGGGTATAATGAACGTCACGCACCTCAAACCCGGCACGGTCTCTCGAAAGACCGCCGGGGCCGAGCGCCGAAAGACGGCGCTTATGCGTCAATTCCGCAAGGGGGTTGGTCTGATCCATGAACTGTGACAGCTGGGAGCTTCCGAAGAACTCCCGAATCGCCGCCACGATAGGCCGAATATTGATAAGTGCCTGCGGAGACAGGGCTTCCATGTCCTGCGCCTGAATCGTCATTTTATCCCGAATCACTTTCTCCATCCGGGAAAAGCCGATTTTAAACTGATTTTGCAGCAGCTCGCCGACACTGCGCACCCGACGGTTGCCGAGATGGTCAATGTCGTCGGTAGAGCCGATACCGTCCGCCAAGCAGTTGAGATAGTTGATGGAAGCGAAAATATCATCAATGATAATGTGCTTGGGAATCAGGTCATCCACCCGCTCCTGCAGCTGGGCGCGAATGGTGTCCTCATCCGAGGTCCCGTCGATAATTTCCTTAAACACCGGCAGATAGATCATCTCATTGATGCCCATCTCTTCCAGCTCGTCCTCGGTGATATGAATATAATCGCAAATCAGGCTGCGGCGCACCATATGGTTGGAAAACACCTTGACCTCGCGGTCCCCCACCGAAACATAAACCGTTGAAACACCGGCGTTTTCCAGCGCCAGCGCCGTTTCCTCCCGCAGAAGGGTCCCTTTTTCAAACAGCAGCTCACCGGTAATGGGGTCGACAACATCCCGACTCAGGGTGCAGCCGCGAACCCGGCGCGAGAGCGCCAGTTTTTTGTTGTACTTATAACGGCCGACACGAGAAATATCGTAACGCCGCTTATCAAAAAACAGCCCGTTTAAATGCGTCCGTGCATTTTCCACCGTCGGCGGCTCGCCCGGGCGCAGCCGGCGATAGACCTCCTTGAGGGCCTCGTCGGTATCGGCTGTTTCGTCCCGGTTCAGGGTTTCGAGAATCCGGGGATCCTCGCCGAAGGCTTCCAGAATCTGCTCCCGGCTGGAAAGCCCGAGAGCCTTGATAAAGACGGTGATGGGAATTTTGCGTTCCTTATCGATACGCACATAAAAAACGTCACTGACGTCGGTTTCATATTCCAGCCAAGCGCCGCGATTGGGAATGACCGTTGCCGAAAACAGCTCTTTTCCCGATTTGTCGTGCTCCATGCCGAAATAAACGCCCGGCGAACGAACCAGCTGCGAAACAATAACCCGCTCTGCGCCGTTGATGATAAAGGTGCCGCTGTCGGTCATGAGCGGAAATTCGCCCATAAAGACCTCCTGCTCCTTGACCTCGCCGGTTTCCCGGTTTAAGAGCCGGACGGTGGCACGCATCGGGATGGCGTAGGTGGCATCTCTCGCTTTGCACTCGGTAATGCTGTATTTGGTTTTGTCGTCAAAGTGATAATCGACGAATTCCAGCACCAAATTCCCATTATAGTCCACAATCGTGGAATCTTCGTTAAAGACCTCCTTGAGACCTTCTTCGATAAACCATTTGTAGGAATTCTTCTGGATCTCGATCAAATTCGGCATCTCGAGAACTTCTTTGATTTTTTGGAAGTTCATTCGGGACACTTTTCCGAATTTTGTTTCCTTGACATTCACCATCGGTTCCATCACTCCGTTCAGTATATTCAAGCTGCTCGACTGTATCGTGTACAGCCGATTTTTCCGTCCTTTTCTGCCTGTTTTTCGTCCGCAAAAAAGCGCAGTTTTCGACCGTTTTTTCGGCCGAAAAATATCGGGAAAGGCACAGAAATCCATTTTGATACATTTTAACATTATATCCTAATTAAAAAGGCTTGTCAATGACTTTTTGGGCAAAAAAGGATTTTTTTAAAAAATCCCCCGCCTTTTTTTATCCGCGCCGCCGACCCGACGTTTTTTCTCCTGCCGGGTCGGCGCGGGGGAAAAGCCTTGCAAACAAAGAACGCCAAAAACAGGCCGAAGCTGCAAAAGAAAAGCGCTGTTAAATCGGCAGCTGCCGAAAAAAGCAAAAAGCCGGCAAAAAGAGCAGCGAGCCAGAAGCGGCGGCAGGGCGGCTGTCCCAAAGCGGCGGCAGGGCGGCTGTCCCAATGCAGCGGCAGGGCGGCTGTCCCAAAGCGGCGGCAAAACGTCTGTCCCAAAGCGGCGGCAAAACGTCTGTCCCAATGCAGCGGCAAAACGTCTGTCCCAAAGCGACGGCAAAACGTCTGTCCCAATGCAGCGGCAAAACGTCTGTCCCAAAGCGGCGGCAAGGCGGCTGTCCCCAAGCGGCGGCAGGGCGGCTGTCCCAAAGCGGCGGCAGGGCGGCTGTCCCAAAGCGGCGGCAAGGCGGCGACCGAAAGCCCTTTGTCGTCCGCAAAAACAGGAAATCAAATTAATCGGAGCGCTAAAACGAAACGGCAAAAAGAGCGGCCGCCCTGAAGGGCGGCCGCTCAAGCGGAATTTTATTTATGGAACAGCTTTTTCGTCTGGTATTGTGCGTCACAGGTCAGATTCATGCGCAGCTTACGGAAAACATTTCGATCCACCTCGGACAGAATCACCGTCGCATGTACCTCACAGCCGCGCAGCCGCTCAATCTGCTGCAGTGCGTGCTCCGCCGTCGGATTCGTGGCGGCGCTGATTGCCAGCGCAATAAGCACTTCGTCGGCGTGCAGCCGAGGATTGTGATTGCCCATCGGTCCGGTCTTGAGCGCCTGGATCGGCTCGATAATAATACGGGAGATAAGGTCGATATTATCATGGATACCACCCAGAACCTTGAGCGCATTGAGCAGCACCGCGGCAGATGCGCCGAGCAGCGGCGTTGTCTTGCCGGTCACCACCGTACCGTCCGGAAGCTCGATCGCCGCGGCCGGAGCACCGGTTTCGACCGCCTTGGCATTAGCCGCCGTGGCAACCTGCCGACTTTCGGGCGAAACCCCCGCCTGATTCATCAAAAGCTCGGTCTTGTAAACCGCATCGGCCGATACGCGGCCCATTAAAATATCGCAGCGGGTGGCAAAGTACCGCCGCACAATCTCGTCGCGCGAGGCGGCGCAGCAGGCCTCATCGTCCACAATGCAGTTGCCGGCCATATTGACGCCCATATCCGTCGGAGATTTGTACGGGCTTTGTCCCGCAATCTTCTCGAAAATAGCATTGAGGACCGGAAAAATCTCAACATCCCGATTGTAATTGACCGCCGTTTCCCCATACGCTTCCAGGTGAAACGGGTCAATCATATTGACGTCATTGAGATCGGCCGTTGCCGCTTCGTAAGCCAAATTGACCGGGTGCTTCAGCGGCAGATTCCAAATCGGGAAGGTTTCAAACTTGGCATAGCCTGACTTAATACCCCGGCGATAATCGTGATACAGCTGCGACAGGCAGGTCGCCATTTTGCCGCTGCCGGGACCGGGCGCCGTAACCACCACCAGCGGGTGCGAAGTCTCGATATATTCATTTTTGCCATACCCCTCGTCGCTGACAATCAGCGGCACATTGCTGGGATAACCGGCAATGATATAGTGAATGTAAACCTTGATTTGCAGGCTCTCCAGCTTTTTCTTAAAGCTGTCCACCACCGGCTGCCCGGCATATTGCGTAATGACAACACTGCCGACATACAGCCCGATCTCGCGGAAAGCATCAATCAGGCGAAGCACGTCCAAATCATAGGTAATGCCCAAATCACCGCGGACCTTGCTCTTTTCAATATCACCGGCGCAGATGACGATAACAATCTCCGCCTGGTCGGCAAGCTCCATCAACATCCGAACCTTACTGTCCGGCTCAAAGCCCGGCAGCACACGCGAAGCATGAAAATCATCAAACAGCTTACCGCCGAATTCCAAATAAAGCTTATTGTCGAACGCAGCAATGCGCTCCCGGATACGTTCCGATTGCAGTTTAAGGTATTTTTCGTTATCGAACCCGATTTTTTTCATCGTCTCGCACCCTTTTTATCTTATTCTCAATAAACTATTATAAAAAAAATGCGGACAAAAATCAACCTCTTTTTCGACTTTTTTGCTTAAAAAAACATTCCCGCCGAAACCAAGCTCCAAAAGACGGGACTTTCCAAAAGGGCCGCCGCCGATCGCAGCGAAAACGACCCTTGCCGGTCATTAACCGTCACAAGCAGCCGGCCGTCCTGCATCGTGGCCGAAAAGACCTGCCGAACGGCACCGAGACCGGTTGCCCGACTGTTTTTTTCGGCAATCACCGCCGCCGAAAACAGAAAAATACCCAACGCAGTCACGACCGCCGCAGCAAAAAAGAGACGCAACGAGCGCCGGTGTTCCTTCATTTTTGATACTCCTTCAACATTTCGGAAAGTGACTTTCCAATCATTTCTCCCGAATAAATTGCTTCGGACAAGGTATTGGCGTGCCCGCCCACCTCGATGAGCAGAGAGTTTCCGGTCAAATACATATTATAGCGCCGATGACAAACCATTGCCGCACGCGTTAGCCCCGGATAGCTCGTTTCCATCTGTCGCTGCAGCGCACCGGCAAACCGCATGTTTTCCCGCCAGTTTTTAAAATTCATGGTTCCGTCATCCACTCCGGCAATAATCATGACCTGTGCCGCTTTTTTGCCGTTGATGACTGCCGTCGGCTTAACGCGGACGCCGTCGGACTGCTCAATGGCGTCCCGGTGAATATCCAACGTAACTTGGATGGAGGGATATTTTTTTAAATAAGCCCGCGCCGTATCGGCGCTGCGGTAATACGCGCCGCTGTAGGAGGGATAATCATACAGCGAGCGGTCATGAATCACCCCGATTCCGGCCGCCTCCAGCTGTGCGGTGATTTCATCGCCGACACGAATCATATTATACCGCTCGTCGGTTGTCCGAGCAGCACTTCCCTTGATATAATAACCGAGATCCTGCATCTCGTAAGACTCGGAGGAATGGGTGTGATAAATCAACACCTGGGGACGGCCGCGCTGCAAAGAAAGTGCCGGCGACTGCTTTAAAACCGACAGGATCTCGGCATTGGAGACCTTGCTGGTGTTGGAAAAAAAGGCGCCGCCGTAAGAAATAATTCTGGGAGACGAGGGCGACGGCTTAAAGGGATATTCCGAAATTTTTCCGGCATTTTCCGGCACAGCCGCCGTGGTCGGTGCTGCAACAGCGCGGCTTTCCTCAGAAGAGGAAGAAGCGACGGACTCTTTCTCGGTCTCCACAGAACTTACCGGCTCTTTCCGAGAGGTGACAGAAGCCTTGTCTTTCTGTCGGTTTCGCATGGCCGACACCGCCACCGGAATACTGCCCTGCGGCATTGCAGCGGCAGCCGAAAGCAATGTCAGCTTTTCAAAAAAACCGCCGAACAGCTCCATGGCGCCGAGCAGCAAGCAAAAAACAAGCCCCGCCGCCAGGGAGGGCGGAAACACCCGGCGCAAAAGCCGACCGGCAGCCTTCGGTGTAAAATGTCGCATGATTTTTTCCTTTCCTTTTTGCTTTCTTCATTTATATATATGCAAAAAAGAGAGCTACTATCACAGGGTCAGAAAATACAGCTCGGACGCCGACAGCGTCGGCTGAAGCGCTCGCCCGATCGCCAGCGCCAGCACTCTGGAAATCCCGGCAACCAAGGTATCGATTTCCCGCGGAGTCACCATAAAGCCGCGCAGGCTTTCCTCGTCAAGGTACTGCTCTCCGCCGTCCTTCAATGCATCCAGTGCCACGGTGGCGGCGTCCACTACCGTCGGCACGCCGACGGCAATGACCGGTACGCCCAGCGTTTTTTGCGACAACTCGGCCCGAGCGTTGCCAACTCCGGAGCCGGGAGAGATTCCAGTGTCGCTCATCTGCACTGTGCGCCCCAACCGTGCCGTACTGCGGGAAGCCAACGCGTCCACCGCAATTACAGCGCAAGCGCCAGTCTCTCGAACTACGCCGCTGACAATTTCCCCGGTTTCGATTCCGGTCTGCCCCATAACGCCGGGAGCCAGCGCCGCCGTCGGCCGAAAGGAAAAATGCGGCAGTTGTCCGGCAATATGGCGCGTTGCCAAACAAAAACGGACCGTCTGCGGCCCTATTGCGTCCGGGGTGATTTCCCGATTCCCCAGACCGACAATCAACACACAGCCTTTTTGCGGCAGCATTGCCGAAAGCTCCCCGGCAATGAGCTCGATTTCCTTTTCGCTTTCCTGCGGATTCAGGCTCACACGCGGAATTTCCAGCGTAACATAGCGGCCGCAGGGCTTGCCGATTGCACGAGCACCCTGCGCATCCAGAACCCGAATCCGGGTGATCCGGGTTTTCCCTGCCATCTGCTGCTCACAGCTGACGCCCGGCGGCGCCTGATCCCGCAATAGCTCTCGGCGTTCCAGCGCCAGGTCGGTTCTATAATTCATGATTTCACCTTTTTTAATTTTTTTCGCAAAAACACTTGCATTTTTGTAACTTGTATGCTATGATAATTTGTACTGTCGTGCAGAAGGCGAAAATGTGCCCTCTGCCGAGTTCAATTGTTTTGTTAAAGGAGGTGTAGTGATGCCGAACATCAAATCAGCGAAGAAAAGAGTGCTTGTTTCCGAGGTGAACTACCTGCGCAACAAGGCCGTTCGCTCCAATCTCAAAACCACCATTAAAAAGGCTGAAGCCTCTATTGCTGACAACGCTGCCGACAAGGCCGCTGTTGTAAATGTTGCAATCAAAACGATTGACAAAGCCGCTGCCAAGGGGATTCTCCACAAGAATTGCGCTGCAAGAAAGAAATCGGCTCTTATCTGCAAGCTCAATCAGGCAGGCTGAGCATTTTGCATAGGCTGACCCAAACAGCACCCGTCCGGGTGCTGTTTTTCTTTTTTCCGCCCGTTTTTCCGCGCGGGTGGCGCTATACCTTTTTACACACGCTGTTCGCACCTTTTCCGTG
>CAKSSH010000040.1 GCA_934488695.1 uncultured Oscillospiraceae bacterium
TGGAGCTGGTGGACGGACTCGAACCCCCGACCTGCTGATTACAAATCAGCTGCTCTACCAGCTGAGCTACACCAGCACGAAAACAGCTTAATCATATTACCATAACTCGACTGTTTTGTCAACACTTTTTCGCGCTTTTTAGAAAATCTTTCAAACGGCGGCCGTCTGCTGCACAGGGGCCGCAAACAGCCGCCGCATTTTTAAATAATCAGGCCTTGCCGACAGAGCCAAACAGCTCCATTTTTTCTTTCACCGTTGCCCGAATGGCATCAACGCCCGGTGCCAAGACCTTTCTCGGATCAAAGCCTTTACCGACCAGGTCTTTCCCCTCTTCAAAATACTTCCGGGTCGCCGCCGTAAAGGCCAACTGGCACTCGGTGTTCACATTGACCTTGGAAACGCCCAGCGTGATAGCCTTGCGGACCATTTCATCCGGAATCCCGGAACCGCCGTGCAGCACCAACGGCATATCGCCGGTCAGCTTCTGAATAGCGTCCAGCGCGTCAAAATTCAAGCCGGCCCAATTGTCCGGATATTTGCCGTGAATGTTGCCGATACCGGCAGCCAGCATAGTGACGCCCAAATCCGCAATCATCTTGCATTCTGCGGGGTCCGCAACCTCGCCGCCGCCGACGACCCCGTCCTCTTCACCGCCGATAGCGCCGACCTCAGCCTCCAGCGACATTCCGCGGGCCGTGGTGATGGCTACCAGCTCCTTGGTTTTTTCAATATTTTCTTCAATGGGATAATGCGATCCGTCAAACATAATGGAGGAAAAGCCCGCTTCAATGCATTTTTTAGCCGCCTCATAGCTACCGTGATCCAGATGTGTTGCTACCGGAACGGTAATGCCGAGCTCCTGGATCATGCCGTTTACCATGCCTACAACGGTCGTATACCCGCACATGTACTTTCCGGCGCCCTCCGAGACACCGAGAATCACCGGCGACTGCAGCTCCTGCGCCGTTTGCAGGACAGCCTTGGTCCATTCCAAATTGTTAATATTGAACTGACCGACGGCATAATGGCCCTGTTTAGCTTTGGTAAGCATTTCTTTTGCTGAAACTAACATAATGTTCCTCCTTTGGAATTACAAACATTTTCTATTTCCAATTATACCCCGCTCGCTTTGGAAAATCAATGCCTGCGGGCATTTTTTTGTAAAAAAACGTCATTTTTCTAAAAGGTCAACTGCTCCCCGGCGTCCTCCGCCGAAAGGACGGCTCCGGCCGCCGGCAAATTGCGGGTGCGATACCGGTCCGCCTTTTTAAACCGGCCCTCCTTAAAATAACCGACCGACAGCAGCTGCTGATTCTTTTTCAACGTCATAACCGAAACTCCCTGCGTATTACGCGTGGTTTTCGTCGAAACCGCACCGCTGTGCACAATCAGGTGCCGGCCGGCGCTGCTTTTCAGGACAAACTCCCGCTCCTCTTCCTCGCAGAACATGCTTACCAGCGGAGACTTATCACTGTAGGCGCCGGTCAACTTTTTACGATTGGATTTGGTTTCGTACGACGAGAGCGGCACCCGTGCCGCTTTTCCGTTTTCAAAAAAGAACAGCAAATAGCCCTTATAATCGATGGTGGCCACCATAAAGATCGCTTTTTCCCCGGCGTCCATCGACAGCTTGGCCGGTATATATTCGCCGAGAATGCTGGCTTTATGATCGTCAAAATCAGCCACATGGGCAGTGTATACCTGATGATGATCGGTAAAGAACAAAAGCTTTGCCGAATTGGTGCTCTCCAGGTGCTGCTGTACCGCATCATCGGTTTTCAGCTTCTGTTCACTGCTCATCCGCAGTGATTGCGGTGTAATCTTTTTAAAATATCCGTCCTGCGTAAAGAACAGGTGTACCGGATAATCCGGCACCTGCTCCGGCTCCTCGACGTATTCGGCAGCGTCGTAAAGGATCTCGCTGCGACGCGGTTTCCCGTATTTTTTAATCACGCTCTCCAGCTCGCCGATAATAATTTTATCGATTCGCCTGCGACTGCCCAGAATATCCTCCAGATCAAAAAGCTCCTCCTGCAGCCGAGCCGTTTCATCGGTCCTTTTCAGAATATATTCCCGGTTTAAATTCCGAAGCCGAATCTCGGCAACATATTCTGCCTGCACCTCATCAATACCAAAGCCGATCATAAGATTCGGAACGACCATCTGCTCCTCGTCGGTTTCCCGAACAATACGGATAGCCTTGTCAATGTCCAGCAAAATCGCTTCCAGACCTCTCAGCAGATGCAGCTTTTCCTTGAGGTTTTCCGCCATGAAATAGGTGCGTCGGCGTACACACTCCCGCCGAAAAGCGGTCCATTCCTCTAAAATTTCGCCGACGCCCATTACCTTAGGCGTCGTCCCTACCAAAATGTTGAAGTTGCAGGGAAAATGATCCTCCAACGTAGTCATTTTGAAAAGCTTGGCCATGAGACGATCCGGATCGGTTCCGCGCCGCAGGTCCAGCGTGATTTTTAAGCCTTTTAAATCGCTTTCGTCCCGAATATCGGCAATTTCCCGCGCCTTGCCGGCTTTCACGAGCTCAATGACCTTGTCTATTACAGCCTCGATGGTCGTGGTATAAGGAATTTCGGTGATATCAATGCAGTTTTGGGATTTATCGTACCGATAGCGGGCACGAACACGCACCGACCCGCGGCCGGTCTCGTAAATTTTTTGCAGCTCCGCAGCGTCATACAAAATATAACCGCCGCCCGGAAAATCCGGTGCCTTAAGCGTGCTGATAATCTCATGAGCCGGATTTTTCATCCGCTCAATGGCCGTAGTGCACAGCTCGGCCAAGTTAAATGAGCAGATAGAGCTCGCCATGCCGACGGCAATACCGAGATTGACATTACAAAGAATGTTCGGAAAAGAAGTCGGCAGCAGGGTCGGCTCCTGCATGGTGTTGTCATAGTTTGGGACAAAATCCACCGTGTCTTTATCAATATCCGTGAAAAACTCCCGGCAAATAGGCTCCAGCTTGGCCTCGGTGTAACGCGACGCCGCATAGGCCATGTTTTTGGAATAAATTTTTCCGAAATTTCCCTTGGAATCCACATACGGATGCAGCAGAGCTTCGTTTCCGCGCGCAAGCCGGACCATTGTATCATAAATTGCCGCGTCGCCGTGCGGATTCAGCTTCATGGCGTCCCCGACAATGCTGGCCGACTTTTTACGTTCACCGCCGAGCAATCCCGATTTATACATGGAATAAAGCAGTTTGCGGTGGGACGGCTTAAGCCCGTCAATCTCCGGAATGGCGCGGGACACAATGACACTCATGGCATAAGGCATATAATTGGTTTGCAGCGTATCGATGATCTGCTGCTCCAGCACGGTGCCCGCACCGACGATCTCGGCATGAATATCGCCGCCGTAATTTTTCTTTTCGGGATTCTTTTTACTGCTTTTGGGCATACAGGGACCGTTCCTTTCTTAAGAAATATCGGCAAGCTCTAAATAGTCGCCGCCGTTTTCGGCAATAAACCGCTTGCGCCCGTCCAAATTATCCCCGAGCAGCAAATCAAACATTCGGACGGTCTCCTCCACATCTCCCGGCAAAACTCGGATGAGCCGGCGGGTTTCCGGATTCATCGTGGTCATCCACATCATATCGGCCTCGTTTTCGCCCAGTCCCTTAGAGCGCTGAATGGTAACCTTCTGTCCGGAAAGCCGCTCCAGAATTTGTGCTTTTTCAGCTTCATTATAGGCAAAATAGGTTTTATCCCGAGAGGTGATCTCAAACAGCGGGGACTCGGCTATATACACATAGCCCTCTTGAATCAAGGTCGGCACCAGACGGTAAAGCATGGTTAAAATCAGGGTGCGAATCTGAAATCCGTCCACATCGGCGTCGGTACAGATAATAACCTTATTCCAGCGCAACGCCTCCAGATTAAAAAGAGAGATGTCTTTGTTGGATTTGGTCTTGACCTCGACACCGCAGCCGAGCACCCGAATAAGATCTGTAATGATTTCGTTTTTGAAAATCTTGTCATACTCCGCCTTTAGGCAGTTGAGAATCTTGCCGCGTACCGGGATAATGGCCTGAAACTCACTGTCACGCCCTTGCTTGCAGGAGCCCAGCGCCGAGTCGCCCTCCACGATATAAATCTCCCGCCGCGCCTTGTCACGGCTGCGACAGTCGACAAATTTTTCTACCCGCGCCACCATATCATTCCCGGTCGACAACGTTTTTTTGAGGTTGAGACGCGTTTTTTCGGCATTTTCCCGACTGTGCTTATTGATAAGCACCTGATCGGCAATTTTTTTGGCCTCCTCAGGCTTTTCAATAAAATAAATTTCCAGGCTGTGACGCAAGAACTCGGTCATGGCCGTGTAAATGAATTTGTTGGTGATGGCTTTTTTGGTCTGATTTTCATAGGACGTCTGGGTTGAAAAGGAATTGCTGACAAAAACAAGGCAATCCTCTACATCCTGAAAGCTGATCTTGCTTTCGTTTTTCAAATACCGGTTGTTTTGCTTTAAATAAGCGTCAATCTGTGAAACAAAGGCGCTCTTGACCGCTTTTTCGGGCGACCCGCCATGTTCCAGGTAACTGGAATTGTGATAATATTCCAACCGATTAACACGATTTGAAAAACAAAAGGCAACCGACATTTTTACCTTATATTCCGGCATATCCTGCCGATCCCGGCCGCTGTCTTCCCCCGAAAAAAACTGGATCGGCGTCAGCCCTGCATCACCGACCATCTCGCCGACATAATCTACAATACCGTTTTGATAAAAATACTCAAAGCTCTCCATCCCCTCAGGACCCTGATTTTTGAGAATGAAGTGTACCCCGGCATTCACCGCCGCCTGACGACGCAGCACCTCTTGGTAATATTCCAACGTAATATCGGTATCGGTAAAGACCTCCCGGTCGGGCCGCCAATGAATTTTACTGCCGGTCTGCCGACGCCCGGCAGCCTCTTTTTTCAGCCCGCCGACATTTTCACCCTTTTCAAAATGCAACGAATACTTAAATCCGTCCCGATAAATTTCGGCGTCCATATACTCCGACGCATACTGTGTTGCACAAAGGCCGAGCCCGTTGGTTCCCAACGAAAACTCATAGCTCTCGCCGGTATTGTTCTGATACTTGCCGCTGGCATACAGCTCACAGAAAACAAGCTCCCAGTTATAGCGCCCTTCCCGCTCATTGTAATCCACCGGAATCCCGCGCCCGAAATCCTCCACGCTGACAGACCCATCCCGATAGCGGGTTACAATAATCTTGTCGCCATGTCCCTCGCGCGCTTCATCCACCGAGTTGGAAAGAATTTCAAAAACCGAGTGCTCGCAGCCCTCGATCCCGTCCGACCCGAAAATAACCGTCGGCCGTCTGCGTACCCGGTCAGCGCCCTTCAGGCTTTGAATACTGTTATTGTCATATTGCGCTGCCTGCTTTTTCTTTACCATAATTTCCTCCGAACACTCAAATTAAAAAACCGCCGCTGATATTCAGTGTCTGCCCCGTGATATAAGATGCTTCGGGTGACGCCAAAAACAGCGCCGCCTTTGCAATATCGTAGCCGTTGCCAAATCGGCCTGCCGGAATTGAACGCTGCAGCTCCTGCCGCTCCTCTTGGCTGAGCTGACTGTTCATGGGACTGTCGATCACGCCGGGGGCAATGGCATTGACCCGAATCCGGCTGGGTGCAAACTCGGCGGCCATCGCTTTGGTAAATCCGATTAGACCGGCCTTGGCCGCAGAATAGTAAACCTCGCAGGCTGCCCCACTCAGCCCCCACACGGATGCAATATTGATAATCACGCCGTCTTGACGGCGCAACATATCCTCCGCCGCATATCGGGCACATTGAATAGCTGCGGTCAAGTCCAGCTGCAAAATCCGTTCGCCCTGCGCGTCCTCGGTGTCCAAAAGCGGACGCACCAACGCTGCGCCGGCATTATTAACAAGCAGATCAATTCGTCCGGCCGCCTCCAGCGCCCGCTGTACAAGCTGCCGCGCCGCACCCGGAACGGCCAAATCCGCCTGTATCGCCTGCGCCCGGCAGCCGTTTTCTGCAAGCAAGCGGCAAAGCTCCTGTGCCGCCGACTTGTTCTGCGCATAGTGCAGCAAAACAAAATACCCCGCCCGCGCAAAGGTGCGCGCCATAGCACCGCCGATTTCTCCCGACGCGCCGGTAATCAAGGCCACTTTTTCCAAGAGCTTACCCTCCCTGCCTGTTTTGACCGATATTTCTTTTATTATACTATATCCACGCAAATTTGTAAAGTCCTACCTCTATATTGTGGTTTTGTTCAATGCTTTCAAAAAATTTTTCAATAGCCCTTGAAAAAAACCGAAAACTGGGGTATACTGAAAAAAAGCAGGATTTGGAGGGGAGCCTTATGTCCGATAACCGTACAATCACCTTTTCGCTCAAAGACGACAAGGAATTTCAAATTCATTCTACATTAGTTGCCGTCTATGACGCGTTGAAAGAAAAAGGGTACAACCCTATCAATCAAATTGTCGGGTACATTCTGTCGGAGGACCCAACTTATATCACAACACACAAAAACGCCCGCAGCCTGATTCGGAAAATTGACCGGGACGAGCTGCTGCAAATGCTGGTCAAATCTTATCTTTCCGACTGAGTCTGTCGCCGGCAATGCTTGCACGCAAGCTCTTTCGGGCAATTTCTCACAAATAAGCCCGGTGTTAAAAGGCCGAGGCCTTTTCCGGCCGGCTTTATATGCCGCAGGCAGCTGTACCGGTCCGCGCCCCTTCTCGGGCGCGGGCTTTTTGCGTTCCGCTTGACTTTTAAAAAGAAAAGCGGTATGATTGATTTACATAAGTTTTTTCTGTAAAAACGGCAAAAATTTAAAAATTTATTCATTTCGGAGGGGTTTTATGGACGTGACCGTCACCGACATTACCCGTTATTTGGATCATCTCTCCGCTTGCGGACTGCATGTCACTTTGCACGGGGACATTGTCAGCTGTTCCGAGCTGCTGCCCTATAATTTTCACAAGAACCCCTACTGCTATTATATCAAAAACTGCCTGCCGGATAAAAATGCCTGTGCCGACCGGCAGCAAAGGATATACGAAAAATGTGCCGGCGGGCCGTTTTTCGGTTGTTGCTGGGCCGGCGTCGGCGAATTTATTTATCCTCTGACGCGCAGCGGCAAATGCATCGGCTTTGTTTCGGTCAGCGGGTACCTTGATTCCGCAGCCGATCGAAAGCTTGCGTCTTTTATTAAAAAAAACAAGCTGGACGCCGCCGAGGTTGACGCAATGCGCCGCCGTTATCTGACGACGCAGCTCCCGGACAAGGCGACAGTTGACACCTTGCTGCGTCCGCTGCTGCTGCTTTTATTGTGTTATGACGCTGCGCGAGACAAAACCGGTCGTCCCGGCGAGGAGGAGCTGTATCGCAGCCTGCTGCAGTATCTGTCCGACCACTGCCATCGCGCCGTATCCATGCAGGAGTTGTCAAATCAGTTTCATTACAGTCCATCCACCCTCAGCCGCTTTTTCCGCCGCAAAAGCGGCATGACCCTGCCCGGGTACATTCTTTCCCTGCGACTGTGCGAAGCCGAGCGGTTATTAAAGGAAAAACGTTGTTCGGTTTCCGAGATTGCCCGTTTTCTCGGGTTTTGCAACCCCGGGTATTTTGCGACTGTTTTCAGGCGACGGTACGGGGTTTCCCCCAAGCAATACCGTCTGCGATGATACGGGGGCAGCTTTTGCTTTATCCGTCGCTCAATATGTTCTGTATTGAGGCCGGGTACTTTCAAAAAGGGCTCGACAATTTTTATTATGATCCGACGCAAAGGACATTGCCGAAGGGTGTCGTACGGCAAATGCAGCTGCTCACAAATTGCGCTGTGAAAAAGATAGGCATTGTCAGCCCGGACAGACTGAACAATCCGTATTCCTATGGCGTCCAGAGCAGCACGCCAACATTCATCTCCGTGGGGGCGCCGGATTATCTAAAAAAGATGCCTTTGCTTGGGCGCATAAACCGAAAGATGCCGGAGTGGATGAAAAAAATGGTCGTCTATAACGGCATGGGGCAGGACTATCTAAACGCAACCGGCGTATTCCTGCAAGCAGAAGATGTCCTAAATGAAATGGTCGATTTTATATGTAAATTTGTAAAGCAGCAAGCTTTAGTGGCTGCGGGCACAAAAACACAACAGGAGCCGTCTCTTTTAAGAGACGGCTCCTGTCTTCAGGACGCTGCTTGCGCCGCCTCACTCGCTGCACGACAAGCGGTTTCCAGCATATTTTCGGCAAAAATACCGTATCCGGCTGTCGGATCGTCAATCAAAACATGGGTCACAGCGCCGACGAGCTTGCCGTTTTGCAATATCGGACTTCCGCTCATTCCCTGCACGATCCCGCCGGCCGCTTTTAGCAAGTCGGGATCGGTCACCCGGATCAGCATATTTTTTGTGCTTCGCTCCTCACCGATACTGATGCGCTCAATCCGAACAGCATATTCGGTCGGCACATTTCCGCTGAGCGTCGTCAACAGCGTAGCCGTCCCTAATTGGACCTCCTGTTTGAATGCCACCGGAACGGTGCCGGAGCACACTCGAACGTTTTTCAACGTACCGAACACGCCGGTCTCGTCGTTTTTCAAAACAACTCCGCAGCTGACTGGGCCGGAAAAATGTCCGTTGAGCTGTCCCGGCGCCCCGCTTTTGGAAGGAGTCACCCCGTCAATACCGGCCGACAGTATTCGCCCGCTTTTCAAGGAAAGCTGACAGCCGGTATCCGCATCGCAAACAGCGTGTCCGAGTCCCCCGAAAACGCCGGTGTCCGGATCGTAAAAGCTGACCGTGCCGATCCCGGCGCTGCTGTCCCGAACCCAAATACCGATTCGGTAGTTTTTTTCTTCCGAATCCGCCACCGGGCGAACACAAACCTCCCGCATTCGACCGTTCTCTCGCTGCAAAACAATATCCAGACTTTTACCGCCGCTTTTGGCCACCGCGCTCACCACATCCTCGGCGCTCTGCATACTCTTGCCGTCAATACTGAGAATGACGTCGCCGCTTTTAATACCGGCCTCCCGCGCCGGACTGAACACATAACCGCCGTTTTCCACGCCGCCGACCGCCGTAACGATTACTCCGTCCGACACCATTTGAACACCAAAGGGAATCCCTCCCGGTACAACATTTTTTCGCTGTGTCCGACTGATTTCAACCGTGCGAATCGGAAAGACGCCGAACAGGCGAAGCTCCGACGCCTCCGTAGTTTCCGAGGCGGCAGAAACCGAGATCGTCCGCCGAACCGGACAGGCACGGATATAATCGGAAAGCACCAACGCGCCGCTCTGCGGCACCTGATATTTTTCCGAAACACCATGATAGCCCGTCAGGATAAAGCTCCACAAAACCATGCAAAGAAACAGGCAGCTCACCGAAAGAACCTGAAAAAATTTCCTGAAAATCTGCATAAACCTCCTCCTGTCATCATTTTGTGTCTCTTTTATCGTTTCCTTGAAGCAATGGTTTATTTACGAAAATTTGCCGCAATTTTTGGCTGAAACAATGTAAAAAAGTGTCACGTGAAAATTAAATCGCAAAAGGAAATGACTGGTAAAATTGTAAACATTTTGCCGAAAAGGCTCCGAATACTTGATTTTTTGAAAAAAAGGTGTATAATAATTTTGTAACCGTTTTGTAACCTATGTTCATGAAGGGAGTGAATGCCGGTATGATAAAAAATGCGGAAAGGTCCGCCGCGAGACGCCAGCCGTCGAAAAAAAAGTTTGCCGGCTTTTCTGAAGTTAAAGAGGCTCTGATGGAGCTGTGCTATCATATAGGCAATTTTTCCATTTCGGTTTTACGGCAGCTGCCGCTTCTTTTTCTGGCGGCTTTTGCGTTTTTCATTCGGTATGTAAAGCGCCTTTTCAAAGCTATCGGCGCTGCGCTGCATCGTCTGCGGCGGCCGTTTTCGGCGTTGTTTGCCCGGCTTTCCAACGCACAAAAAGTGCTGCGTCGCAAAGCGCGTGCCGCTTATCAAAGCGGCGGAATCGGCGCCATGCTGAAAGCAGCCCTGCGGGTTTTGCGAGAAGGCATTGCTCGAAACAAAACCGCTTCCATCAAGCTTGCCAATTATCTGTTGCCGGCAGCGGGGCTGTTTTTGCTGGGGCTGACGGTTTTTGTCTTTTCGCGTCTGACCTTTGGTTTGGTTGTTCAATACGACGGGGTTGAGCTCGGCTGCGTTGAGCGCGAGGCGATCTACAACAGTGCCGAAAAAGAAATGCTCCAGCGCATCTTCACCGAAGACGGTGACGACGTCGAGATCGTTCCGCAATTCAAGCTTTCGGTCGTTCGGAAGGATTCTTTTTTAAGCTCCGACCAAGTGACCGACCGATTGATTGAAGCCTCCAGCAGCGTAATTGAAGAAGCTACCGGTCTGTATGTTGACGGAAGCTTAGTCGGTGCTGTTCGGGAACGCAGCGCACTGGAGGAGACCCTTAACAACATTCTTGCACAGTATGCGACCGATAATGAAGAGGATATTGTTGCTTTTGTGAAGGATGTTCAGGTAAAGGACGGGCTTTTCCCGGTCGCCAGTGTGACCGACATGAGCAAACTACAGAAAAAAATCACCGGCGAGCAGGCGGCGGAAATTTTATATACCGTTGCAAAGGGCGATACCCCCTATGAGGTGGCTCGCAGCGCAGGCATTTCTCTGGACACGCTGTATGCTTTAAACCCGATTGCCAAAACCTCGTTTGTGCCCGGCCAGAAAATCACGGTGGCCTCCTCAGAGCCTTTTTTGAGCGTCAAGGTGCTTCGTCACGAAACCGTGAAGCAAAAGGTCGCTTATCAAACCGTTACTACCAAAAATAACAATTATTATACCTCTTATCGCAACGTGACCCGAAAAGGCCGGGAAGGTGTCAACGAGCTGACCTATCTGGTCACCTACCTCAACGGGGTAGCTACCGAGCGGGAGCTTTTGAACACCAAGGTCCTTTCGGCACCGGTGGACGAAAAGGTCACCGTCGGCACCCGCGTCGCCGCCACCAAAGTCGATGCGGGCTCCCGCGGCACCGGAACGATTGGAGGCTCCTACGGCAACGGAAAGGTTCCCGGCTTTATTTGGCCGACCAGCGGTCGAATCACCTGTCGTTGGTGGGGCTATTATAACCACCGAGGAATAGACATTGCCGCGCCCAACGGTACTCCGATTTACGCAGCAGCAAGCGGAACGGTCGTTTCGTATCAGCATATTCGCGGCGGATACGGCCGGCATTTGATTATTGACCACGGAAACGGTGTCCAAACGCTTTATGCGCACACCAGCGCTGTTTATGTCAGTGTCGGCGACAAGGTTACCCAAGGGCAAAAAATTGCCGCCGTCGGAAGGACCGGATGGGCGACCGGCTATCACTTGCATTTTGGTGTCTTGATCAACGGCGTCTATAAAAACCCCGAGCACTACCTGCCCTAAAATCTCGTTTTAAAATGAAAGCTTCTGCAAAAAAATCACGCGCACCCGGCCGGAAGGCCGGGTGCGCGTTTTTGCATAACTTTTTTTGCGTGCCGCCGTATTTTCAAGCACGGCCGACAGTGTTTATTGGGTCGGTTTTTCGGCGCGGGTCCCTCGCCATTAGCACAGACCCGAACACGCCGGCTTTCCAAAAGCCTTATTCAACCGTCACCGATTTTGCAAGGTTGCGCGGCTTATCAACATCACAGCCGCGAGCAACCGAAGTAAAATACGCAAGCATCTGGATAAACACCGCCGACAGCAGCGGCATAAACAGATCCTCGGTGTCCTGCAGCGAGACCTTGCTGTCAAAAACATCCTCAGAGACCTCGGCATCCTCCCGGCACAACAGCACAACTCGTGCACCGCGCGCCTTGACCTCTTTAATATTAGCGACCATTTTTTCAAATAACGCCGGCTGTGTAGCCACCGCAATGACCGGAACACCGTCAGTCACCAGCGAAATCGTGCCGTGCTTAAGCTCGCCGGCAGCATACGCCTCAGAGTGAATGTACGAGATTTCTTTAAGCTTTAAGGAGCCCTCCATTGAAAGGTAATAATCAATGCCGCGCCCGATAAAGAACAAGTCTCTCGTTTCAATATTCTCGGCTGCAAGTGTGCGACAAATCGGCTCCAATTGTTCAATGGTTGCCTCAACCACCCGCGGCATACGCAGAAGCTCCGCCGTCAGTTCGACAATCCGCTGCCGCTCCGTTGTCCCGGTAGCAAGCGCCAGACGCATGGCAATCAGATACATTACCGCACTCTGCACCGAATAAGCCTTGGTGCTGGCAACGGCGATTTCGGGGCCGGCCCAGGTGAAAATGGAGCTGTCCGCCTCCCGAGCAATGGAAGAGCCGATTACATTAACCACCGCCAGTGTATGCGCTCCTTTTTCCTTGGAAAGCCGAAGTGCGGCAAGGGTGTCCGCCGTTTCACCCGACTGTGAAATAATCACCACTAAATCCTGCGGTGTTAAAATCGGATCAGCGTAACGAAATTCCGAAGCAATGCAGACCTCGGTCGGAATCCGAGCAAGCTTTTCAATGGCTGCCTTGCCGATAAGACCGGCATGCATAGCTGTTCCGCACCCGACAATATAGATACGACGCAGCTCGCGCAGACGCTCATCGGTCAGGCCCGGAATGCCAAGCTCCGGCAGACCGTCCTTAACGTGCGGCGAAATGGTGTTTTGAAGCGCCTTGGGCTCTTCATGGATTTCCTTGATCATAAAGTGCGGATAACCGCCTTTTTCGGCCGCTTCAATATCCCAGTTTGCCTCAAAAACATTCTTTTTAATCGGGCTTCCTTCCCGGTCAACCACCTGAACGCTGTTGCGGTCAACAATGGCAATTTCGTTTTCTTCAATCAGATAGTACCGATTGGTATATTTCAAGATTGCCGGAATATCCGATGCAATGAAATTTTCCTGTTCTCCCAGCCCCACAATCAAGGGACTGTCCTTGCGCAGCGCATAAATCGTTTCCGGCCGATCGCTGAACAAGATGCCCAACGCCCAAGAACCGCGAAGCCGCCGGATAAGCTCATCCAGAGCAGAAATCGGGTCGCCCTGATACAGAGAGTCCAGCAGTACGGCAACCGTTTCGGTATCGGTTTCCGATACAAAATGATGGCCGGCCGCCGTCAGCTCCTCCTTCAACTGCATATAATTTTCAATAATCCCATTGTGCACCAGGGTCACTCTGCCGCAGCAATGCGGATGAGAATTGACGTCCGAAGGCACGCCGTGCGTTGCCCAACGAGTATGTCCGATGCCGCAGCAACCGGCCGGACGGCCGCTCTTCTCCATAGCGGCCTCCACATC